>JBBIPT010000208.1:0-7326 GCA_037442705.1 Anaeromyxobacter sp.
GAGCCGATGATCGGCCGTTCGCCCTGAGCCTGTCGAAGGGCTGCAAAGCCGTGCGAGCCACCGCGCGGGGGCTTCAGGAGGTTCCGGAAGCGCGGTGTCCCGCCCTTTGCAGTGCGGTCCGTGGGGGAGGCGTCTTCAGAAGACGCGCAGTCGCGCCGGTCGCTGCGGAGCCCCGAAGCCGGCGCGTTGCGGTGCCGTGGGGGGAGGGGGGCTCCAGGATCTCCGGAGCCCCCTCTCCCGAGAAACAGCGCGAGACGCCTCCGCGCACCCCGCGGCCGTTCGCCCTGAGCCTGTCGAAGGGCGTGTTCGTGAGGCGCGCCCGCCAGGACGATCCGAGGAACGCGCGCGGCCTGAAGTCACACGAGGGCGCGGCGGTCCGTTGCCCGAGCATCGGCGCCGCGCAGCGAAGGCGCCGATGTGAGTTCGGACCGACGCGCATCGAGCGGCGCACGCAAGCGCGCGCGTCCCGCCCGAGCTGGGCGCGCCGAGCACACGGCGGAACGGCGGCCCGGGCGGCCAGCGGCCGGCTGGGCGGGCGTCAGTCCTCGGCCTCGTCGAGCCAGGCCATCTGGATCGCCTCGAGGACCTTCTCGTTCGACCTCTCCGGATCGTCGTCGAACCCGGGGAGCTCCCGCACCCAGCGGTGGAGATCGGTGAACCGCACCTCGAGGGGCCGGACGCCGGGGTGGCGCTCGGCGAGGGCGATGGCGATCTCCCGGACGTCCCTCCACTTCATGGTGCGCTCCATTCTCGTGCCGCGACCCAGGCGCTAGGACGCGATCCGGTTCCCGGGGATCCGGACGAGGACCTCTTCCTGCCCGACCCTCGCCTGGCAGGCGAGCCGGGAGCGGGGTCCGACCCCCGCCGCCTCCTGGAGCTTGTCGTCCTCCCGCTCCTCGATCTCCGAGAGGGACTCGATCCCGCGCTCCACCCAGACGTGGCAGGTCGTGCAGGCGCAGACCCCGCCGCAGTTCGAGGGGAGCTCCACGCCCGCCTCCCCGGCGGCGTCGAGGATCGTCGTCCCCGGCGCCACCTCGGCGCTCCGGTTCGCGGGGAGGAAGGTGACCCTCGCCATCAGCGCTCCGGGTCCTCGAGGTCGGCGCCGGGGGCGCGCGGGTGGGGGGCGATCCCCGCGCCGAACTCGTCGATCTTGCGGCCCGCCATCGCCTTCGCGACGTGCTTGTTCATCCGCCGCTCCGCGAACTCCTTCGAGGCCGCGTCCACCGACTCGATCCAGGCCTTCACGGCGAGGTAGTCGGTCCCCGCCATCGCCTCGCGGAGCCCGCGCATCCGGTCCTCGATCTTCCCCCGCTCCTCGGGGGAGAGGAGCTCGCCGTCCAGCGCGAAGGCGGACTCGAGGGACGCGAGGATCCGGTCCGCCTCGACCCGCCACTCCACGGCGAAGCGCTCGCCGACGTCCTCGGCGGCGTGCTCGATGCTCTCCACGAGCATCTTCTCGACCTCCTCCTCGGAGAGGCCGTAGGTCGGCTTCACCTGGATCCGCTGCTCGATCCCGGTCGTGAGCTCCCGGGCCGAGACCTGGAGGATGCCGTCCGCGTCCACCGCGTAGGTGATCTCCACCCGCGCGATCCCGGCCGGCATGGGAGGGATCCCCTTCAGCGTGAAGCGGGCGAGGGAGCGGCAGTCGCGGGCGAGCTCCCGCTCGCCCTGCACGACGTGGACGACCATCCCCGTCTGGCCGTCGGCGTAGGTGGTGAACTGCTGGTTCGCGGAGGCCGGGATGGTGGAGTTCCGCAGGACGATCTTCTCCACCACGCCGCCCATCATCTCGACCCCGAGGGAGAGCGGGATCACGTCGAGGAGGAGCACGTCCTCCCGGCCGCCCCGGTCGAGGGCGTCCGCCTGCACGGCCGCCCCGAGGGCCACGACCGTGTCGGGGTCGAGGTCGACGAGCGGCTCCTGCCCGAAGAGCTCGCGGACGTGGCGGCGGACGAGCGGGGTTCGCGTCGCGCCCCCCACGAGGACGACGCCGTCCACCCGCGCGACGCCCGCGTCGCGCAGCGCGTTCCGGCACGGCTCCGCCGTCCGCTCGACGACGGGGAGGATGAGCGCCTCGAGCTCGGCCCGGCCGAGCCGGGCCCGGAGCCGGTACCCCTCGGGGAGCTCCACCTCGGCCTCCACCGCCTCCTCGGAGGAGAGGGTCTCGCGGATCCGCTGGGCGGCGGCGACCGCGCCCCGGAGGACGGCGGGCGAGGGGGACGCCGTCTTCGGCGAGAGCCCGTCCTCCATGAGCCGCGCGGCGACCACGCGGTCGAAGTCGTCGCCGCCGAGGTGGGTGTCCCCGCCGGTGGAGAGGACCTCGAAGACCCCCCCGTCGAGCCGGAGGATCGAGACGTCGAACGTCCCGCCGCCGAGGTCGTAGACGGCGAAGGTCCCCTGGATCCGCTTGTCGAGGCCGTAGGCGAGGGCGGCGGCGGTCGGCTCGTTGAGGAGCCGGAGGACCTCGAGGCCGGCGAGCCGCCCGGCGTCCTTCGTCGCCTGGCGCTGCGCGTCGTCGAAGTAGGCGGGGACCGTGATCACGCACCCGCCGAGCTCCCCGCCGAGCGCCTCCTCCGCCCGGCGGCGGAGGACGCGGAGGATCTCGGCGGAGACCTCGATCGGGGTGACGAGCCGCGCGCCGCCGGCCACGGCGAGCCGCACGACCGAGCCCGTCTCCTCGAACCGGTAGATGCCGCGGTCCTCGGGCTTCACGTCCGCGGGCCCCCGCCCCATGAAGCGCTTCACGGAGAGCACGGTGTCCACCGGGCGCTCCGGGGCGCGCCGCCTCGCCGCGGCGCCGACCTCGGGCGGGCCGTCCGCGCCGTAGTGGACCGCGGAGGGGAGGAGGGGGCGCCCCTCGTCCACCGGCAGGACGCCTGGCCGGTTCCGCGCGTCCACGAAGGCGACGAGGGAGTTCGTCGTCCCGAGATCGATCCCGATGGCCCTCGGCATCTCGCCCTACCCCTCCGTGCGCAGGGACGCGCGCGCCCGCTCCGCGTCCGCCACGATGTTGTCGTAGTAGCGCGCCCGGGAGAGGCGGCGCGCGATGTCCACCGGCATGTCCGAGTACCAGCGCTCGTCGGCGAAGCGTCCCGCGACGTCCCCCTCGATCCGCCGGAGCCGCTCCCGGGCGTCGCCCGCGATGCGGCGCAGGGCGTCCGCGTCGCCGTCCGCCTGGGCGAGGGCGAGCTGCTCTCGCCACTCGAGCTGCTCCTCGAGGAAGTCGGGGTCCGCGAAGGTGCGCCCCTCCGCGAAGACGTCCGTGCCGGCGAGCTTGAGGAGGTAGGCCGCCCGCAGCCGCCAGTCCTTCAGGTAGCGGTGGGCGTCGTTGAGCCGCGTCGCCCGCTCGAGCGAGATCCGCCGCTCGCGCGGCGCCGCCCGCGCGAAGCGATCCGGGTGGAGCTGGCGGGAGAGGTCGCGGAAGCGCCGGTCGAGGACGGCGGGGTCGATCGCGTAGTCCCGGGGCAGCCCGAGGAGCGAGAAGTAGTCCTCGGAGCGCCCCACCGGCTGGATCTTCCTGCAGGACGGGCAGAGGACGTCCCCGGGCTCCACGTCCTTCTCGCAGCTCCAGCAGGTCAAGTCGGTTCTCCCGCCCTCCGCGGGGCCGGCTCACCCCGCCGCCGGCCGGGCCGCGGCACCGCCCGCCCCGGAAGGCGGGAACGGGTACCACGGAAGGATGGCACCTTCAAACCGTGAACGATTCCCCGCAGCCGCAGGCCGTCTTCACGTTGGGGTTCCGGAAGACGAACCCGGTCTGCATGAGCGTCTGCTGCCAGTCGATCGTCGTGCCCTGGAGGAAGACCGCGCTCTTCGGGTCGACGAACACTCGCGCCCCGTCCCGCTCGATCACGCGGTCGTGCTTCGCCGGTTCCCTCGCCCAGTCCACGAAGTAGGAGAGGCCGGAGCAGCCGCCCCCCTTCACGCCGAGCCGCAGCCCGCCCGCCGGGGTCCCCTTCTCCGCGGAGAGGGCCTTGATCCGGTCCGCCGCCTTGGGGCTGATGTCGATGCCGCCCATCGCTCCGCCCCTCTAGATCCCGGGATCGAGGACGCCGTCCGCGCGGGCGCCGGGACCGGCGGGCGCCTCCGCCGGCGCGATCCCGTGCTTCTTCTGGTAGTCGGCGATCGCCGCGCGGATCGCGTCCTCGGCGAGGACCGAGCAGTGGATCTTCACCGGCGGGAGGTCGAGCTCGGCCGCGACCTCGGTGTTCTTGATCGTGAGGGCCTCGTCGAGGGTCCTGCCCTTCACCCACTCGGTGACGAGCGAGGAGGAGGCGATCGCCGAGCCGCAGCCGAAGGTCTTGAACTTCGCGTCCTCGATGACCCCCTGGTCGTTCACCCGGATCTGGAGCTTCATCACGTCGCCGCAGGCGGGCGCGCCGACGAGCCCCGTACCGACGTCGGGGTCGCCCTTGTCGAGGGAGCCCACGTTGCGCGGGTTCTCGTAGTGGTCGATGAGCTTCTCGGAGTACGCCATCCTGACCTTCCCTTCGCACCACGACCCCGGTGAGACCCCGGAGCCCCGGATCCGGTTCCTAATGGGGATTTGCCCACTCGACGCTTCCGAGATCGATCCCCTCCTTCACCATCTCGTAAAGCGGCGACATGTCGCGGAGCTTCTTCACCTTCTCCACGACGAGGCGCGTCACGTGGTCGATCTCCTCCCGGGTCGTGAAGCGCCCGACGCCGAAGCGGATGGAGGAGTGGGCGAGGTCGTCGCCGACGCCCATCGCGCGCAGGACGTAGGAGGGCTCGAGCGAGGCGGAGGTGCAGGCCGAGCCGGAGGAGACGGCCACGTCCTTGATGGCCATCATCAGGGCCTCCCCCTCCACGTAGGCGAAGGAGACGTTGAGGTTGCCCGGCAGCCGGTGCTCGAGGCTGCCGTTCACCGTGACGAGGTCGAGCCCGGCGAGGAGCCCCTCGCGCAGCCGCTCGCGCAGGCCGAGGACCCTCGCCGCCTCCGCCTCCCGCTCGGCGAGGGCGACCTCCGCCGCCTTGCCGAAGCCGACGATGCCCGGCACGTTCAGGGTCCCGGAGCGGAACCCCCGCTCGTGCCCGCCGCCGTCCATCTGGGCGACGAGCCGGACGCGGGGCTTGCGCCGGACGTAGAGCGCCCCGACGCCCTTCGGCCCGTACATCTTGTGGGCGGAGAGGGAGACGAGATCGGCGTTCGCCCGCTCCACGTCGAAGGGGATCTTCCCCGCCGACTGGACGGCGTCGCAGTGGAAGAGGATCCCCGCCTCCCGGGTGATCCGTCCGATCTCCTCGATCGGGTGGAGGACGCCCGTCTCGTTGTTCGCGTGCATCACCGAGACGAGGATCGTGTCCTTGCGCAGCGCGGCGCGGAGCCGCTCGGGGTCGAGCCGCCCGTCCCGCCCAACCTCGAGGAAGGTGACCTCGAACCCGCGCCGCTCGAGCGCGTGCATGGAGTCGAGCACGGCCTTGTGCTCGGTCGCGCAGGTGACGAGGTGCCGCCCCTTCTCCTGGTGGAACTCCGCCGCGCCCTTGATCGCGAGGTTGATCGACTCGGTCGCCCCGCTCGTCCAGACGATCTCCTTCGGGGTGGCGCCGGCGAGCCTCGCGACCGCCTCCCGGGCCGCCTCGACGGCCTCCTCCGCGCGCCATCCGAAGGAGTGGCTCTTCGAGGCCGCGTTCCCGAACTCCTGGGAGAAGTACGGGAGCATCGTCTCGAGCACGCGCGGGTCCACGGGCGTCGTGGCGTGGTAATCCAGGTAGATGGGAATCTTCATCGCGCCCGGAACCTCTCATGGATGCAGGGGGCGGGCGCGCCGAACGTGGACGGCCCGAGTCGAGTATATGGAAATCGGGAACCCGGTCAAGGGTTGCCCGCCGCCAAGTCACGGGCTAGACAGCAGTTTTTGATCTTGTAGCAGAAAGTCCTCCATGCGCATCGCCACACGGATCCTCCTCGCAGCCCTCGCCTTCCTGGGCGTCGCCTACGTCCCCGACCTGCTCCTCGCCGGGCCCGCGGGGGCCACGAGCGACCTCCGTCTGGGTGCACTCCTCGCCGAGGGGTCCGTGCTCGCCTTCGCCGTCGCCTTCGCCGGGGGGATCGCGACGAGCCTCACGCCGTGCGTCTACCCCCTCATCCCGATCACCGTGTCGATCTTCGGCGCGCGCAGCGCCGGGACGCGCCGGGAGGCCGTCGCCCTCTCGAGCCTCTACGTCCTCGGGATCGCCGTGATGTACTCCGCCCTCGGCGTCGGGGCGGCCCTCGGCGGCAAGGCCTTCGGCAGCGTGATGCAGAACCCGTGGGTCATCGGGTTCGTCGCCCTCGTCCTCGCGACGATGGCCGCCTCGATGTTCGGCGCCTTCGAGCTCCGGCTCCCCTCCTCGCTGCAGGGGCGCCTCAGCACGGTGGGGGGCGCCGGGCTCGCCGGGGCGTTCGGGATGGGGCTCGTCTCCGGGATCATCGCGGCCCCCTGCACGGGCCCGGTCCTCGCGGCCGCCCTCACCTTCGTCGCGGCGAAGGGCTCCGTCGCGTTCGGCTTCGGCATCATGTTCGTCTACGCCCTCGGGATGGGGCTCCTCTTCTTCGCGATCGGCGCCTTCTCGATCTCGCTCCCGAAGAGCGGCCCGTGGATGGACTCGGTGAAGTCGGTCTTCGGCGTCGCGCTCCTCGCCGCGGCGGGCGTCTTCCTGAAGGACGCCTTCCCCGCCGTGAAGCCGCTGTTCAGCGCGGCCCGGGAGGCGGCCTTCCTCGCGGCCGGTGCGGCGGCGGCCGGGGTCCTCCTCGGCGCCCTCCACGGCGGCTTCGGTGCGCCGTGGCTCGTCCGGCTCGCGAAGGCGGCCGGCGTCGCCCTCCTCGCCGGCGCCGTGGTCTACGGGGCGGGGGCGGCGGGGGCCCGCGCGCGCGAGCGGTCCGGCGGCTTCGCCTGGCTCGGCGAGGAGGCGGAGGCGCTCGCCCTCGCGAAGGCCGAGGGGCGGCCGGTGATCATCGACTTCTGGGCCGAGTGGTGCACCGCCTGCAAGGAGCTCGACGTCGTGGCCTGGGCCGATCCGCGCGTCCGCGAGGAGGCGGAGCGGTTCGTCGCGGTGAAGCTCGACGGGACCGACGACTCCGAGGCCTTCCAGGCCCTCACGGCGAAGTACGGGGTCGTCGGGATGCCCACGGTCGTCTTCATCGACTCGAAGGGGCGCGAGGTCCCGGAGCGGGTCACCGCCGCGATCCCCGCCGAGCGGATGCTCGAGACGCTCCGGCGGGTGGACGGCGCCTGCGAGAAGCCGGATGGGGAGCGGGCGCGGCCCGATCCGCTCGCCCCGGTGATGCCGGGGGCGGCGGCCCGGTGATGCCGGGGGCGGCGGCCG
>JBBIPT010000209.1:0-7291 GCA_037442705.1 Anaeromyxobacter sp.
CGCCCTTCACATGCGCCTTGAGCACCCGCATCGCGATCCCCATTTTAGTGCCTCCTGTTCCGCCTCGCCATCGGCCCTTCCCGGGCGCGTTACCGGTCCTCGTCGCTCTCCTCCGGCTCGCTCTCCCTGCGAGAGCACGGCGAGCCCGTGCCCCTCCTCGTCGCGATACGCGTGCTGCCACGCCTTGAAGCGCTCGAGGAGCTCGCGCGTCACGTCCTGCGGGGCGCCCACCGTCCGCGGCGAGTAGTGGTCCACGAGCAGCGCCTCGAAGAAGCGCTCCGAGAGCGCGACGAGGCCCGCCGGGTCGCCGAGGTCGGCCACCGTCAGTCCTCCTCGCGCGGGCAGTAGCCGCCCGTACACTCGCAGCCGGGGACCGTGCAGCTCGCGCCGTAGCGCGGCGCCGTCCGTGCGGTGTAGTTCGAGCAGCCGATCCCGTGGGCGTGCGCGAGCGGCGAGAGCGCGCAGTGAACGCAGGCGAGCGGGCTCCCGTGCTCGAGCCGCCGCTTCTCCTTCGCCGCCGCCTCGGCCGCCGTGAGCATGAGCACGCTCCGCGATGGCGCCTCGGGCAGGCTTCCTGATGGACTTCCGCGTTCCGGTTCCCGCGCGCTGTAGGGCGATCGGGAAGCGGAAGCGGGAAGAGGTCAGCCCTGGGTAAGGCGGTAGCCGTCCGGCGAGCGCACGAGGTCGCCCGCGGCGGTGAGGGATGCGAGGCGCTCGTAGAGGGTGGCGTTGCGGATCCGCAGGCTCGCGCGGAGCGCGGCGAGCGAGACCGGGCCGGCGGCATCGGCAAGGGCGCGGGTGATGCGCTCGTCAACGGACGCGGGCGGTGACGGGTCGCGAGGAGCGGCGGCACCGCGCGCGGCGACCTCGAGCGCGAGCGCGTCGCCGCGCTGGGCGAGCTCCAGCGCGATCGCGGGCACCGACGGAGCGGCGCGGTGCTCGACGGTGAGGGTGAGATCGTCGCCGTGGCGGCGGAGGTAGAGGTTCGAGTCGCCCCAGGCGTGAAACTCGGAGGAGCCGCGGAGGGCCTGGCCCGCGCGGGCGCGGCCGCCGCCCTTCTTCGCGTGGTGCACGAGGGCGACGGCGACGCCGTGGCGGCGCTGGAGTTCGCGGAGGTAGGCGAGCAGCGGCGCCACCTCGCCCGAGGCGTTCTCGTCGATCCGGTGGAGGCGCACGAAGGGGTCGAGGACGAGCAAGCGCGGCGCGAGCTCGGCGACGGTCTCGTCGAGGCTCGCCCGGTCGGCCTCGAGGTCGAGCCGCACGGTGGGCGCGGTGATCACCTGGACGTCGAGATCCGGGAGCGCGACGCCGGCGGCGGCGCAGATGCCCTCGAGCCTGCGGCGGACCACGTGGAGCGCGTCCTCGGCGGCGAAGAGCAGGACGCGCCCGGCGCGGCTCACCGGGAAGCAGCGGAGGCAGGGCGTGCCTGCCGCCACGGACACGGCGAGGTCGAGGGCGAGGAAGGACTTGCAGCACTTCGGCTCGCCGCCGACGATGCCGACTGCCTCCTCGGCCCAGAGCCCGGTCACGAGCCAGCGGCGCTCCTCGGCGCGGGCGGCGAGGCGGTGCGCGGGCTCGACCGGGAGGAGGCTCACCGGCGGCGGCCCGCGGCCTTCGCCGCGGGCGGCGCGGGCGGGGCGAAGGTCTCGAGGAAGAGCTTCTCGTCCATCTGTCGGGCCTCGCGCTGGGCGGCCACGGCGAGGAGCTCGCCGGCCATGTTCATGAGGGTGCGGTGGTTGCCCTGGGCGTGATCGCAGAGCGTCGAGACGAGTTCGGGGGTCATGAGCTTCGGCGCACCGGCCTTCTGGAGCGCGTGCTCAAGGCACTCCGAGAGCTCCTCCGCGCTCGCCCGCTCGAGGGCGAGCCGGACACGCATCCGGCTCCCGAGCGGGAGGAGCTCGTCCGAGCGGAAGCGCTCGACGAGGCGGCCATCGCCGGCGAGCACCACGGTGAGGAGGATGTGCGAGTCGAGGCGAGTCGAGGCGAGGAGCCGCAGCTCGGCGAGGACGACGGGGAGCATCTCCTGGGCCTCGTCCACGATGAGGACCGGCCGGGAGAGCGCGGCGTCGATGTGGGTCTGCCAGCGATCGCGAAGGATCTTGGACCCGGCCCAGCGGTTGTGCGGGTGAAGCTCCGCGCCGAAGAGGTCGCCCATCTCCCGGTAGAAGTCGGCGAGGCCGGCCTGCGGGCGGGTGAGCACGCCCACCTTCACGTCACGCTGGCCGGAGAGCCGCTCGTTGAGGATCCGCAGGGTCACCGACTTCCCGGTGCCGGGGTCGCCGGTGACGAGGGCGAAGCCGCCCTCGCCGGAGAGCTGCTCGACGCGCCAGCAGAAGGACTCGATGCGCCGGGAGGGATGGAGCGCCTCGACGGGCACGTCCGGGGAGAAGGGGTTCCACTTGAGGCCGTACAGCGAGAGGAGCTTCTTGTTCACGGGTCGTCTCCTTCGTCCTTGGGGAGGTAGGCGGGCGGGAGCCCGGTCGCGGCCTGCTTCGCGAGGAGCTGGGCGAGGAGCGGCGGCAGCCCCGGGGCCGGCGCCGCCCGCTCGACCCGACCTCCGCGGTGCCCGCGCGTGCGATCCCCCTTGGGCAGGTCGCAGGGCAGATCGGGCAAGGACCTGGCCGAAGGTGGCGCGGTCCGTGCCCGGAATGGAATCACCGCCCAGGCGTAGAGCGCCGCCTTGGCGCCGGAGCCCTCTTCGGTGCGGAAACGGGGGGCCGGGCACGCTTCGGGCCGAGGAGGCGATCGAGCTCCCGCACGACGATGGTCCGGACCCGCGCCGAGGGGATGAGCGATCCCCACCGGCGTGCCTCGGCGCGGTCGAATCCGGGAGGGACCTCGAGTTCCGGGAGGCGCGCGAAGAGCCGCGAGCGCGTCGGGGAGAGGTACAGGAAATCCACCAGCGCCTTCTCGGGCGAAGCGAGGCGCACGCCGGTTCGGTGGTCGAGCACCGCGCCACCGAAGAACCGGGGCCCGACGTGGTGAACGCTGTACGTCCCGATGGGTGTGCGCACCAGCGCCGTGCGACCGAGCGAGACGAGGTACGTCACGTCCGGGATCTGGTCGACCATCCCGTGCAGATGGAGCGCCGTCTGGAGGGAGACGTAGCTCGGGTGCGGCGCGGTGATGTAGTCGGCGAGGCCGAGCGGGTCCGGCGACTCACGCAAGGCCCAGAGCCCCTTGCGAACCGGGATCACGAGCCCGGCGGAGGCCAGGCGGCGCAGGGCGTGGCTCGCCGCCTCGATGGACAGGCCCGCCGCCGCGGCCGCATCGGACGTCGTGACCGCCGGAACGCTCAGCGCGCGCAGCCGCCCGAGGACGTCCACCGCGCTCATCTCTCGATCCCCCGGTGCTTCGACAGGGCGCCGTCGAGGTAGTCCACGACCTTCATCTGGAATGCGTCCCACGCCTCGGGCGCCCCCGCCGAGCCTCGCTGGTCCGGGTGCAGGTAGGAGACGACCTGGCTCTTGTAATCGTCGTAGGTGACGGACATCGCTCGCTCCAGCGCGGCCTTCAGGACCGAGCGGTCGGCCTGGAGCGCAGAGGGCTCCCCGCCGGTCCGGGGGATCAGGACGGCCCCGAGATCGAAGACGTCGCGCGCCTGGACCTCCCTGCGATCGGCCAGCGCCTTCACCTTCTGTCTGATCGCAGGCTCCAGGGGGTAGTGCGGCGCGAGGAAGGTGATCGCCTGGTGCTCCGCGAGGACGCTCGGCGAGATCGCCTGCAAGACCGCCTCCTCGGTGGTCGCCCGCCGGGAGAACTCGATCTTGGTCGGCTGCGGCAGGGCGAGTCCCTGGACCGCGAGGGCGATCTTCCAGCGCTGCGTGGTCTCCGTCTGCTTCGGGGCGGAGGAGCTCGCCACCTCGATGCCGCGGTTCCGCAGGTTCAACGCCAGCGCCGGGCCGGCGAGGAGCTTCGCCATCCGCTCCTTGAGCACGTGGACGGGGACGCGCTCTCCCACGTCGAAGTCGATGTCCTCGGAATACCGGGGGCTCTCGAAGAAGAACCGGAGGTTGCAGCCTCCCTTGAGCGCGAAGGCGCCCTTGTCCGGCCCCGCGAGGAGCAGCCGGGAGACCTGCAGGTGGAAGTACTCCACTGCCTGGATGCCCGAGACCATACTGCTCGTTATGTCGTCTTCATGACTGATACGTCAAGCTCGTGTTGTATCAACTCCAGCCCGGTCCGGTTCGCAGCCTGGGGATGTCGGCCGTCCCCCAGCGTTCAGGAGACATACGGGAGACGCGGCGCCTACCCCCATGGCCCTCGGATGGGCGCGTAATCACGAAGGATTCAGATTACTCTCGGTCGGGATCCTCCGGGCAAGAGAATGCGGGGCGCCGCCATCGGTGATGCTCTCGTTCGGGCCCTTCCGGAGATGGTGCAGCTGCTCGAGCGCGAGCACCGGCCGTTCATCGCGAAGGTCACGCGCACCGGCAGTGTTACGCTGGTCCCGTGACGCCGGCCGGACAGGCCATCCAGTCGCGTCCGCCATCCGTTCCCGCCAAGTGAGGTCATCGCAGTTGCCCAGATCACGATCGGTCGCATAGCAACGCCGCGATGGACTCCTCCTTCACGAACTGGCCGGGTCCGCGCAGCTCTCCGCGATCGCTTCATTCGCCGTCACGATGTGGGTGAGTGTACCCGCGGCGTCTTGGCAACGGGCTTCCGGGACGTGAGGAGTTCACCTCCAGATCTCCTGCCATTCCCCCTCGAGATGATCGAGCCACCCCACAAGCAAGTCCCTGATCCGTGCGGCTGCCTCAGCTAGCTCCTCGGGTCCAGAGCCACGATGGGCGCGTACATGAGGAGCCGTCGGAGGCGCGTTTGGCCACCGGCGCTCCCGCGCGACGCTGACGAGGTGCTTCCTGCAGGGGCGCCCAGCATCCACGTAGTAACCCTTCGGAAGATGCCCGTTGTCGAGTCGAACCACCAGAACGCTAAGGCATGTGTCGCGCCAGTCGAACTCAAGTTCGATACCGATGTCCCCCTTCACGAACGCAGCCCGTGTGATCCACCCGTCCTTCGTGATGAGGGGAGCGCGGTAGCCGTACCGGTCGTGAAGCGCACTGAACTCGGCCAAGGCCATCTCCTCTGCATCTTCGCGTCTGGCCATAGCTAGAAATCCAGGCCTGGCACACCGCCGGAGTTGCCCGAGCGACGGAAGACCTTTCGATGACCCGCATACCCGCGTAGGCGTTTACGTTCCATCTCGTAGAAGAGGCTGCGCCGACCCTCTGCCGCTCGGCGAGCGAAGTCGGGACCGATGTCGACAACTTCGCGCCCTTCTCTCATCTGGTCACGAATCCACCGTTGGTTGCGCCGCATCCCGAGTTCGAAGTCGACGTTCGCCCCGGTATGCATGCCCACCGACTCGGTTCGCGTACTCCTGAACTCGGGCCATATTCTCGCCCACGATGACAGGCGGGCGTGCGGCAGGTTGTATCGGCGGCGTCGTCGGGGCTCCAGCGCCCGCAACGCTCGGCATACCTGAAGGAGGTGGCTGCCGCCCACCACCCTCCATCGCCACGGCGAATTGGGGCTCATTGGCAGCCCGTTCAGCGAGCCTCGCTGCGATACGCGAGGACGCCGCGATCGGGAAGCGGATCACGAGCCACGGGCTCCGCCACACCTTCGCGAGCCACCTCGTGATGCGTGGCGCCTCGCTCAAGGCCGTGCAGGAGCTCCTCGGCCACGAGAGCATCGAGATGACGCTCCGCTACTCGCACCTCACGCCGGACGTGAAACGGGAGGCGGTGCGACTCCTCGACCGGCAGGAGACGGCAGGAGACATACAGGAGACGGAGCGACGCGAAGACCCCCCCCCGGCGGACCGAGGGGTTAGATGGAGCGGGAAAAGGGATTTGAAGTTTTTCGACGGGCAAACTCTAACCATGCGACAGCCCACGCCTTTTCGCAGATTCGCCCGTCGCGAAGCCCCCTTGGATCCGCGCGCTCCTTCCCCGTGCGTCCCCGCCCGTCCCCGGTCTTCCCCCAGCGTCCAGGAGACATACGGGAGACGCGGCGCCTACCCTCAGGGCCCCCGAATGGGCGCGTAGTCACGAAGGTTCAGATTGCTCTCGTTCGGGATCCTCCGGGATCCTCGGGGGTCCGAGGTGGTGGCGTCGCGGGAGACCGCCAGACGGCCTCGTCGACAGGCCCACTACCGGGCCGATCCCCGCCGAGGGCTTCCCGCTGCGGCTGGCGCGCCAGGGCTTCTTGAGTTACACTGTATCTCATGGCAACGACCACCATGGTTCACGTCCGCCTCGACGAGAAGGTGAAGGCCAAGGCCGAGAAGGCCCTCGCGGCCATGGGGCTCTCCATCTCCGACGCGGTTCGCGTCCTCCTCACCCGCGTCGCCGCCGAGAAGGCGCTCCCCTTCCAGGTGAAGGTTCCCAACGCCACCACCAAGGCCGCCATCGAGGAGGCCCGCCGGGGCCGACCCCGCCGCTTCGGCTCCGTCGACGACCTGATGGCCGACCTGAATGCGCAAGAGCCCTCGAAGCATTGAGCCCACCACCGCCTTCCGGCGGGACTTCAAGCGCGAGTCGAAGGGCGTCCTCCGCGGCCGGCTCGACGGGCTCCTGCGCCCGATCCTGACCGCGCTCGCGACCGACGACCCGCTCCCTGCGGCCAACCGCGACCACCCGCTTACCGGCGACTGGAACGACTGCCGCGAGTGCCACGTCCGCGGCGATCTCCTGCTCGTCTATCGCAAGCCAGACGACGCGCGGCTACAGCTCGTCCGCCTCGGCTCCCACTCGGAGCTCTTCGGCTGACCACGGCTCCCCCGGCGCCTTCGAGTCCGCCTGGGCGACGAGCCAGTCCACCCGGTTGTAGGTGGACACGACGTCCGCGAGCGCGTCCCCGGGCGCGAGCGCCGCGAAGGCCGCCACCGTGAGCGCGAGCACCTTCGACGTGGGCGCACGCCGCTCCCCGGTCCGGTTCCCCACAGGGTCGAGCCGGTAGAGCACCGCCGTAGAGTCCGGGTAGGCGACCCCCACGAGCCGGTCGAGGGGGTCGTACCCGTACCGCGTCTCCTCCGCCGCACCGAGGAGTTGCGAGACGGGGTCCGTCCGCCGCTCATGCTGACGGGTCCGGTTCCCGTTCGCGTCGTGCGCGTAGTCGAACCGCGAGACCATCCGGTAGGGGTCCGCGCACGTGTCCGCGATCGCTTCCTTCGCCGTCACGATGGTGCTGAGTCTACCCGCCGGGTCGTAGCAACGGGCCTCTTCGAGGCCGTTCGGGTCGGTCCTCCCCTTCCGGAGCCCGTCCGGCCAGTACCGGTAGG
>JBBIPT010000210.1:0-7285 GCA_037442705.1 Anaeromyxobacter sp.
GGGGCGGCCCCCGCGGCGAGGTTCCGCGAGGCGCTCCGGAGGGCGGGGGAGCGGGCGGAGCCGCGCGCGGAACCGGAGGAGGCGCGGGAGAAGGAGCGGGCGGAGCGAGCGGCGGAGGCGGCCGGCCGCCCCTCGCACGGCGAGCCCGGCCAGGGGGAAGTCTCGATCGCGGAGCTCCGGGCGCTCGTGCGGACGCTCCCTCCGGCGATCGACGCGTCCCGCGTCCGTGCCGGCGAGCCCCTCGCGCTCTCCTTCGGCCGCTCGATGGACGTGGAGGTCCGCGCCGGGCCCGCGGGGGTGGAGATCCTGATCCGCCCCGCGCCGCCCCTCGCGCGCGCGGCCGCGGCGGAGCTCCCCGGGATCGTCGCCGCCCTCCGGCGCCGGGGGCTCGAGGTCGCCCGCGCGGAGGTCCGGACGAGGCGCGGCGACCCGGGATCCGGCCGTCCGGCGGCGCGTTGACGCCGTCCCGGCCCTCCGATACAACGCCCCTCGGAACGGCACCGTCGCCAAGTGGTAAGGCAAGGGTCTGCAAAACCCTCATTCCCCGGTTCAAATCCGGGCGGTGCCTCCAGCCTCCCCCCACCACGGCGGTTGCCACCGCGCGGATCGCGAGCTAACGGATCCCGCGTGGCGACCGAGGTCTGCCAGTACTGCGGCGTCGATCTCGACGAGACCCCTCCCGTCCGCGAGACCGGGTGGCTCTACGGCGTGGAGTGCGCCCGCTGCCCGCCCGACGTGCGCCGCTCGATGGTCCTCTCGCGGAAGGAGCGGGTGGCGGAGCTCACCTGCCCCACCTGCGGGGTCACGCTCGCGCCGGCCGAGGATCACCCGGACGTGCTCGTGGTGAAGGAGATGACCTACGAGGTCTGCGCGGCGTGCGGGGAGCGCTGCGGGGTCGTCGCCGCGCGGAAGGTCAGGGACGTGAGCGGCGGGACGATGTAGTGGCCGTAGTGGCCGTGATCACTCGCATCGAGCCGCGGCGTTCGCCCTTCGACAGGCTCAGGGCGAACGGACCAGCAGGCCACCATGAAGAAGGCCCCAGAAGAGCACCTCGGTTGCACGCAAGACCGTTCGTGGTGAGCCTGTCGAACCACGAACGGGCCTGGATCCGGCGCCGCGATCGATGGCTTCGTGCAAGAGGGCCCTCTCCTCCCGGAGAGGCGCCTCCTCAATCCACCGGCAGGCCGGAGCGGAGGTTCCCGACGAGGGCGAGGAGGCGCGGCCCCACCTCGCGCCGGAGCATCTCCGGCTCGAGCTGGAAGGCGGGGCCGCTGCAGCCGATCACCACCGGCCCCGAGCCGTCGCCGGGCTGGAAGGGGGCGGCGACCGCGTTCACCTCGCGCCGCCAGTCGCCGAGCCCGAAGCAGAAGCCGTACTCCTCGTAGTCGGCGAAGGCCTGCTCGAACCGCTTCTTCGCGACCGGCCACTCCTCCGGGCGGGCCTCGCGGATCGCGTCGAGGACGCGCTTCCGCTCCTCCGGCGGGAGCGCGCAGGCCCAGGCCCTCCCGATCGAGGTCGTGGCGACGGGAACGCGCGAGCCGATGTCGATGACGAAGGCGGCCGAGTGCCAGTAGGTGTCCACGACCTGCATGGAGAGCCGGTCGTTCACGGCGAGGTGGACGGAGGTCTTCGTGTGCTCGGAGAGCTCCTGCATGAGCGGGCGCGCGATCCGGCGCACGTCGAGCTGCCCGAGCGCGGCGTAGCCGAGGCTGATCGCCGCGCTGCCGAGGGCGTACTTGCTCGTCTGATCGGAGAAGCGGAGGTAGCCGAGCTTCGTGAGCGTGTAGGCGAGGCGGGAGACGGTCGGCTTCGCGAGGCCTGTCCGCTTCGCGATCTCCTGGTTCGCGAGCCAGCGGTCGCGGGGGCCGAAGCAGCGGAGGACGTCGAGCCCGCGGGAGAGGGCGGTGACGAACTTCCGGTCCGGGGTCGCGCCCGGCTTCCGGCTGGGGGTGGCGGCCGGCATGCGGTTCTCTCCCTCTCGTTCCGTTTCCCTGGGAAGCCGCTGCGATCATAGGTGGATGCGTTGCGCGAAGCAATGACGGAGTGTTACGGTGCGGTACTCGATTCCGTTTCGCGAAACCACCATCCGTCGGTTCGGAAGGAGGCCTCCATGCGCGCCCTCGTCTGCCGGGAGTACGGTCCGGTCTCGGGTCTCTCCGTGGAGGAGGTCCCGGCGCCGGTGCCCGGGGAGAAGGAGGTCCTCGTCCGGGTCGAGGCGGCGGGGCTCAACTACCCGGACGCCCTCGTCGTCCAGGGGAAGTACCAGGTGAAGCCGGCCCTGCCGTTCGTGCCGGGGATCGAGCTCGCCGGCGTCGTCACCGCCGTCGGCGCGGGGGTCCGGGAGCACCGCGTGGGCGACGCGGTGATGGCCACGACGACGACGGGGGCCTTCGCCGAGGCGTGCGCGGTCTCCGCCGAGCGGGTGATCCCGCGCCCCGCCTCGCTCGCCGCCGACCTCGCCGCCGCCTCGCTCATCACCTACGGGACGACGCTCCACGCCTTCGAGGACCGCGCCCGGCTCCAGGCCGGCGAGACGCTCCTCGTGCTCGGCGCCGCGGGGGGCGTCGGCACCGCGGCGGTCGAGCTCGGGAAGATCCTCGGCGCGAGGGTCATCGCCGCCGCCTCCTCCCCGGAGAAGCTCGAGATCTGCAGGAGGCTCGGCGCGGACGAGACGCTCGACTACGCGAGGGAGGACCTGCGCCAGAGGGTGAAGGAGCTCACCGGGGGGCGCGGCGTGGACGTCGTCTACGACCCGGCCGGCGGGGCGCTCTCCGAGCCGGCGCTCCGGAGCACCGCCTTCGGCGGGCGGCTCCTCGTCATCGGCTTCGCCGCCGGGGAGATCCCGAAGATCCCGATGAACCTCGCGCTCCTCTCGGAGCGCTCGCTCGTCGGCGTCTTCTGGGGAGAGTGGTCGCAGCGGAACCGGGAGGCGAGCGCGGCGGGGCTCCGGAAGATCGGCGAGTGGATCGCCGCCGGGCGGCTCACCCCGGCCATCACGCGGCGGCTCGGGCTCGCGGAGGTTCCGGGCGCGCTGGAGGATCTGCTCGGCCGGCGGGCCCAGGGGAAGCTCGTGGTCGTGCCGTCGCGGTGAGCGAGCGACGTTGACGACCGACCTAGCAATAGATAGCATTTGCTAGGTCGTCCTGGAGGCGCGATGAGCCGGCAGCTCAACGTCAGGGTGAGCGACGCCTTCGCGCGGACGCTCGATCGGGTAGCCCGGAGGACCGGGCGGACCATGGCCGCCGTGCTCGAGGCCGTCGGCACGCCGGCGCTCGAGGCCGCCGAGGCGGACGCGCTGTTCGAGGCCGAAGCCTTCGAGGCGTGGGAGGCCTACCAGCTCACCGGCGAGGCCATCGAGGCCAGGGAGCTCGATGCGCTCTTCGCCCGGGCGAAGAAGAAGGCGCTTGGCGCCGAGCGGCGAAGGACCCGGTGAGCCGGCCGGTCGTCGCGACGCCCCTCTACGCCCGCCGCCTCCGGGCGTTCCTGGACGAGTACGCGGCCCTCGGCGCCCTGCGGTTCGTGGAGCGGCTCGAGGCGAGCCACCAGGCGATGGTGGCGAACCTGGCGGCGTTCGAGGCCATGGCCCCGGTGCGGCGCCGGAGGATGGGCGGCAAGACCGTGGCGCTCCGTGAGTACCTCCTGGACGCAGGGGCGAGGGAGTTCCTGGTCCTCTGCTGGGTTCCGACCGACGAGGAGGAGCCCATCCTGCTGGTCAACCTCCGCATCGGGGGGCAGAACCGGTACCGCTGGCCGCGTCGAGGGCGGTGAGGCCGGCGTCCCCGGGCGAAGCGGTCGGTAGCCCTTCTCCTTCGCGCGGCTCGCCGTGGATGAAGATCGACCACATGGTGGTCGCTTGGCATCCACACCACGAGCGAGCCACACGCTACAGCCGCGGGCCACGCCGTCGGAAGACGCTCCAGACCGCGACGACAAAGACGCGCTCCGGTTCCTCCTGCGCGTACACGTGGTACCCGCTGCGCTTCAGGAGCAGGCGACGCACGCTGGGCCTCGGCGCGTACCGCACGCCGAGCGCCGGCGTTTCCTCGAGCGCGAACAGCGCGCGGTCGAGTTCGTCGGTGAAGAGGTCCGGCGCGGCCTGACGGTTCTCCCGCCACCAGGCGTCGATCTCACGGACCTGCGCCCTGGCTTTCGCCGACAGCTCGACCTTCACCGTCGAGCCGCCCTGGCGCGGAGCTCCGCGATCACCTCGCGCGCATCGACGGTGCGCCCGGCGCGCACGTCCTCGAGCCCACGCTCGATGGCCTCGTGCAGCCGCTCGCGCTCCTCGTCGTCGAGGTAGTCCCCGCCGCTCGCGAGCACCTCGTCGTCCACGGCGACGAGCTCGACCTCGGTGCCCTCGGGCAGGCTGGTGGGCTCATCGACCACGAGCCGTCCGCCCTTCACGTGTGCCTTGAGTGCCCGCATCGCGATCCCCATTCTAGTGCCCCTCCGTGCCCGTGGCCATGGCGGGGGCCCCGTCCGGGAGCTCCGCCGTTCGTCCGGAGCGGTCGAGCCGCAAACCATCGCGGAGAGTGCCGTTCGTGTGACTTCGGGCGGTTCCGGTCGGCACGGTCGGTGTCTTGGGCAGCAGCCCGTGACCGCTCCGCGACGGGTTCTTCAGGGCGCCTCGTACCTCGTCACCCGTAGATGCACGCAGAGACAATACCTCCCGCGGCCGTCCGAGCTCACGAGCCTACCCTCGAGCCGGCGATCCGGCGCACGGCCTTCGGCGGCCGCTTCCTCGTCGTCGGCTTCGCGGCCGGGGGGATTCCGAAGATCCCGATGAACCTCGCGCTCCTCTCCGAGCGCTCGCTCGTAGGCGTCCTCTGGGGGGGGGGGGAGTGGTCGCAGCGGAACCGGGAGGCGAGCGCGGCGGGGCTCCGCTGGATCGGCGAGTGGATTGCCGCCGGCCGGCTCGCCCCGGCCATCACGCGGCGGCTCGGGCTCGCGGAGGTTCCGGGCGTGGTCCTGCCCTCGCGGTGAGCGGGCGGCGCGCCGTCTCCCGGCGTTCACGCCCAGAGGGCATCGACGGGGCAGGCCGTGAGTCCAGGACCGAAGGGCACCCGGCTCCGCCCGAGGTGGAGCAGGACCCCCTGGACGATGGACCTCCACTCCCGGTCGGGGCCCTCGTTGACCATATCGCGGAGTGGATATACATATCGCTGTACATGTACTCGGTCGAGTATCAGCGAGAGGCGGCCGCGGAACTGAAGATGCTGCGGGCCTTCGACCGCGTACGCGCCCTCGACGCGATCGCCAGGAACCTCCGGGAGCGGCCAGCGTCCACTCACGGAAGCAGGAAGCGGCTCGGCCTCGGCGGAGGCGACTTCATCTGGCAGCTCCGAGTCGGCGACTACCGGGTCTTCTACGACGTCATCGAGGAGCACGAGCGCGTCGTCGTTCTTCACGTCAGGTGCAAGGGTCCCAGGACCACGGGAGAGATCCTATGAAGTTCGTCGGAGTTCGAGAAGCGCAGGCCACCCTGAGCGGCCTCGTCGCTCGTTCCCAGAGGGAGCGGATCGTCCTGACTCGCCACGGGCAGCCCATCGCGGTGCTCACCGGCGTGGAGGGGAAGGACCTCGAATCGGAGTTGCTCGCCCGGGATCGCGACTTCCTCGAGCTCATCGCGGAGCGACGCCGGTCGCGGGAGGAGCTCGTCTCGCACGCCGCCCTCGAGGCCGAGGCGAAGCGCGATCTCGCCCGCGAGCGTCGGCGTGCCCGTTCGCGGACGCACGCGAAGCGAGCGGCGAAGAAGAAGTAGGGATCCAGCTGCTGGTCAACCTCCGCATCGGGGGCCGAACCGGTACCGCTGGCCGCGTCGAGGGCGGTGAGGCCGGCGTCCCCGGGCGAAGCGGTCGGTAGCCCTTCGCGCGGCTCGCCGTGGAAGAAGATCGACCACATGGTGGTCGCTTGGCATCCACACCACGAGCGAGCCAGACGCTACAGCCGGGGGCCACGCCGTCGGAAGACGCTCCAGACCGCGACCTGACCGATCCCCTCATCCCCACGGTCATGGGATGGGCAGAGTTGTCGACGATCCGCGGGGTTGAGATCATGGTGCGGGGTCCATGCGCACTCAAGCCCATCCGCCCCCGCCGCGTGCACGACTTCGTCTCCACGATCTTCGACGACGACCTCCACGCGAAGCGCGTGGCCTCCCTCGCCGACGCGACGGTGGGCGCCCTCCAGGGAGCGCAGCTCGCTGTCGGTGCGCTCGGGCGAGCACTGGCGGTCGCGAAGCAGCTCGACGGGAAGCACGCCATCAAGCAGGTGGACCGGATCTTCTCGAACACCGGTGTGGACCCCTGGCAGCTCTTCGCGCGGTGGGTGCCGTTCGTGGTCGGTGGCCGCCCCGAGATCCTGGTCGCGCTCGACTGGACGGAGTTCGACCAGGACAACCAGTCCACGATCGCGTTGTACCTGGTCACGAAGCACGGCCGGGCGACGCCCCTGCTGTGGAAGTCGGTCGTGAAGTCGGAGCTGAAGGACTGGCGGAACGAGCACGAGGACGCGCTCCTCGAGCGATTCCGCGAGGTGGTGCCCGCAAACACGAAGGTCACCGTGCTCGCCGACCGGGGCTTCGGCGACCACAAGCTCCAAGCGGGTAGGACTTCCAACCCGCGTTTCGCGTCCGATAACGTACTTCAGGGAAACTCCCGGACCTCCGGGACTACTGGCTTCAACACCCCGTCAACCCGCGGGAGAGCCTGCTCACCCGGCGCCGCGTCCGGAGAGCCGCGCCAGGAGGAGGCGGGCGAGCTCTCGCGCGACGCCGGGGATCGCGCGCGGCCCGATGCTGCTCGCGCCGTGGACGCGCCCGTGCCACTCGACCGGCACCTCCTCGACGGCGACCCCCCGCGCCGCGAGCCGGAACAGGAGCTCGGCGTCGATCGCGAAGCCCTCGGCGCGCAGCGGCAAGGCCTGCGCGAGCTCGCGCCGGAGCAGCTTGAACGGGCAGTTCACGTCCCGCACCCGGACGCCGAGCAGCGCCCGGACGAGCGCGCCGTACGTCGCGGTGACCAGCCTGCGGAGCGCGGGCTCCCGACGTCCGACCCGGTAGCCGACCGCCGCGGCCGGCTGCCGCGCGCTCTGGGCCGCCTTCGCCAGCTCCTCGATCCGGATCTGCCGGTCCGCGTCCAGGAGCAGGATCCAGGCCATCCGCGCCTCGCCGATCCCGGTGCGCACCGCCCGCCCCTTGCCGCGGTTCCCGGCGTGCGCGAGGCAGCGGATCCGGGGGTCGCGGGCGGCGAGCGCCCGGACCACCTCCCCGGTCCCGTCGCGGCTG
>JBBIPT010000211.1:0-7175 GCA_037442705.1 Anaeromyxobacter sp.
CCCGCGCAGCCCGCGGCGAAGCCCGAGCCCACACCGGAGCCGAAGGCCGAGCCGAAGGCGGAGAAGGCGGCGACCGCCCCGGCGAGGGCGGCGAAGCCCACTCCGCCCCCGCCGCGCGAGACGAAGCGCGAGACGCGCACCGCCGCGGCCGCTCCGGCGCCCTCGCCCGCGCCGGCGAAGAAGGGCGGCTCCCTCCTCGACTTCGAGTCGAACGACGCCGCGCTCGACGCGGCGCTCGGCGGCGGGAGCACGCCCTCGGGCCGGTCGGTCTACGTCCCGCCGGCCGCCGGCGGCGCCCTCCCGGACAAGGTGTCGCCCGGGGACATCAACGCCGCCGTGGCGCAGCGGATCGACGCGCTCCGCAAGTGCGTCGCGGAGCAGAAGGCCCGCGAGCCGGACGCCTCCGGGACCCTGAAGATGCGCTGGGTGATCCAGGCGGACGGGGGCGTGCGCGACGTGAAGTCGCTCACGCCCGAGTACGCGCAGGGGGCCTTCGCCGCGTGCATCTCGGGGGTGGTGAAGTCGATCCGCTTCCCGCGCTCGACGACGGCGGGCCAGGAAGTCGTCTTCCCCTTCAACTTCTAGCGGCCACGGGAGAGCCCCGGTGAACGAGGCAGGAGCAGCCCCCGGGCCGCAGGGTCCGCGACCGCTCGCGAGCATGGGCATCGCGGAGCTCGAGCAGCTCCGGCTCGTCCTCCGCGGCGGGTCGGTCGTGGACTGGCGCCAGCTCGACTTCCGGACCCGCGAGGAGGTGGGGCGGTTCCTTCGCCTCCACCTCTTCGACGTGGAGGATCCCAGGGACGAGCGCCGGATCCGGGCGATCCTCGGGCAGGCGGTGGACTATCTCAGAACCGAGTTCGGCTACCGGGTGGCCCCGCCGGTCGCGGAGCCGGAGGACGTGCGCGACCTCTTCCTCCTCGCCTCCGGGGGGATCGAGCCCCGGCGCTACCGGAAGATCGCCTGCGTCGTCCTGAAGGTGATGCACGTCGTCCACCACCTCGAGGCGCGCGAGCTCATCTTCCGGACCTCGCTGCGGGAGTCGGACCTCGCCGAGCGGGCCCACCGCCGGATCATGGCGGAGGCGGAGCGGATGCGCGCGCGCCGGTTTCCGATCGTGGAGTTCCGGGGGAACGCGAAGTCGCGGACCTCGCTCGTGACGAAGCTCCTCGCGAAGAAGGAGAACGTCGCGGCGCAGGTGTTCGACCGGGTCCGCTTCCGGATCATCGTGGAGCGCCGGGCGGACGTCCCCTCCGTCGTCTGGCACCTCTCCCACGAGCTCTTCCCGTACAACTACGCCGTCCCCGGGCAGACGCAGAACAACCTCGTGCCCTTCTCCCGGGTGCTCGGCGCCCACCCCGAGGGGCGGGAGATCGAGCGGCAGCTCCAGCTCCCGCCGGACCTCGAGAAGCGGGATCCCTCGACGCCGCGGAACGAGTTCAGCGGGCGGGACTTCAAGGTCCTGAACTTCGTCGTGGACCTGCCGATCCGGATCGACGACCTCCTCCCGCCGCTCGACCCGATGGCGGAGGACCTCGGCCGGATCGTCTTCATCCTGGTCGAGTTCCAGGTGCTCGACGAGCGCACCGCGCGCCGGAACGAGGAAGGGGACTCCTCGCACGACCGCTACAAGCGGCGGCAGCTGAAGAGCGTGCTCGGCCGCCTCTCCCGCGGGCTCGTCGTGCCGAAGAAGCGGTAGGAGAACGATCGTCCGGGACGGGGTGAGGAGTCCGCTCGCCCTGAGCCTGTCGAAGGGCGAGCGGAGCGCGGACGGATGGCGACCTGTGGTCTTCCGCTTACCGCCGGCTCCGCTTCCGCGCCTTCTTCCGCGCCTGGCGCTCCGCCTTCCGCTTCTTCTTCCGGGCGTCGCGGTCCTTCGAGGACTCGACCGGGATCGGCTCCGGGGCGTAGCCCATGAGCCGGGCCCGGGTCATCGTCCCCGCGGACATCGGCGGCGTGTAGCCCTTCGGGAGCCCCATCTGCCGGGCGGCGTCCGGCGGGAGGAGCCCGCCCTGGAGGGCCTGCTCCACCGCGGCGGCGTCCTTGCCGAGGAAGTCCTCCATCCCCCGGCCCTGGAGCTTGCGGAGCTGCATGAGCTGCTTCACGCCCGGGAGGCGGGCGAGGAGGCCGGGCGCGGAGCCCACCTGCTTCATCACCCCGCGCATCGCGTCGTACTGCTTCAGGAGGTCCTTGACCTCCTTCTCCGTGCGCCCGGAGCCCCGGGCGATCCGCTTCATCCGGGAGTCGGTGATCGAGTCGGGCCGGGCCCGCTCGGCGGCCGTCATGGAGTGGACCATCGCGACGATCCGGCCGAGGGCGGCGTCGTCGAACTGGAAGCCCTCGGGCAGCTCCCCGAAGATCGGGAACTTCTCCATGAGCTCGCCGAGCGGCCCCATCTTCCGGACGAGCTGGATCTGCCCGACGAAGTCGTCGAGGGTGAAGTCGCCGGAGAGGATCTTGGCCGCCTCCGCCTCGGCGGTCTCCTCGTCCACGTGCTTCTCGAAGTCCTGGACGAGGCCGACGACGTCGCCGAAGCCGAGGATGCGGGAGGCGAGCCCCTCGGGGCGGAACTCCTCGAGCCGGTCGAGCCCCTCGCCCACGCCGAGGAACTTCACCGGCTTCCCGGTGACCTCCTTGATCGAGAGGGCCGCGCCGCCGCGCGCGTCGCCGTCGAGCTTCGTGAGGATGAAGCCGTCGAGGGCGAGGCGGCGGTCGAACTCGGTCGCGGTCTTCACCGCGTCCTGCCCGATCATCGCGTCCGCGACGAGGAGGACGTTCTCCGGGGAGACCGCCCGCTTGATCTCCTCGAGCTCGGCCATGAGCTCCTCGTCGATCGCGAGGCGGCCGGCGGTGTCGTAGACGATCGCGTTCGCCTTCTCCCTTCGGGCGGCCTCGAGGGCGCGGCGGCAGAGCTCGGGCGGCGCGACCCCCGCCTCGTGGAAGACGGTCACGCCGAGCCGCTCGCCGAGGACGCGGAGCTGCTCCACCGCGGCGGGCCGGTAGACGTCGGCGGCGACGAGGAGCGGCCGCTTCCCGTCCTGGAGGAGCCGGCTCGCGATCTTCCCGGCGGTCGTCGTCTTCCCGGAGCCCTGGAGCCCCACCATCATGATCCCGGTCGGCTGCCCCTTCGGGGCCTCCCGGATCGAGGTGTCCACGGGGCCCATGAGGGCCTCGAGCTCGTCGTGGCAGATCTTGACGAAGTGGTCCTGGGGACCGACCCGGAGGGTCCCCTTGCCGGTGGACACCTTCGTGTCCACGACCTCGCCGACCGCCTTCTCGCGGACGCGCGCGACGAAGCGCTTCACGACCTCGAAGGAGACGTCGGCCTCGAGGAGGGAGACGCGGATGTCGCGGAGCGCCTCGTCGACCACCTCGGCGGTGATCTCGGTGCGTCCCTTCAGGCGATTGCGGGCCGCCTTGAACCCTTTCGATACGGTCTCGAGCACGGCTTGTCGTTCTCTCCAGTGAGGCCGCGCTTATAGCACGCCCATGCTAGGGTTTCCGCCCATGGACGACGGGCCCCGCTTCTTCACGGTGGAGGAGGCGAACGCGCTCGTCCCCGCCCTCGAGATCGAGTTCGGCCGGATCGCCCGGGCCCGGGCCGAGGTCGCGCCGCTCATCACCCGGCTCGGCGGCGCGGAGGTCTCCGTCGAGATCCTGAACGGGGACCGCGAGGTACCCCCCGGCCTCCGGGAGGACGCCCTCCGGCTCGGCGGGCTCGCGTCGGAGATCACGTCGGCCGTGGAGCGGATCAACGCCCTCGGGGCGCTCGTGAAGGACCTCGAGCTGGGGCTCGTGGACTTCCATGCGATCCGGGAGGGCGAGCCGGTCTTCCTCTGCTGGCAGTTCGGCGAGCCGGCGGTGGCCCACTGGCACGGGGTGGAGGAGGGCTTCGGCGGGCGCAGGCCGCTCGAGGACGTCCCCGAGGTGGAGTCCGGCTTCCTGAACTGAGGCCGTGATCGACTGCTTCGATCCAGATCGTTCGTGGTTCCCCCGAGCCTGTCGAGGGGTCACCACGAACGGATAGAAGGGGAGCCGGTCGCCCTGAGCCTGTCGAAGGGCGAACGGCTGAACCTGCGAGGCTCCGTGTCCGACGCTCCGTACGACTACCTGATCGTCGGCTCCGGGTTCGGCGGCGCGGTCTCGGCGCTCCGCCTCTCCGAGAAGGGCTACCGGGTCGCCGTCCTCGAGAAGGGGCGGCGCTGGAGCCCCGCGACCTACCCGCGCACGAACTGGAACGTGCGGCGGTCGCTCTGGATGCCCGCCCTGAAGCTCCAGGGCATCCTCCAGATGACGCTCCTCGAGCACGTCCTCGTCCTGCACGGCGTGGGCGTGGGCGGCGGGAGCCTCGTCTACGCGAACACCCTCGTCGTCCCGCCGGAGCAGGTGCTCCGCGACGGGCCGTGGCCGGAGGGGACCGACTGGGTGGCGGCCCTCGCGCCCCACTACGAGACGGCGCGGCGGATGCTCGGCGCCGTGACGGCCCCCCGGACCTTCGAGGGGGACGACCTCCTCCGCGAGGTCGTGGAGGAGGAGACGGGGCGCGGCGCCACCTTCCGGCGGCACGAGGTGGGGGTCTTCTTCGGCGAGCCGGACGTCCGGGTCCCGGATCCCTACTTCGGCGGGAAGGGACCGGAGCGGGCCGGCTGCACCTACTGCGGCGCCTGCATGACGGGCTGCACCCACGACGCGAAGAACACGCTCGACCGGAACTACCTCTTCCTCGCGGAGCGGCTCGGCTGCGAGATCCACCCGGAGACCCACGTCACCGATCTCCGGCCGGCGGAGGGTGGGGGGTACGAGGTCCACACGAGGCGCTCGACGGCCTGGTTCGCGAAGGCCCCGCGGGTCTGGCGCGCGCGGAACGTCGTCCTCGCGGCGGGCGCCCTCGGGACCGTCCGGCTCCTCCTCGCCTGCAAGGAGCGGGGGAGCCTGCCCCACCTCTCGGACCAGATCGGGAGCTTCGTCCGGACGAACTCGGAGGCGCTCGTCGGCGCGCTCGCGCGGGAGGAGCGGATCGACTTCTCGAAGGGGATCGCGATCACCTCCGGAATCGACGCGGACGAGCACACGCACATGGAGATCGTCCGCTACGGCCGCGGGCAGGACATGATGGGGGCGATGGTCACGCACCTCACCGCGGACCGGCCGCCCTGGCCGCGCTGGCTCCGCTGGCTGGGCGGGCTCTTTCGCCACCCGATCCGCTACGCCCGGGCCCACTTCCCCAGGAACTGGGCGGCCCGGACGGCGATCGTCCTCGTGATGCAGCCGCTCGAGAGCTTCCTGCGGGTCCGGCTCGGCCGGCGGCTCGGCTTCCGCGCGCTCCGGAGCGAGATCCAGGGCGGGCCGCGGCCGCCGACCTACATCCCCATCGCGAACCGGGTGGCGGAGCGGCTCGCGGAGAAGGTGGACGGGACGCCGGGGAACCTCCTCCTCGAGGTCCTCGGGAACCGCTCCTCCACCGCCCACATCCTCGGCGGCGCGGTGATCGCGGCCGACCCCTCCCGCGGCGTCTGCGATCCCCGCGGCCGCGTCTTCGGCCACGAGGGGCTCCTCGTCGCGGACGGGAGCGCGATCCCCGCGAACCTGGGGGTGAACCCTTCGCTCACGATCACCGCCCTCGCGGAGCACGTGATGGCGGCGGTGCCGCCGAAGGGCGAGGGGAAGCGGGAGTAGGGCCGCCCGGGATCGAACCGGGACGCCGCTCGCGCGGCGGAGGATTTTAAGTCCCCTGCGTCTGCCAGTTCCGCCACGGCCCTGCGGAGCTCACCGCGCGCGCGGCGCGGCGGTTAACGGCACGAACCTCGCCTCGAACAGCGCCCTGAGCCCGGGGTGCCGCCGGACGAGCCCGAGGGCGAGCTCGGCGTGGCCGGGGACGTAGCCGTTCCCGATGAGGAGCAGCGCGTCCTTCCCCACCCCCTCCGCCCCGAGCGCGGCGGCGGTGAAGGAGGTCGCCATGGAGAAGAAGAGGACCGTCCCCCCGTCCCGCACCGCGAGCACCGAGGCCATCTCCGTCCCCGGGACGCTCGTGCAGGAGACGACGAGATCGAAGGTGACCCCCGCCGCCTCCACCGCGGCGAGCGTGGCGGCCGCGTCCGTCGCGTCCACCGCGAGCGTCCGGTCGCAGAGGCCGGCGCGCACGAAGGCGTCGAGCGCCTCCCGGGACCGGTCCGCGGCGACGATCTCGCCTCCCGCGGCGAGGCTCTCCCGCGCCTGCGCGGCGACGAGCGCGCCCGACTTCCCCGCGCCGAGGACGAGGACCCGCATCCCCGGCCGGAGGAGGCGGGCGGCGAGGGCCGGGGCGCCGCAGACGTCGAGCGTGGCGAGGACGAGGGACTCGGGGAGGTCGTCCGGGAGCGCCGCCCAGAGCCCGGAGGCGAAGAGGATCGCCTCGCCCTCGCACTCCACCCGCTCCACCTCCGGCCGGACCGCGCGGATCCGGTCGATCCGGAGGGGCGTGAGGGTGAGGGAGACGAGCGTCGCGATCCGGTCGCCGGGCCGGAGCGCCGAGGCGGCGGGGTGGCGCTCCCCCGCGGCCCGCACCCGGCCGACGAGCATCCCCCCCGAGCCCGTGACGGGGTTGTGGAGCTTCCCGCGGGAGCGGACGATCCGGAGGATCTCCTCGCCGATGCGGGCCGGGTCCCCGCCCGCGGCCGCCTCGAGCTGCCGGAAGCTCGCGGCGTCCACGTTCAGCGCCTCGATCTCGACGGAGAGCTCGTCCTCGCCGAGCGGCAGGGACGGATCGAGGACCTCCGCGCGCTGCGGGAGCGCGCCCTTCGGGGAGACGACGCGGCGGAGGCCGTAGGGGTCCATGGGAGAGGGAGCCTACGCGTCCGCCTCCACGCGGACGAGGGACGAGAGCGCGCGGCCCCCTTCCGCGACGCCGTGCGGGTCGATCCGGACCGCGAGCCGGGCGAGCCGGGAGGCCTCGTGGAGGTGGCCCCCGGCCTCGAGCGCCGCCCGCGCGGTCTCGAGCGCCGCGAGGGCCTCGCCCGGCCGTCCCTCCGCGGCGAGGACCCGCGCCCGGGAATCGAGGCGGCCGTCGACCTGCACCGGGTGATGGCGGCGATGGACTCGCCGATGAGCGGGATGATCGCGGGCGACAGGCCCTCGAAGGGCTCGTCGAGGATCAGCAGCTCGGGGTCGAGGGCCAGCGCGCGGGCGATGGACAGCATCTT
>JBBIPT010000212.1:0-7165 GCA_037442705.1 Anaeromyxobacter sp.
CATCCGCATCCGCATCCGCACCCGCATCCGCATCCGCATCCGCATCCGCATCCGCATCTGCACCCGCATCCGGAACCGCAGCGGCAACGCGACCGCTTCCGGCCGCCCGCAGCGAAGCGAGGACGGCCGGAAGCCTTCTACGCCCTACGGGCTCCCAGCACGCGGCTTGGCGGCGCCGGACGGCGGCGCTACGATCCCCGCGCCCTTGACCCTCCCGCTCCACCACGTCGCGATCCAGTGCGCCGACCTCGAGCGGTGCGAGCGCTTCTACCGCGACGTGCTCGGTCTCCCCGTCCTCCGCCGGTGGCCGCGGGAAGGCGGGGGAGACCGGAGCGTCTGGCTCGCCTCCGGGGAGGGCGCGGAGGCGGGTTTCCTCGCCCTCGAGCGCGCCGGGGAGGCGCCGGAGGAGCGGGCGTGGCGGGACGGGAAGCCCGGGCTCCACCTCCTCGCCCTCCGGATCGCCCCCTCCGAGCGGGCCTCCTGGGAGGACCGCCTCTCGCGCGCCGGCGTCCCCGTCGTCCACCGGACGCGGTGGTCCCTCTACTTCCACGATCCGGAGGGGAACCGGATCGGGCTCTCCCACCACCCCCACGACCCATGATCCTCGACCGGCGCCGCTACGGCTCGGACAACTACGTCTACCTCCTCGCCGAGGGGACGGACGCCGTCCTCGTGGATCCGGGGGACCCCGTCGTCGCGATGGGGCTCGCCGCCGCGCACGGGGTCCGGCCGGGCGCCGTCCTCCACACCCACGGCCACCCGGACCACGCCGGCGGCTCGGAGACCCTCCGCCGCCGCCTCGGGGCGCGCGTGCTCGGCCACGCGGCGGACGCGGGCTGGTTCGCGCCGGACGAGGACCTCGCCGGGCGCCCCGAGGTGCGCGCCGGGGCGCTGCGCGTCCGGGTCCACGCGGCGCCGGGCCACACGCCCGGGTCGGTGCTCCTCGAGTGCGGGGGGAACCTGCTCACCGGGGACACGCTCTTCTGGGCCGGCTGCGGGAACTGCCGGAGCGGGGGCGATCCGGCGGTGCTCGCGCGGACGTTCCTCGGGCTCTTCCCGGGGCTGCCGCAGACGCTCGCCGTCCACCCCGGCCACGACTACGCGGAGCGGAACCTCGAGTTCGTGCTCCGGTCGGAGCCCTGGAACGAGGCCGCCCGGGCCCGGCTTGCCGAGGTGAGGCGGGCGAGGGAGGAGGGGCGCGAGCCCGAGCCCACGACGCTCGAGCGGGAGCGGGCGGTGAATCCCTTCCTCCGGGCCCCGGACGAGGCGGCCTTCGTCGCGCTGCGGAGGCTGCGGGACGCGGGGTAGGCCGATGTGGGCCGCCTCCGGTGGGGCGGATCACGGAGGGTGACCGGGGTCACAGCAACTCCGCGAGGTCGCTGCGTATCCTCGACGGCGTCGGTGCTAGAATTTCCCGGCCGCCCGCGGAGTCGAACCGGGGGACCGGAACCGGAGGAGGAACCCATGCGAATCGCCCTGGCCGCTGCAGTCCTCGCGGCCGCGCCGCCCGCGCTCGTGCGCGCGGACGCCGGCTCGGTGGACTGGCAGGCGAAGGTCGTGAAGTGCACGGGCAGCGGCGCGGCCAACCTGCGCGACGCGGGCGGCAACCCCGCCGTCGCCCGGATCGGGGCGGAGAAGGCGGCGAAGCTCGACGCCCTGCGCAACTGCATGGAGACGCTCCGGGGTGTGCAGGTCCAGTCGGGGCAGACGGTGGGCGCCGCCATCGCCTCGGACTCCGCCCTCGCGGGGAAGGTGGAGGGGCTCGTGCGCGGCTTCCGGGTCGTGGGCAAGCCCCGCTACTTCTCCGACGGCGGCGTGGAGATGGACGTGGAGGTGCCGCTCGAGGGGGCGCTCTCCGACGTGCTCGTCCCGAAGGCCGAGCCCCGCCCGCCCAAGGCGGAGGGGCCGCCCGCCGGCACCTCCCTCGTGGTGGACGCCCGGGGACAGAAGGTCTTCCCGGCGCTCGCGCCGCGGATCGTGGACGAGGCGGGCAAGGAACTCTACGGCCCCGCGACGCTCGGCGAGGCCGGGCGCCGGGCCGGGGGGGCCGCCGGCTACGCCCCCGACCTCGAGACGGCGAAGGCGTCCATGAAGGACCGGGTCGGGGACTCCCCGCTCGTCCTCAAGGCGGTGCGGGTGGAGGGCTCGGACGTGGTCGTCTCCTCCGCCGACGCCGCCGCGCTCGCCGGGAAGAACCTCTCCTTCCTCGCCGAGGCCAAGGTCGTCATCCTCGCCACCTTCGGAGACGCCACATGACCGCCCTCGCTCTCGCCCTCCTCCTCGCAGCCCAGGCCCCGGGCGCCGAGGACCGGATCCAGACCACCGAGGCCGTCGGGCAGGCCGCCGTCGCCGGCGATCCGCTCGCCGCGAAGGAGCAGGCGAAGGACGACGCGCTCCGGAACTGCGTCCAGCAGGTGGCGACGACCGTCGTCACGGCCGCGACGGAGACCGACCAGGCCCAGCTCCTCTCCGACAAGGTCTACGCCCACTCCGCCGGCTACGTGCGGAAGTACCAGGTCCTCGACGACCGCCAGGAGGGGAACACCTGGGTCACGAGGATGCGGTGCGACGTCTCCGAGGCGAAGCTCGACGAGGACCTCATGGCGTTCGGCATCGCCTACCGGCGGGCGGGGATGCCGCGCGTCCTCGTGCTCGTGGCGGAGCAGGCGATCCACGCCACGCAGGCGACCGGCTGGTGGCAGGGCGGCGGGAACGCGGCCGACCTCCGGGTGGTCGAGAACGCCTTCATGGACCGGATGGAGAAGAGCGGGTTCACCTTCGTCGACGCCGAGGTGCTCGCGGGCAAGGTGAAGCTCGAGGCGATCGGGATCGACCCGAACCTCGCGCAGGTCCGCGAGGTCGGCGTGAGGAGCGGCGCGGAGATGGTGATCGTGGGGCGCGCCATCGCGAAGCCTCTCGGCGAGATCAAGCTCGACAACGGCGTCTTCTACTCGTCGGTCGCGAACGTGTCGGCCCGGGCCGTCCGGGTGGACACGGGCGAGATCGTCGCGACCGCCGAGTTCACGAGCACGGCGGGCCGTGGCTTCGAGCAGACCACGGCGGGGCGGAACGCCCTCTCCGAGGGCGGCCGGCAGCTCGCCCGGGACCTCTTCGCGAAGATCGGGAAGGTCTGGTCGCGCGAGCAGTCGGGCGCGCGGCGGGTGGCGATGGCCGTCCGGGGCGTGGACGACTACGCGCGGCTCGCCGCCTTCAAGAACCTCCTCGTGCAGAGCGTCCGGGGCGTGAAGGACGTGCAGGAGCGCTCGATGGAGGACGGGAAGGCGGAGCTCGAGGTCACGCTCTCCGGAACGAGCCAGGCCTTCGCGACCGAGCTCGCCACCCGCAAGTTCACCGGCTTCACGGTGAAGGTGCGCAAGGTGACGGGCAACTCGGTCGAGGTGGAGCTCCAGTAGCCATGCGCGCCCGGGCCCTCCTCGCCGCCTCGGCCGCCGCCCTCCTGCTCGCGGCCGCCGTCCACGCCGCGCCGCCCCCGGCCGCTGGGACGGTGACCTTCCTCGCCGGGGAGGCGACGCGCGCCTCCGGCGGGAAGGCGCAGAAGCTCTCCACGGGGAGCGTCGTCCACGCCGGGGACCTCATCGAGACCCAGCGGCGGACGCGGCTCGAGGTCCGGCTCGCCGATCAGAGCGTGCTCCGGCTCGGCCCCCTCTCCCGGGCCGAGGTGGAGAGCGCCGTCTTCGGGAAGACGCCGGAAGACCGGAAGGTCACGGCGAGGCTCGCGGTGGGGCAGGTCTGGGCGAACGTCGCGAAGGCGGTGGGCGGCGAGGCCCGGTTCGAGGTGAAGACGGAGAACGCGGTGGCGGGCGTCCGCGGGACGACGTTCCGGGTGGACGCGGCCACGGACCGGTCGGTGGTGGTGAAGGTCTACGCGGGGACGGTCGCGGTGGCGGCCGGGGCCGTGCCGCGGCCGGAGCACCAGGGCGGGAAGCCCGAGCGGCGCCAGATCGCGGGGCCGCAGGAGGTCAGCCGCGAGGAGTGGGAGAAGATCGTCACGGCGATGATGCAGGTGCGCGTGTCGGCGGAGGGCGTGCCGGAGGAGCCGGAGGCCTTCGCCCTCGCGGAGGCGGGGCAGGACGAATGGGAGGAGTGGAACCGGAGCCGGGACGCGGCGCGCTGACCGGGCGCGGATCGTCCCTGAACCTCGCGAACGCGCTCACGGTCCTCCGGATCGCGCTCGCCCCGGTCTTCCTCGTCCTCTACGTCCACGGGGAGCGGATCCCCGCCCTCTGGATCTTCGCGGTGGCCGCGGCGACGGACGTCCTCGACGGCCTCGTCGCCCGGGTCCTCCGCCAGCAGACGCGGCTCGGGGCCTTCCTCGACCCCATCGCGGACAAGCTCCTCGCGGCCTGCGGCCTCTTCGCCCTCGCCGCGACGGGGCGGCTGCCGATGTGGCTCCCCGTCCTCGTCGTGGCGCGGGACGCCGGCCAGCTCCTCGGCGCGGCGATCCTCGGCTCCCTCCACCAGCGGGTCCCGGTGGCGCCCACGCGGATCGGGAAGTACGCGACCGTGGCGATCGCCGGCACCGTCGTGGTCGCCCTCGCGAGCGACGCCGGCGCGTACCCCGGGGCGGAGGGTGCGCCCTGGGTGGCCGCGCTCGCCCTCCTCGCGGCGCTCTGCGTGGCGATCTCCTGCGCCCAGTACGCGCTCTTCTTCGTGCGCGCCGCTCGCCGGTTGACTCCGGCGCAGGGCGCGCTATAAACGCGCGTCGCAGCGGAGGAACAGGCCCGTAGCTCAGTGGTAGAGCACTACCTTGACACGGTAGGGGTCGTCAGTTCAATCCTGACCGGGCCTACTGGAAGCGGGGCCAGCCCTCACCGGCTGGCCCTTTTTCGTACCGGAAGAAGGTGGCCGAGATGAGCGACCCCGTGAAGGTGACCCTCCCCGACGGCAGCGCGAAGGAGACCGCGCCCGGCACGACCGTCCTCGACTTCGTGAGGACCGCGATCGGGGCGGGGCTCGCGAAGGCCGCCTACTTCGCGAAGCTGGACGGCGAGCCGGTGGACCTCTCGCGCCGGCTCGAGAAGGACGCGAGGCTCGAGGTCGTCACGACGAAGAGCCCGGAGGCGCTCGAGGTCGCCCGGCACGACGCCGCCCACGTGATGGCGAGCGTCGTCCAGAAGCTCTACCCCGGGACGCAGGTCACGATCGGTCCCTCGATCGAGGACGGCTTCTACTACGACTTCGCGCGCGACACGCCCTTCGGCCCCGAGGACCTCGAGAAGATCGAGAAGGCGACGAACGCCGCGATCGCCGAGGACCTCCCGTTCGTCCGGGAGGAGGTCTCCATGGAGGCCGCCCTCGGCCTCTTCGGGAAGCTCGGGGAGAAGTACAAGCTCGAGATCATCCAGGACATCGCCGCGAAGGGGGCGAAGACCCTCACCCTCTACCGCCACGGCGACTGGGTGGACTTCTGCCTCGGCCCCCACGGGCCGTCCACGGGGCGGATCGGCGTCGTGAAGCTGCTCAACGTCGCCGGGGCCTACTGGCGCGGGGACTCGCGGAACGCGGTGCTCCAGCGCATCTACGGCACCGCCTTCTTCGACAAGAAGGCGCTCGACGCCCACCTCGCCCGGCTCGAGGAGGTGAAGAAGCGGGATCACCGCCGGCTCGGGCCGGCGCTCGGCCTCTTCGCCTTCCACGAGGTCGCCCCCGGCGCCGCCTTCTGGCTGCCGCACGGCACGACCCTCTACAACGTGCTCGCCGACGCGATGCGCCGGCTCGTCGGGAAGAACGGCTACCTCGAGGTGAAGACGCCGCTCCTCTTCAACAAGCGGCTCTGGGAGCAGAGCGGCCACTGGGGCGTCTACCGCGAGAACATGTTCCTCGTCTTCGACAAGGAGTCGGACCCCTCGCTCCCGGTGGACGAGCGGCTCTCGATGAGCCTGAAGCCGATGAACTGCCCGTCGCACTACCTCATCTACGGGATGGGGAAGCGGAGCTACCGCGAGCTCCCGATCCGCTACTTCACGGTGGACGACCTCCACCGGAACGAGCTCTCCGGCTCGCTCGGCGGGCTCACCCGCGTCCGCCAGTTCGCCCAGGACGACTCGCACATCTTCCTCATGGAGTCGCAGATCCCGGACGAGGTGGACCGGATCGTCGGGCTCATGAAGACGGTCTACGGCGCCTTCGGCCTCGAGTTCTCCCTCGAGTTCTCGACGCGCCCGCCGAAGCCGGAGGATCGCGTCGGCGACGACGCCCTCTGGGACAAGGCGGAGGGGGCGCTCCGCACCGCGCTCGACCGGCTCGGGCTCCCCTGGGAGCTGAACGCCGGCGACGGCGCCTTCTACGGGCCGAAGATCGACTTCGTGGTCACCGACTCCCTCGGCCGGAAGTGGCAGACCTGCACGATCCAGCTCGACTACGCCGCCCCCGAGCGCTTCGACCTCGCCTACGTCGGGGACGACAACAAGGAGCACCGGCCCGTCGTGATCCACCGGGCCGTCTACGGCTCCTTCGAGCGGTTCATCGCCATCCTCACGGAGCACTACGCCGGGGCCTTCCCGGCCTGGCTCGCCCCGGTCCAGGGGCGGGTGGTCACCGTGTCCGACCGGTTCGAGGCCTGGGGGCGCGAGGTGCGGGACCGGCTCGCCGCCGAGGGCTTCCGCGTGGAGCTCGACGAGTCCTCGGACAAGCTCGGCGCGAAGATCCGGAACGCCGAGCTCGCGAAGATCCCCTTCGCGCTCGTCGTGGGCGAGAAGGAGGTCGAGGCGAAGGGGGTCGCGCCCCGGCGCCACGGCGGCGAGGACCTGAAGACGATGACGCTCGACGCCTTCGTCGCCCTGATGAAGCGGGAGGCGTCGGCGCCGTACTGAGCACCCCCACCCCGGGCGTCGCCGCGTGCCGGTCGCCGGCGCGGGCTGTCACGCTTGGCGTAGTCCGGTGTCCCGGGAGATCGGGAGGCGCTGCTGCGTGCCGGCATCGGGGCTCCGCGACTCCCGGCGCTCCGCGCGCCAGAGCCGATGATCGGCCGTTCGCCCCGAGCCTGTCGAAGGGCCGCAACGCCGTGCGGGCCACCGCGCGGGTGCTTCGTGAGGTTCCGGAAGCGCGGTGTCCCGCCCGTTGCAGTGCGGTCCGTGGGGGATGCGTCTGCAGAAGACGCGCAGTCGCGCCGGTCGCTGCGGAGCCCCGAAGCCGGCGCGTTGCG
>JBBIPT010000213.1:0-7121 GCA_037442705.1 Anaeromyxobacter sp.
CCCGCCCCGCGGGCGGAACCCGTGCCGTACCCGGCCGGCCGAGCCTCTCCGCCGGGCCCATGAGCGGTGCCGACGCCCGGGTCGAACGCATCCGCTCAGCCCGCCGCTGGGCCGGGCTCGACGAGCTCGATCTCGGCCAGGTGGCCGTGCGCGCGGGCGAGTCTGGCGTCGCAGGTGAGGAGCGTGGCCTCGAGGGCCTCGGCGAGCGCCACGTAGGCGGCGTCGTAGGCGGTGAGGGAGGCCCGGAGCGACCAGGCCCGGGGCAGGAGGGGTAGGTGCGGGTACCTCTCCAGGGGCAGCGCGGCCAGGTCCTCCAGGAGCTGCAGCGCCCGCTGCGGTCGGATGGCACCTGCGGCCTGAAGGCGGCGGGCGACGTGGAGCACCTCCACGTCGAGGAGGTGCGGGGCGTGGAGGCTCGCCGGATCAGCCTCCAGCCGCGCCCCGACCCGCCGGCCGAGCGGCGTGTCGAGCAGGAGCTCGATGGCCGCGGAGGCGTCGAGGACGATCACGTGCGGTCGCGCAGCTCACGGACGAGGTCGGCCGCCGGCCTCGCTCCCCGCGGGCGCTCCCGCAGGGCCAGGCGGGCTCGCAGCTGCGCCAGCGTCGGCCGCTCCGCCAGCAGGCGGGCCTCCCGGCCGAGGAGGTCGGAGAGCGTCAGCCCCTCCTCCGCCGCGCGCACTTTCAGCTTGCGGTGGACCTCGTCAGGCACGTTCCGGATCTGGATCATCCTGGACATGTGGACTCAGTACTCACATGCGCCGCGCATGTCAAGGGCGGGGTGGCCGCGGGCCACGGCCGGACCTCACGCGTCCTCCCAGGCGGGTAGTAGCGCCCCGCAGGGACGCCCGGACGCGAAGAAGTGCTACCCGAACGCCTCGCACGGCACGTCGTGGAATACGCGCATGAGGTAGGTGCCCCGCGGGAAGACCACCCCCTCGGTCCCCGCGTTCCAGGCTGCCAGGGCGGCTCGGTACGCGGTGCGGAACGCCTGGAGCGCCCCGAGCGCCTCGCAAGTCAGTGCTGCCCCCGCAACTCGCGGAGGAAGTCGCCCGGGCGCACGATTCGAACGCCTGGCAGCCCGGCGAGGCCGAGCAGGTGACGGTCCAGCGTGACGAGGAAGTCGGCCTTCCCGACGAGCGCAGCCGCCACGACCATGTCGTCTCCCGGGTCGGCAGGAACCGCGCCGGCCACGGACCCGGCCGCGACCCGCTCGGCGGTCGCCACGATGGCGTCGACGAAGGCCTGCCGGTCCACTCGGGCGGCCTGGCGCTTCACCTGGGGGTACTCGATGGCGCGGCGGTACTCCGCCTCCAGCTCGTCGGTGATGATCAGGTCCACCAGCCCGGCCGCGACCGCAGCGAGGACCACGCGGGACGCCGACTCCGGGTTGGGCGTGGCGAGGGCGGCCACCACCAACGACGAGTCGATGACGAGCCTCACGCGCCGCCCTTCCGGGCCAACCTGGCCGCCTCCTCGCCCAGCCGCTCGGCTTCGGCCTCGGACCCGGCGCGGCCGGGAGGCAGGCGCGCCAAGAGCTTGCGCAGGTCCTCGCCAGCAGCCTCGCGCAGCACCGCCCGCGCCTTCTCCTCGGCCGCCTGGCGCAGGAACTCGGAAGGCCGCTTGTCGGCGACCTTGGCGGCGCGGCGGACGAGGTCGCGCAGCGCCTTGGTGGTCCGGTAGGTCTCGACGGTCTTCGGCATGGCAGGCTCCGTGTTACGTTTGTCCCTATCCTACTCCGACCTCCCCTCCCTCGCCAGCCGGCCAACGGGTAGGACTTCCGACCCGGCCGCCGAGCGCCGGCGGGGCGGCGCTCCGCGCCCCCGCCTATGATCGACGGATGTCCGCCCTCTTCGTCTTCGTGGACGGCGTCGGAGCCGGCGACGCCGATCCGGACAGGAACCCCCTCGCCCGGGCGGAGTTCCTCCTCTCCCGCTTCGGGGACGGGTCGGGCGCGCCGCTCCCGGCGGGCGGGCGGGCGGCGCTCGCCGACGCCTGCCTCGGCGTGCCGGGCCGCCCGCAGTCCGCGACGGGACAGACGACGATCCTCACCGGCGAGAACGCCGCCCGCCGGGCCGGCCGCCACCTCCTCGGGTTCCCGAACGAGCCGCTCCGCGCCCTCCTCCGCGAACGCTCGCTCTTCCTGCGGGCGCGGGAGGCGGGGCTCAGGTCCGTCTTCGCGAACGCCTACCCGGTCGCCTACCTCCGGGCGCTCGGGCTGCCGGCGAGCGGGGAGCCGGAGTTCTCCCTCGGGCGGCGGCGTGCGCGGGCGGCGGCGACCACCGTCGCCTGGGCCGCGGGGGGAGGCGCCTTCCGCACCTGGGCGGACGCCCGGGAGGGGCGCGGGCTCACCCACGACATCACGGGCGAGCGCGCCCGCGCGCGCGGGGCGGACGTGCCGGTGCGCGCGCCGGAGGAGGCGGCGGAGATCCTCCTCGGCCTCCTCCGCGAGCACGACCTCGCGGTCTTCGAGTTCTTCGAGACGGACGAGGCCGGGCACGCGCGGGACATGGCGCGGGCGCTCGACGCCCTGCGAAGGCTCGACGCGTTCCTCCGCCGCCTCGTCGCGGGGCTGCGCCCGGAGGACGCTCTCGTCGTCGCGAGCGACCACGGGAACGTGGAGGATCTCTCGGTCCGGAACCACACGCGCGCCCCCGTCCCGGTGCTCGGCTTCGGCCAGGCCGCGGGCGGAGTGGGAGAGGTGGGCGATCTCACCCACCTCGCGCCGCTCGTCCTCCGGCTCGCGGGTGCGTCCGCCTTGCCTCGACCGGCCTCCGCCGGGTAGACCTCGTCCGTGGTCCGTGCCCTCGCGATCGCCGCGCTCCTCGCCGCCTCGGGCTGCGCCGCGCGCCTCGCGTCCCAGGCCCCGGTCTTCACCGAGGACGTCGTGGTGGACGACGTCCGACTTCGCGTCCGCTGGTGGGCGGGGGACGAGAGGCACGCCCGGCGCGTGATCCGCTCCCTCGAGACCGCGGTGCCGAAGGCCCGGCGCTGGGGCTCCATGCAGGCGCCGATCACGATCACGATCCACCCGAGCCACGAGGCCCTCGAGGAGGCGGCGGGGCGCCGGGGCTACGAGTGGCTCCGCGCGTGGGCGAGGTACCAGACGGTCGAGCTCCAGTCCCCGCGGACCTGGGGGCTCCTCTCCGTGCCCGACCGGAAGATCGAGGAGCTCGTCGCCCACGAGCTCACCCACTGCGCGATGTACCAGGCCTCCGGCTCCGACGTGACCTGGATGTTCAAGGAGATCCCGCGCTGGTTCAGCGAGGGGATCGCCACGGTGACCGCGGGGCAGGGCTACCGGTACGGGGGGCTCGCCGCGATCAAGGCCTTCTACCAGGAGAAGCTGCCGGGCTCGGCGGGCGGCGAGCCGGGGCGGCGCGGGCCGCGCATGCCCGTCGCCTTCCACGGCGACCCGATCATCGACCCGGACCCCATCTACATGGAGCAGTCCGACGTCGTGTACGGCGCCGCCCACCACGCCGCGGAGTTCCTCTTCGCGCGCTACGGGGAGGAGCGGGTCCGGAAGGTCGTCGAGCTCATGGGGAAGGGGCAGCGCTTCCCCGCCGCCTTCCGTGAAGCGATCGGCATCTCCGACGCGGAGTTCGCCTCCGACTTCCGCCGCTACGTGGTCTGGGAAGGCTGGCGCCGGTAGCCCCGGGCGGACGCGCCGGCCCCGTCAGCGGGCGAGGCGCGCCGCGATCGCGAGGAGCACCGGCACGTCGGAGACGTGCTCCGGGTACCGGTCGAGCCGCACGGCGAGGATCCACCCGCCCTTCGCCTCGACGAGCGACGACGAATTCGCAGGTCGGATGGAGAACACCCGAGCGGGGAGCGCAAGGGGCGGCGGCCGCGGTTCCGGGCGCCTCGCCGGCTCCGGATCGGGGGGGGCGTCAGTCCCTCCGCACGAGGGTCGCCACGGCCCAGAGGCGATCGCCGTGGGCCCGCTCCGCGCAGACCCAGAGCCGGACGGGTTCCCCCGCCACGGTGACCCTGGAGCCGGACTCCGGACCCCAGATCCACTCCCGGGCGTCCGGTCCGCCGCCCGTCCGCGGCGGGCCCGCCTCGCCGAGGAGGGCGAGGGCGAGCAGGAGCGGGTCCGCCGGCTCCGCGCCGACGACCTCGACGTGCGTGACTGTCCCGGCGAGGTCCGCCTCGACGTGGCCCACGGCGCGGACGTCCCCGTCCGCCTCGAAGGAGATCTCCGGCTCGGTGAGATCCACGTTGAGGAGGCGGCGGCGCGCCGCGTCGAGGCCGGGCGGCCTCCCCCACGGGCGCCACCCGAGCCGGGAGAAGGCGTCGAGCGCCTCGCGCCGGGACCGGCCCAGGATCGCGTCGAGCGGCGGCAGGGGAGGCGGCGTCATTCCCGGTCCTCCGGCCTCCCCGCCGCGGCGCCGGACCACGGGGACGGGAGGATCGGCCCCCGCTCCGCCGCCCGCGCCACGCGCTGGAGCTCGATCTCACCCACGAGGACCGCCGGCGAGATCGTGGAGACGGGGACGTAGCCGCTCTCCGCGCCGCAGTAGCCGTTGAAGACCCTCGGGCGATCCGAGGCCGCGAGGATCCTGTTCACGCTCGAGAGCGGCGTCCCCACGAGCTCGACCCCGCGGACGAGCTCCTTCGTCCCGGTGCGGGCGTCCACGCGGTAGACGAGGCGCGGCGTCCCCTTGAAGGCCTGGTACCCGTAGGAGAGGGTGTTCGTGTTGCCGCCGGTGATGTCCCGGATGACGAGGCCGTAGGGCTTCCCCTGCCGGCGCACCTCGGCGAGGAGGAGCCGCTCGAGCTCGGCCATCGGGACCGGCCTCGACGATCGGACGACGAGGTTCGCCATGCGCGCCGACGGCGGGCGCGACCCCTGGCTCCGGCCGTGGCCGTTCGACCGCGCGAAGGGCTTCACCGGCTTGCGCGAGAGGAGGTAGCTCTCGAGGGTCCCGTCGCGGACGAGGACGGTCGCGCGCGCCGCCACCCCCTGGTCGTCGAAGGCGTAGGCGCCGTTCAGCGGCACGCCCTCGTGGGAGGAGAGGGTGGGATCGTCGAGGATCGTGAGGAAGGGAGGGAGCACGCGCTTCCCCACCTGGCCCTTGAAGGTCTGCCCCTCCTTGTCGTCGTCGAGCCGGTCGCCCTCGAGCCGGTGGCCGACGGTCTCGTGGAAGAGGACGCCCGCCGCCTCGGCCTCGAGGATGGCGGGGCCGGTGTACGGGTCGATGGCGGGGGCCTTCCGGAGCGCGAGGAGCTCCGAGACGGTCGCCTCGACCGCCCGCAGGATCCCGGGGCGGTCCGGGAGCCCCCCCTCCTCCCGGGCGTAGAAGTCGCGCCCGCTCTCGACGAGCTGGCCGTCGGGCGTGCGGGCCACCGCCCGGACGTGCAGGCCGTAGAGCGCCTGCTCGGTCACGATGGCGGCCCCCTCGCTCGAGACGAACCAGCGCGTCTGCCGCTCCGCCACGACCTTCACGGCGGAGTCGAACACCTCGGGGTGGGCGCGGAAGGCCGCCGACGCCTCGCGCACCGCGTCCCTCCACCGGTCCCGGTCCAGCCGGAAGGGGAGGGGCGGGTCCACGTGCCGCGCCGGCGCCTCCTCGCGGGAGAAGCTCGGGGCGCGATCCGGGTCCGCCTGCCGGTGCACCTCGCGCGCCCTCTTCTTGAAGTAGGCGGCGAGGGCCTCCTTGTAGCGCTCGTCCGTCGCGAGCCAGAGGGCGTTGCGAAGCGCCGCCGCGTCGCCGTCGAGCGGCGCGTCCTTCGGCGCCCACCAGGAGGGGCCGTCCCCGCCGAGGAGGATGGCGCCGTCGTCCACGCCGGAGGAGTCGAACTCGTAGTCGCCGACGCGGACCTCGACGTAGAGGTTCCGGTCGCGGCGCTGGGCGTCGTCGAAGACGGCGCCGTACCGCCCGCCGACCTCGCCCCGGACGACGTCCCGCAGCTGGTAGGCGACGTAGTAGGGGGGAGCGTAGCCGTCGAGGCGGAGCCGGCCGGCGGAGCGGGCGAGTTCCTCGGTCATCGCTGCGAGGACTTCGAGCCGCTCGTCCGCGGGGGGCGCGGGAGGGGGGGGCGCGAGGGAGAGGGCGGCGGCGAGGCAGAGCGGGATCATCGGGGGGATCCCTAGCACGGCGCGGGGCCGCGCGCCGCCGGGTCGGGATCTTCCTTCCCCGGGACCGGCCCGCGCGTCCTAGAATCCACCCGCCGTGCGCACCTTCGGCAAGTACCGTCTCGTGGAGCCGCTCGCCTCCGGCGGGATGGCCGACGTCTGGCGCGCCCAGTGGACGGGGGCCGAGGGGGTCGTGAAGGAGGTCGCCCTGAAGCTCGTGCGGGGCGAGCACGCGGCGAAGAGCGAGTTCGTGCGGATGTTCATCGAGGAGGCCCGGCTCGCCGCCCGCCTCTCCCACGCGAACGTCGTCCAGGTCTTCGAGTTCGATCAGGTGGACGGCCGCTACTACATCGCGATGGAGCTCGTCCGCGGCCGGCACCTCGGCGCGGTGGTGGAGGCGGCCCGGGCGGCCGGCCTCCGCCTCGGGCTCGCGCGCGCGCTGCACGTGTGCGCGGAGATCGCGCGGGCGCTCGCCTATGCGCACCGGATCTCCGACGGCGGCAGGCCGCTCGGCCTCGTCCACCGCGACGTCTCCCCCCACAACGTGCTCGTCTCGTTCGAGGGCGAGGTGAAGCTCGCCGACTTCGGCATCGCGCGCGCGATGAACGCGACGGGGCTCACCGATCCGGGCACCGTGAAGGGCAAGGCGCCGTACATGGCGCCGGAGCAGGCGCGCGGGGACGCCGTGGACGCCCGGGCGGACGTCTTCTCGCTCGGCGTCGTCCTCTGGGAGCTCTGCACCGGCCGCCGGCTCTTCCTGCGCGACACCGACGCGGCGACGATCGCCGCGGTCCTCTCGGACGAGCCCGTCTCGCCGCCGTCGGCCTGGAACGAGGCGGTGCCACCCACGCTCGACGACGCGATCCTCGCGGCGCTCGAGCGCGATCCCGCGCGGCGCACGGGATCCGCGCAGGTGCTCGCGACCACGCTCGCCGGCCAGCTCCTGCAGGTCGCCCGCTCCTCCGCCGACCTGGACATGCGGGCCTTCATGCACGCGGTCTTCCCGGCGGAGTCGGCCGCGGCCGCGGCGGGGAGCGCGCCG
>JBBIPT010000214.1:0-7115 GCA_037442705.1 Anaeromyxobacter sp.
AGATGGGCTCCACCGTGATCCTCGCCTTCGAGCCGGGGAGGGTGAGGCTCGATCCGCGGCTCGTGCCCGGTGCGCGCGTGAAGGTGGGCGAGGCGATCGGCGCGCGGATGGGGTGAGATCGAGGGGGGCGGCGCGGGAGGCCGGCCTCGGGGAGGCAGCCATGGGACTCGGAGTCATGAGCCGACGAGGCCGCGCCGCGCGAAGCCCAGCGGGCGCCCTTCCCGGCCTGCTCGCGTTCGTGCTCGCCCTCTCGGCCGCGGCCTGCGGCAGCTCGACCCCGGACTGCCCCTCCGGCCAGACCGCCTGCGGAGGGACCTGCGTCGACCTCCAGACGGACGAGATGAACTGCGGCGTCTGCTCCGGACGCTGCCCCTCCGGGGCCACGTGCAACGCCGGGCGGTGCGAGTGCCCCGCGGGCCAGGTTTCCTGCGGGTCGGCCTGCGCCGACCTCGCGACCGACGCGGCGAACTGCGGCGCTTGCGGCGTGGCCTGCGGGATCGGGACGTGCGCGGGGGGCGTCTGCCAGTGCGAGGGGGCGACGTTCTGCGCGGGGCTCCAACCGCTCTGCCGGGACCTCCTCGCGGACGCGGCGAGCTGCGGGACGTGCGGGCGCGATTGCCCGCTCGCGAACGACGTCTGCGAGGGCGGCGCCTGCGCCTGCCCGGCCTCGCTCCCGACCGCCTGCTCCACGCGCTGCGCGAACACGCAGACCGACGCGGCGAACTGCGGCGCGTGCGCCCGGGACTGCCCGCTCGAGAACGACGTCTGCGTGGGGGGCGCCTGCGCCTGCCCGTCCGCGCTACCGGACGAGTGCGGGACCCGCTGCGTGGACCGTCAGACCGACGAGGCGAACTGCGGGGGCTGCGGGACGGTCTGCGCCACCGGGGCGACGTGCACGGCCGGAACCTGCCAGTGCCCCGCCGGGCAGACGGCCTGCGGGACGGGGGCCGCGGCGAGGTGCGTGAACCTCCAGACCGACGCGGCGAACTGCGGGACCTGCGGGAGGGCCTGCCCGGCCGGGGCGACCTGCGCCTCGGGCGGCTGCGTCTGCGGGGCCTCCACTCCGCTCGCCTGCGGCGCCTCCTGCTGCGCCGGGACCGCCTGCTGCGGCACCGCTTGCCAGACCCGGCACTACAACGGCGTGAACGCGGACTACTTCGACTGCGGGGAGCTCGACCAGCACACCCTCGCGCAGGCCCGGCTCGCGGCGGCCTCCTGGAGCCCGGGCGGGACGACTTACGAATCGGGGCTCTGCCTGCCCTCCTGCCTCTGCAGGCAGAACGCGTCCCAGGCGGCCGTCTGGTGCTACGGCACGAGCCCGTACAAGGGCTTCGTCACCGTGACGAACAGCCCCAACTGCTTCGCCGCCGCCTGCCCGATCCCGACGAACCCCCGCAGCGCGTGGCGCTGATTGGGCGCGACCACTCGGAATAGCGGTCTTCGCCCTTCGACAGGCTCAGGGCGGACGGATCTCCCTCTGTCCGCTGGCGTCTCCTTCTGTCCGTTTCGTAGTGCCCCTCGACAGGCCCGGGGGAATCACGAGCGGTCTTCTCTTCCATTGCACATTGCACCTCAGCGGCCGGGCCCGCAGCCGTTCGCCCTGAGCCTGTCGAAGGGCGAACGTCGTGGCTCGGTCCGTTCGGCCACTGCCGAGTGACGGAAACGGGGGTCGAGGCGGCCGGACCGCGGGAGTAGGATCGCCGGGTGCTCCCGACCTGGGCCCACTCCCTCGGCCAGCAGCCCGGCTTCGAGCCGGCCTACCTCCGGCTCCACCGCACGGGGGAGCTCGCGGAGCGGGCGCGGCGGGCGGTGGATCGGCTCCGGGCCTGCGACCTCTGTCCGCGGGACTGCCGGGTGGATCGCCACGCCGGCGGGGACGGGGCCGTGTGCGGGACGGGACGGCGGGCGATCGTCCACGCCGCCTTCCCCCACCACGGCGAGGAGCGGCCGCTCCGCGGGACGGCCGGCTCCGGGACGATCTTCTTCTCCTCCTGCAACCTCCGCTGCCTCTACTGCCAGAACTGGGAGATCTCCTGGGAGCGGGAGGGGCGGGAGGTCCAAGCGGAGGCTCTCGCGCGGGCGATGCTCGACCTCCAGACGCGCGGCTGCCACAACGTGAACCTCGTCACGCCGAGCCACGTCGTCGCGCAGATCCTCGAAGCGCTCGCCCTCGCCGCGGCTCGCGGGCTCCGGCTGCCGCTCGTCTACAACACCGGGGGCTACGATGCCCCGGCGGCCCTCGCCCTCCTCGACGGCGTCGTGGACGTCTACATGCCCGACGTGAAGTACGGGGACTCCCGCGCCGGGCTCCGGTACTCGAAGGTCCCGGACTACGTGGAGGTGAACCGCGCGGCGGTGCGGGAGATGCACCGGCAGGTCGGCGACCTCCGGCTCGACGGCCGGGGGATCGCGACGCGGGGGCTCCTCGTCCGCCACCTCGTCCTCCCTGGCGGCGCGGCCGGCACGGACGAGGTCATGCGCTTCCTCGCGGAGGAGATCTCCCGGGACACCTACGTGAACGTGATGGACCAGTACCGCCCTTGCTACCGGGCGGACGAGGTTCCGGAGCTCGCTCGCCGGCCCACGGGCGCGGAGCTCCGCGAGGGAAGGGAGGCCGCGCGGCGGCACGGGCTCCACCGGATCGATCCGGACTGAACGCGGGGATCGCTGCGTTCGAGAAGCCCGTCGCCCTTCGACAGGCTCAGGGCGAACGGTCCTGGCCTGGGTCGATCGCGGCCACCTCCACGTGCACGCGCGCGCCAGCTACGCCGCCGGCCCGCCCGCCGCCATCGCGGCCATCCACTCCGCCGCCGCGGCCTCCATCTGCCTCGGCGTCATGTCCTTCGTGTGGGTGGCGATCGCCCAGCGGTGCCCGAAGGGATCGAGGACCTGGCAGTAGCGATCCCCCCAGAACATGTCCGCCGGCGGGGCGAGGGGCCTCGCTCCCTCCGCGACGGCGCGGGCGAAGACCGCGTCGCAGTCCTTCACGTAGAGCATGAGCCCGCCCGAGGTGTCCCCGAGGGACTCCGCCGAGCGGATCCCGCGCTCCGGCGCCTCGTCGCCGAGCATCACGATCGCGTCGCCGATCTTGATCTCCGCGTGCATCGTCTTGCCGTCCGGCGAGGCCATCCGCGAGAGGAGCTTCGCGCCGAAGGCCTTCGCGTAGAAGGCGATGGCGCGGGTGGAGTCGCGCAGGACGAGGTGGGGCGTGACCGAGCCGTAGGCCGCAGGGACCGGCTGGACCTTCTTCGCCGGCTTCCTCGCCGGCGCCTTGCGGCCCCTGGCGGCCTTCTTGGCGGGCTTCTTCCGTGCCATCGGGATCTCCTCGGGTGTGGGGCGCGGCCTTGCGCCGCGAGCACTCTAGTCGCCCCAGGAGTCCCGAGGGTCCGCGATCCGGCTCAGGAAGATGGGCAGGCCGCGCTTGTTCCCGTAGAGGGGGCGGTAGCGGTCCTTGTTGTACATCGTGTCCACGTCCACCCTCCGCGGGCCGCGCGCGGGATCCGGGATGGGGACCATGTCGTAGCAGCCCTCCACGATCGCGGACATCACGTTGCTCGTGCCGTCGAGGGCGGCGTCGAGCGCCATCGTCCCGAAGGTGGAGGCGACGAGCTTGTCCACGAAGTCCGGGTCCCCGGAGCGGAGGTCGTAGGTGAGGTCGGAGACGACCGTCTCCTCGCCGGTCCGGCGCCGGACGAGGTCGCTCAGCACCTCCGCCACGCTCGCCTTCCTCCGGCGCCCGTACTCGTCGGGGTCGCCGTACTCCTGGACCTCGTAGCCCTCCCAGGTCGCCCCCTCGGAGAGGACGACGAGGGCGTAGTTGCTCGGGTTCCCGCGCTTCTCCTCGAGCAGGATCTCGAGGAGCCTGTCGAGGTTCACCTTGTACTCGGGGATCACGCACCGGTTCGAGGTCACGTGCGCCGTGTAGAGGGCGGTGAAGCCGGAGTCCCGCCCGAAGACGCGGAAGATGCCGAGCCGCTCGTGGGAGCCGACGGTGGTCCGCTGCCGCTCGATCGCGGCCGTGGCGCGGGAGATCGCCGTGGAGAACCCGATGCAGTACTCGGTGTTCTGCACGTCGTTGTCCATCGTCTTCGGGATCGCGACGACCTTCGGGCCGTGGCGCGCGAGCTGCGCGGCGGACTTGAGGGTCCCGTCGCCGCCGATGGCGATGAGGTAGTCGATCCGGAGCCGCTCGAGGTTGTCGAGGACCTGCGGCGTGAGGTCCCAGGTCGGCCCGGTGGGCCCCACCGTGCACGGGAGGTCCTTCCCCTCGAGGTGGGGCGGGAGCTTCTTCACGCGGGTCGGGCCGGTCCGGGAGGAGTGGAGGATCGTGCCGCCGGTCCGGTCGATGGTCCGGGTGTTGTCCCGGTTCAGGTCCACGATCCAGCGGCTCCGGCTCGACAGGTCGTCGAGGTTCACGTGGGTGAGCCCCTCGAACCCCTTGCGGATGCCGACGACGTCGCAGCCGTTCTCGTGGCCCCTCCAGGTCACGCTCTTGATGACGGAGTTGAGCCCCGGGACGTCGCCGCCCCCCGTGAGGATGCCGATGCGCCTTCTTCGCATGAGGGCGAGTGTAGCGCGGGGTCGCCCGGGGCGCGGAGCCCGTGCACGGGGGCCCCCTCTCTGGTAGAAACCGCCGCCATGAAGATCTCGGGCGTGAAGGGGATGAACGACGTCCTCCCCGCGGACGTGGGCCGCTGGCAGGAGATGGAGGCCGTGGCGCGCGAGGTCTTCGCGCTCTACGGCTACCGCGAGATCCGGACGCCCGCCGTGGAGAAGGCGCAGCTCTTCGCCCGCGGCGTGGGCGAGGCGACCGACATCGTGAACAAGGAGATGTACGCCTTCGAGGACAAGGGGGAGGAGCTCCTCGCCCTGCGGCCCGAGGGGACGGCCGGGACGGTGCGCGCCTTCATCGAGCACGGCGCCCACGTGGAGGGGCCACAGAAGTGGTTCTACATGGGGCCGATGTTCCGGCGGGAGCGGCCGCAGAAGGGGCGCTACCGGCAGTTCCACCAGATCGGCTGCGAGGCCTTCGGGGTCGCCGACCCGCTCCTCGACGCGGAGCAGATCGCGCTCCTCGACGACTACTTCGCCCGGCTGGGCGTTCGCGCGGCCCTGAAGCTGAACTCCGTCGGCGACGGGGAGTGCCGGCCCGCCTACCTCGCCGATCTGAAGGGGTACCTCCGCGGGCGGGAGCAGGAGCTCTGCGCGGACTGCAAGGACCGGATCGACCGGAACCCGCTCCGCGTCCTCGACTGCAAGGTGGAGGGCTGCCAGCCGGTGCTCGAGGCGGCGCCCCGGCTCCTCGACCGGCTCTGCGAGGGCTGCCGGGACCACTTCGACCGGGTGAAGGCGGGGCTCGACGCCCTCGGGGTGGCCTACGAGGTGACCCCTCGCCTCGTCCGCGGACTCGACTACTACGTCCGGACCGCCTACGAGTTCACGAGCGACGCGCTCGGCGCGCAGTCGTCGGTCGCGGGCGGCGGGCGCTACGACCGGCTCGTGGAGACGCTCGGCGGTCCGGCGACGCCCGGCATCGGCTTCGCGCTCGGCCAGGAGCGGCTCGCGATGATCCTGGAGAAGGACGGGCGCGCGGCGCCAGGCCGGCCGCCGGCGGTCTTCTTCGTCTCCGCCGACGCGGAGGGGGCGGTGGAGGCGCTCCGCCGGGCGGCGGCGCTCCGCAAGGCCGGGATCGCCTGCGACCTCGACCCGCGGGGCGGGAAGATGAAGGCCCAGTTCCGGCAGGCGGAGCGGGTCGGCGCGCGCCACGCGATCGTCCTCGGCGGCGAGGAGGTCCGGAGCGGGAAGGCGAAGCTGAAGGACATGGCGACGCGGGAGGAGACCGAGGTCGCGCTCGACGGGCTCGTGGCGCGGCTGCGTGGCTGAGCGTGGAGGAGGTCGGCGCACACCTCCGCATCGGGCTCGTCGGCGAGGGCAGCCGCTGAGCCCGGAAGGGCAGAGAGGGGTGGGCGCGCCGCCCCGTTCCCCGCCCACCCGGACGCGTGCCAGAATGGCCGCCATGCTTCGCCTCGCCCTCCCGCTCGCCCTCTCCCTGGCCTTCGCCGTCCCTGCCGTCGCCTTCGCGAGCGACGAGGGGGAGGTCGCCGTCGGGATGCCGGCGCCGCCGTTCTCCCTCCGCACGATGAACCCCGAGGCGGCCGGGGCGACCTGGATCGCCCTCGACCGCTTCGTCGGCGAGGAGCCGGAGGATCCGGCCGCCCGCGCCGTCCTCCTCAGCTTCTTCGCCTCGTGGTGCGAGCCCTGCAAGAAGGAGATGCCCTTCCTCGTCCAGCTCGACCGGATGTACCGGGACCTGGGCCTCCGCGTCCTCTCCGTGAACATCGACCGGGAGGAGGAGGGGATCCAGGCCGCCCGCAAGATGTTCACGGGCGCCTCGGTGACCTTCCCCGTCCTCTCCGACCGCTTCAACTTCCTCGCGCGCCGCTACCTCGGCGACCAGGCGCCGCTCCCCTCCGTCTTCCTCGTGAAGCGCGACGGGACCATCGCCCGGATCGAGCGCGGCTACGCGGAGGACGCCCCGAGCTTCCTCCTCGCGGAGGTCCAGGCGGTCCTCGGCCTCGAGCCCGCGAAGAGGGCGCCCGCCCCGGCCCCCGTGGCCGCGCCGGCGCGGAGCGCGCCCGCGAAGACCGTCCCCGCGAGGAACGTCTCCGCCGTCCCGTCGCGGTGAGCGGGCGCCGCCCGCCTCCGCCCGAGCCGCAGCGCCGCCGCGCGTGATCCGGATCGCCGTCATCGCCGGCCCCACCGCCTCGGGGAAGACCTCCCTCGCCGTCGCCCTCGCCCGGCGCCTCGGGAGCGAGGTCGTGAACGCGGACTCCCAGCAGGTCTACCGCGGGCTCGACGTGGGGACCGCGAAGCCCACCGCCGGGGAGCGGGCCTCGGCCCGCCACCACCTCGTGGACGTCGCGGAGCCGGGGGAGGGGATGGACGCGGCCCGCTTCGTCGCCCTCGCCGGCGCCGCCATCGCGGAGGTCGCCGGGCGCGGGAAGGTCCCCGTCGTCGCGGGCGGCACGGGGCTCTACCTCCGGGCCCTCCTCCACGGCGTCGCGGAGGCGCCCGGACGGGATCCGGCGCTGCGGGCGCGGCTCGAGGAGGAGGCG
>JBBIPT010000215.1:0-7099 GCA_037442705.1 Anaeromyxobacter sp.
CCCCGAGCCTGTCGAGGAGCCCCCGCGACGGGGAGCCCGGTCCGCTCGCCCCGAGCCTGTCGAGGAGCCCCCGCGACGGGGAGCCCGGTCCGTTCGCCCTGAGCCTGTCGAAGGGCGAGCGGATCCATCACTTCTCCCCGTGCTCGGCGAGCCAGCGCTCGGCGTCGATCGCCGCCATGCAGCCCGTCCCGGCGGCGCTCACCGCCTGGCGGTAGGTCGGGTCGGAGACGTCGCCCGCCGCGAAGACGCCCGCGACGCTCGTCGCCGTGGAGGGCGACTTCACATTGAGATAGCCCACCTCGTTCATCTCGAGCTGACCCTTGAAGATCTTCGTGTTCGGCTCGTGCCCGATCCCCATGAAGACGCCCTTCAGCGGCAGCTCGCGCGTGGAGCCGTCCTTCGTGCTCTTCAGGCGCACGCCGGTGACCGCCTTCCCGTCGCCGAGGATCTCCTCCACGGTCGCGGAGAGGACGAGGGAGATCTTCGGGTTCGCCTTCGCCCGCTCCTGCATGATCTTCGAGGCCCGGAGCTCGTCGCGCCGGTGGACGACGTGGACCTTCGTCGCGAACTTCGTGAGGAAGCTCGCCTCCTCCATCGCGGTGTCCCCGCCGCCGACCACGGCGACCTCGACCCCCTTGAAGAAGAAGCCGTCGCAGGTCGCGCAGGCCGAGACGCCCTTCCCCTGGTACTGCTTCTCCGACGGGATGCCGAGCCACTTCGCCGACGCGCCGGTCGCGACGATCACCGCGTCGGCCGCGTAGGCCTTGTCGTCCACCCAGAGCTGGAAGGGGCGGCGGGAGAAGTCGACGCGGGTGACCTCGGAGGCCTCGTAGCGGGTGCCGAACCGCTCCGCCTGCTTCTTCATCTTCTCCATGAGCTCGGGCCCGAGGATCCCCTCGGGGAAGCCGGGGTAGTTCTCCACGTCGCTCGTGATCGTGAGCTGCCCGCCGGGCTGGAAGCCCTCGAAGAGGAGCGGGTTCAGGTTCGCGCGGGCGGCGTAGAGCGCGGCGGTGTAGCCGGCCGGTCCGCTGCCGACGATGACGAGCCTCTCGTGCTGGGCCATGTGCGGTGTCCCTCGGGCTTCCTTGGAATGGCTGATGTATCCGCTTGGAGCCCGGGTGTCGATGGGAAGGTTCGACGCGCCCCCGCGCGTCTCGGCGCGGCCCGGGGGCGTGCTATCGTGCCCCTCCATGGACCCCGCCGCCCTGCGCGCGTGCGCCCTCTTCCAGTCCCTCCCCGCCGACCGGCTCGCGCGGATCGCCGAGATCGCGAGGCACCGCGACCTGCCTGCGGGGGCGGTGATCTTCCGGGAGGGGGAGCCCGGCGACGAGATGTTCGTCGTCGTCGCGGGCAAGGTCCGGATCTCGAAGCACGTCCCCGGCGCGGGCGAGGAGGCGCTCGGGATCCTCGAGGCGGGGAGCCACTTCGGCGAGATGGCGATGGTGGACGACTCGCCCCGCTCCGCGGACGCCCTCGCCCACACCGCCTGCGCCCTCGCGGTGGTGAAGCGGGACGACCTCGACCAGCTCATGTTCGTGGACAAGGACCTCGCCTACGACCTCCTCTGGACCTTCGTGCGGACGCTGTCCGCGCGGCTGCGGGAGACGAACGAGAAGCTGAAGGGCTTCTTCGCGATGAGCGGGGGGTTCAGGTAGGGGCTGATCGGCGCGCCCCGGACCGTGGGCTTCTCCCCTCCCCCTCCCACGGCTTGCCGTGCTAGAAGGCGCCCTCTGCACTCGTCGTGCGGGAGGTGCGTCCATGAAGGCGAGAGAGTTCCTCTACCTGCTCGGCTATCCGCGGCCGAAGACCCGTACCTACGGGTACGAGACGGTCGACGTGGAGCTTCCCAAGGACGGTCGCCTCCGGCTCGCGCGCTGGCTCCACCCGGCGTGCCTGAAGAACCCGTGGACGATCGCCCAGGAGGCGGTGGACACGTGCAGGGAGTTCCTGCGCCCCGGTGACGTCGTCATCGACGTGGGAGGCTGGCAGGGCGACACGGCGCTCCGGTACGGGCTCGCGGTGGGAACGTCCGGGGCCGTCCTCGCCTTCGAGCCGAACCGATACGTCTTCCCGGTCCTCGCCGCGAACGCCGAGCTCAACAGGGACAAGGTCCGCATCATCCCCTGCCCGTTCGCCGCGGGGCAGAAGCCCGGGAAGATGGTCTTCGAGTACGGAGACCCGGGCTTCAACAACGGGGGGCGCCACGAGGAGATCAGCCGCTGGCGGCACGGGAGCGTCTTCGAGCTCGAGGTCGATGCGGTGCGGGCGGAGGACTGGCTGGAGGAGCACCACGCCGGGCTCCTGGACCGGCTCCGCTTCGTGAAGGTCGACGCGGAGGGCTACGACCGGTTCGTGCTCGAGTCGATGCGGGGCCTCCTCGGGCGAAGGAAGCCGTACCTCCTCGTGGAGGTGAACAAGCACAACACCCGCCCGCAGCGGCTCGAGCTCCTGGAGCTCCTCCACGGCCTCGGCTACCGGGTGGAGCGCGTCGTGTCGGACACCGAGCTCCACGGCGACGAGATCACGGCGGACAACGTGATGGCCTGGAAGCACTACGACGTGTTCTGCACGCCGCGCTGAATGGCCGAACCGGTCGCAGAGGGCGGCAGCGTCAAGAGGTTCCGCTCGCCCTGAGCCTGTCGAAGGGTGAGCGGAGCCCGGCCCGCCCCCACAGGAACACCCTCCGGTACGTGTAGAGGAACGGCCGCTCGTCCGGGAGCGCGGCCATGAGCCGCTCCCGGTACCGCGCGAGGAACCTCTCCCACGTCGCCGCGTCGAGCCGCTTCTCGTAGTCGGTGAGCGTCGTCCCGCGGACCCACTCCACCACGTCCTCGCGCGAGCCGAGCCTGTGTGCGTAGGTCTCGAGCCGCACCCGCTGCCGCGCGAAGCCGAGCCGGAAGAGGATCCGGGCGTAGGCCTCGGGCGGGAGGATCGGGCTCTCGCGGACGAACCCGCCGAGGGGCCCGGCAAAGGCGGGCTCCCGCGCGACCTCGCGCGCGACGGCGTGGGAGGCGTGGTGGTCGTTCGCCGGCGCCTGGATCGCGAGCTGGCCGCCCGGGGCGACGAGCGCGGCGAGGCGCGGCACGAGGTGCTCGTGATCGGGCACCCAGTGGATCGCGGCGTTCGAGAGGACGACGTCGAAGCCGCCTTCGGAGAACGACCCCAGGTCCCCCTGCCGGAAGGAGAGCCCTCCCCCCGCCTGGGCGGCCGCCTTCTCGAGCATCGCCGGCGACGAGTCGATCCCCAGGGTCTCCCTCGCCCCGAGCCGCTCGTGGGCGAGCCGGGTCATCTCCCCGGTGCCGCAGCCGAGGTCGAGAACCCCCGGCGACTCCACTGGCTCCAGCAGGGCGAGCAGGTCGAGGAAGGGGGCGGCCCGCTCGTCGCGGAATTTCCCGTACCGTTCGGGGTTCCAGACATCGCGTCCGCCGGCCAAGCCCGTTGACCTCCCCGCCGTTTTGGCGGAAATTGCGCCGTTCCGTAAGCCTGCCGTCCCTTTATCACCCCCGGAGCCACTTCCCCATGCTCGTTCGCACCGCCACCCTCGCCGCGCTCGCGCTCGCCGCGGCCGCCTGCCAGGCCACCCCCCGCACCCCGCCCGGCCAGGCGAAGAAGCAGGACCCGAACGCCCCGGTCGCCAAGATCGGCGGGAAGACGATCACAGCCGGCGAGCTCGACGAGAAGGTGAAGAAGGAGCTCCGCCAGCTCGAGAGCCAGTACCAGGAGCAGCGGTACCAGCTCCGCCGGAACGCCCTCGAGGGGATGCTCCGCGAGCGCGCCCTGGACGACAAGGCGAAGCAGAAGGGGCTCACCCGCGACGAGCTCATCGCCATCGAGATCGCGGGGAAGGTCCCCGAGCCCTCCGACGCCGAGGTGAAGGCCCTCTACGAGCGGGCCAAGGCCGGCGGGCAGCAGCTCCCTCCCCTCGACCAGGTGAAGGGCGAGATCGCCCGCTTCATCAAGAACCAGAAGGGCCAGGGGATGTTCGCGGAGTACTACGAGCAGCTCGAGAAGGAGATGGGGATCGAGGTGCTCCTGCCGCCCTACGAGGCGCCGAAGGTCGTGGTCGAGGCGGTCGGCCCGTCGAAGGGGCCCGCGAGCGCTCCCGTGACCATCGTGGAGTTCTCCGACTTCGAGTGCCCCTACTGCGTGCGCGCCCAGGAATCCCTGAAGGAGGTGCTCGCCGCCTACCCGGGCAAGATCCGGCTCGTCTACCGCGACTACCCGCTCCCCATGCACGCGAAGGCCCCGAAGGCGGCAGAGGCGGCCCACTGCGCCGGGGACCAGGGGAAGTACTGGGAGATGCACGACCAGCTCTTCGCGAACCACCAGAAGCTCGACGTCCCGGACCTCAAGGACCACGCGCGCGCCGTCGGGCTCGACGCCGCGAAGTTCGACGAGTGCCTCGACTCCGGCGCGAAGGCGAAGGAGGTCGAGAAGCACCAGAAGGCGGGCGAGGACGCGGGCGTCACCGGGACGCCGGCCTTCTTCATCAACGGGCGGCCGCTCCATGGCGCCCAGCCGGCCGACGCCTTCAGGCGGATCATCGACGAGGAGCTGAAGGGGAAGTAGCCCCGATCGCGGTTTGCTTCCCGGGCGGCCGTCCCCTAGAACGTGGGGGCGGCCGCCGCCGCTTTCGGGGTTCGCGCGGCGGCCCCGGCCGGCGCGGCCGGAAAGGCCTGAATGGGCGCTTACGGACAGGGAGCGAGCGCGTCGCTCGGCGCGCGGCGGAAGACCCGGGGCATCCGGCTCGGGAACGTGCCCATCGGCGCCGGCGCCCCCATCGCCGTCCAGTCGATGACGACCACGCAGACCGCCGACGCGGCGGCGACCCTCGCCCAGGTGCGGGCGCTCGCCGAGGCGGGGGCGGACGTGGTGCGGCTCGCCGTGCCCGACAGGGAGGCGGCGGCGGCGCTCCCCGCGATCGTGCGCCCCTCCCCCGTGCCCCTCGTCGCCGACATCCACTTCGACTACCGGCTCGCCCTCGCCGCCCTCGACGCGGGGATCCACGGGATCCGGCTCAACCCGGGCAACATCGGCTCGCGCGAGCGCGTCCGCGAGGTCGTCCGGGCCGCCCGCGACCGGAGCGTGCCGATCCGGATCGGCGTGAACGCCGGCTCGCTCGAGGAGGACATCGTCGAGAAGCACGGGTGGCCGACGGCGGAGGGGATGGTCGAGAGCGCGGAGCGCCACATCCGGTTCCTCGAGGACGAGGGCTACCGGGAGATCAAGGTCTCCCTGAAGGCCCACGACGTCGCGATGACGGTCCAGGCGAACCGGCTCTTCGCCGGCCGGTTCGACTACCCGCTCCACCTCGGCGTCACCGAGGCGGGGACGCTCCTCGCCGGGACGGTGAAGAGCGCGGCGGGGCTCGGCATCCTCCTCGCCGAGGGGATCGGCGACACGATCCGGATCTCCCTCACCGCGGATCCGGTCGAGGAGGTCCGGGTGGCGCGGATGCTCCTCAAGTCCCTCGGCCTCAAGTTCGGCGGCGCGACGCTCACCTCCTGCCCCACCTGCGGCCGCTGCTCGGTGGAGATGATCCCGATCGCGGAGCGGGTGGAGAAGCGGCTCGCCACGCTGAAGGGCGAGGTCGCCGTCGCGGTCATGGGCTGCGAGGTGAACGGCCCCGGCGAGGCCGCCGCGGCCGACGTCGGCGTGGCGTACGGCCACGGCGGGGTCGGGCTCCTCTTCAAGGACGGCAAGATCGTGAAGCGGATGAAGGCGGAGGAGCTCGAGGACGCGGTCGTGGCCGAGGCGATCGAGATCGCCGGGTCCCGCTCGCCCTGATGGCGGTGATCGCGCGGACCGAGCCGCGACGTTCGCCCTTCGACAGGCTCAGGGCGAACGGATCCCTTCTTGCCCGCTCGTGGTGACCCTGTCGAACTACGAGCGATCCCGGATCGACGCAAGCCGGCACCGCCATGACACCACGAACGGCCCTGCATGCAGCCGCTCGCCCTGAGCCTGTCGAAGGGCGAGCGGTGCTCGGGTGGGAAGGGCGGCTGGCGCTACTTCGCCTTCTTCTTCGTGAGCTTCTCGTTCGACTCGTCGAGGAGCTTCTGGAGCTCCTTCGCCTTCGCGTCGAGCGCGGCGAGGCGCGCCCGGCCGTCGGCGATCGCCTGGGGGTCGCGCGTCCGCTTCATCACCCGCTGCTCGAGCTGCCGCTGCTCGCCGATCTGGGTGAGGTACTTCACGAGGACGATCCGCCGGTTCGTGTGGGCCGCCGCGCCGTCGGGGCGGAGCTCGATGAGCCGGTTGTAGTGGCCGATCGCCTTCTCGAGGTGCTCGGGCACGCCGCGCTCCCACTGCGAGCGCGCCCCCCCCGCCTGCGAGGCGATCTCGCCGAGCCAGGTGATGCTCGCCTCGTCCTTCGGGTCGAGCCGCACCGCCTCGACGAGGTACCTCTCCGCCTTGGGGCGCTCCGGGGTCTGCAGGAAGACGCCGGCGGCGTTCCGGTAGACCTCCGCCTTCGCCTTGTCGTCCGGCATGAGCGGGACCGTCTTCACGAGGGCCTCGGCCGCCTTGTCGTTCTCGTTCGTCTTCACCCGGCAGAAGGCGAGCTTCTCCCAGACCTTCACCTGCGCCGGGTCGAGGGCGAGCGACTTCTCGTACTCCTCGGCCGCGCCCTTGAAGTTGGACAGCGAGAGGAGGTCGTCCCCGGCCTTGCGGTGGACGATCGAGGGGTCGGGCTTGCAGGCCGCGAGGAGGGCGAGCAGCGCGAGCGCGGGGACCGGGCGGATCGTCATGGGCTCTCCGGGCTTGGGGTTGCCCGGATTCTGGCACGGACTCCCATGGCGGTGGGCGAGGAGATTCGTCGCGCCTCACGGATCCGGGAGCGCGGGCGGGAGCGGCGCCCTCCCCGCGCCGGCCTCGGACAGGTACACCGCGAGCGCCCGCCGCTCCTCCTCCGTCCCCACGAACGGAGGCATCGCCGGCCGGAGCTCGGGGAGGCGGCCGAGGGCGTCGTAGGCCCGCTCCGCGGACCAGCCCCGGACCCGCGGCGCGAGCGGGATGGCGGCGTGGCAGTGGAGGCACCTGGCGGCGAGCACCCGCCGTCCGAGGGCGAGCGCCTCCGGGGTCGGCCGAGATCGGAAGAGCA
>JBBIPT010000216.1:0-7071 GCA_037442705.1 Anaeromyxobacter sp.
GGCTCGGGCCGCCTCGTCCACCGCCTGGGCCTCGCGCGCTCGCGCCTCCCGGAGCCACCCCTGCAGCTTCTCCCGCTGCTCCTCGCCCTTGCGGCGGGCCGACTCCACCCGGTCCCTCGTCTCCTCGAGCGCGCGAGCCGTCTCCGCGAGGCGCCCCTCGAGGCTGGCGACCCTCGCGGCCTGGTCGTCCTTTCCCGCGGGCTTCGGGCGCGGGGAGCCGCCTCCGCCCGGCGCCGGCCCGTAGTAGTCCTTCACGAGCTGCGCGAGCACCGGCTGCGCCGTCTTCCGCGCGTCCGGCGAGGGATCGGCGAGGACGCGCCACAGGGCGAGGGTGAGCCCGTGCTCGGAGGACCCGAGGGCGAGGAGATCCTCGGCGTCGTCCGGATCGAGGATCGTGAAGGGGAGCGGCATCCCCCCGAACGCGGCGGCGAGCTTCCCCGCGATCTTCGCGCCGGTGGCCGGGGCCGCGCGGATCTCGTCGGCGAGGAGATCGCAGATCTCCACGTCGGAGAGCCCCTCGGTGCGGAAGCCGGGCACCGAGAGGCGGAGCTCCTTCGCGAGGGCGCGCGCCTCCTCCGGCAGGAGGGCGACGTAGAGGAGGACGGAGAGCTCGTCGCGGCCGAGGAGGTGGAACGGCGCGGCGCCGCCCGGATCCGGCAGGGCCGCGGGGGCGGGCGCACCCCGCGCGGCTCCGCCCGCCCGTGCCTTCTTCCCCTTCACCTACTGCTGCGCCTCGCGGGTCTCGGCCTGGAAGGCGGTCCCCGGCGGGAGCTTCCAGGTCTCCGGCACCGGAAGCTTCGTCTGGAAGCGGACGGGGAGCAGGGCGCCGCTCGCCGTCCGGACGTCGGCCTCGAGTTCCACCTCGACCGCCGCCGCCTCCCGCGGGAAGAGCTCGATCCACCAGGTGCCGAAGAGGACGCCCGGGGGGAAGTCGTCCACGAAGCGCTCGGGGTCGGAGAGCTTCTGGTAGGGCTCTCCGGGCCCGGTCATCTCCCCGTAGAGCTTCCCGGCCGGGTCGAGGAAGCGGAAGGAGATCTTCCGGAGGGCGAGCGGGATCACGTTCCGCACGGTCGTCTTCGACTGCGACCGCTCGCGCTCGAGGTAGCGGGGCGCGCCCCAGAGGGCGAAGTCGAGGCGCAGTCCGGGGCCGCCCATGGGCGAGGGCCCCGGCTCCACCGCGAGGAGGTCGAGGCGGAGCCCCTCCGCCGCCGCGGAGACCGCCGGCGCGTAGGCGCCCCGGCGCAGGAGATCGAGCCTCGACTCCGCGTACTTCTGGAAGTCCTCGATGGCGGCGCGCTCCTCGCCCGTGAGCCCTCCCTTCCGCTCCTCCTCGGCCGCCTGCAGGCCGGTGGGGCGCGGCGGCTCCTCCGGGTGGCGGTTCCGGATGGCCTGGAGCTCCTCGAAGTACCACCGGGAGAGGGCCTGCACCTCCGCCTGCCACTCCGGCAGGCGATCCACGGGGAGCGCCTTCGCGAGGGCGGCCCGCTCGGCGAAGTCGCGCTTCAGCCGGGCCCGCTCGATCCTGGCCTCGGCGGCCGCCCCCCGCGTGCGGAACGCCTGGAGGAGGGTGACGCCCGCCAGGACCACGAGCCCCGCGGGCAGGGCGACGAGGAGCAGCTTGCGCATGGGATCACTCCGCGCCGGAGACGAGCGCCTCGACCCCGCGCACGCCGGTCCGGTCGATCTCGTAGACGTAGGCGCGCGCCCGGCGCACCGGCTCGTCCGTCACCCGCGAGGCCGAGCCCGCGCAGAGGACGGGGGTGAGGCCGCGCACTCCGGGGAGGTCCACGCGGAACGCGGTGTGCCGGTGGCCGTGCAGGACCGCCGCGACCGGGAGCTCGGCGACGAGGCGCACGATCTGGTCCGCGTCGGCGAGCGGCATCCGCGAGACCCGGGCGTCGGAGGGGACCCGCTCCGGGGGCAGGACGACGTGGTGGTGGAAGGCGAGGACGACCGCCCTCCCCTGCTTCGAGTGCTCCCGGACGACCTCGCGCGCGCCGCGGATCTGCTCGGCCCCGAGGCGGCCCGGGGTCTCGAGCGGCTCGGGGCCCCACCGCGCGCTGTCGAGGGCGACGAGGGTCGCCTCGGCGTTCAGCGGGACGACGTGCGGATAGCTCGGGGCCGCCTTCCGCATCCCCTTGCCGTCGGGTCCGATGGCGCGGAGGAAGCGGCCCGTCTCCACCGAGTCCTCCGTCCAGACGTCGTGGTTTCCGGGGACCACGGTGAGCTTCCCGGCCTCGGCGAAGGGGCGGAGGAGGTCCGCCGCGCGCTCGAACTCCCTCGGCTCGCCCGAGAAGGTGAGGTCCCCGGTCACGACGAGGTGATCGACGTTCACCTCGCGCAGGGCGTCGAGGAGCCCCTTCGCGAGCCGGACCGAGTGGCGCTCGCAGTCCCTCGCGGTGAAGCCGTTCCGCGGGTAGCGGCTCCGGTCGGCGACGTGCAGATCGCTGATGTGGCCGATGCGGACGATCTCGGGCTCCCCGGTGGCGCATCCGCCCGGGCCGCGCCCTCGGAGGAGCGCCCAGCCCGGGAACGAGAGGCGCGGAGGATGCTATCGGCGCCACCCTCCCACGTCAAACGACGCGCGCGAGGGGCGAGGACCTCCCCGAGGGGGCGGTCCTGGCGGCTCCGTTGCGCGCGGGCGCGCGGCGCCTATGAGACCGGCATGGCGAGCAAGAGCGCATGGTCCCCGGCCGACGGGCCGGGCGCCGCACCAGAGCAGATCCCCCGCAGGACGGGCCACGTCTCGGGCGACGGGACCGACGACCGGAGCACGGGGCTCTGGGCCCCGTCGGAGGGACCGGTCCGGAGCGATCCGGGCGGCCCCGGCGGAGAGCCGGACGGCAAGACGCTCCCCGTCCCCGGGCGGTCGCCGCTCGACTGACGAGGCGCGCTTCGACCGGCGCCGGACCGGATCATCCCCCGGGCGGCCGGGCCGGTCGAGCCCGGCGAGCAGCCCCGGGGGCTTCCAAGCCCCCGACGCCGCGCCCCTTTTTCGTTGATCGGCGGCGCTCCCGCGAGTATCCCTCGATCTCACGGGAGGAGCGCGATGGCCGAGAAGGAGAAGAAGGGGGCGGCGGGCGCCCAGGTCGCGCCGGCGATGGCACCGCCGGGCCTCATCTCGAAGGAGGAGATCCCCCAGGTCCTCCCCATCCTCCCCCTCAGGAACTCGGTCTTCTTCCCGGGCGGCGTGCTGCCGCTCGCGGTCGGACGCCAGAAGACGATCGCCCTCATCAAGGACGCCGTCCGCGACGAGCAGGTGATCGGCGTCGTGACCCAGCGGAAGGCGGAGGAGGAGGATCCGGGCGCCGCCGACCTCTACACCGTCGGCACGGTCGCACGGGTCGTGAAGCTCCTCAAGATGGGCGAGGACAACTACTCCCTCGTCGTGCAGGGGCTCGCCCGCTTCCGCGTGCTCGAGCTCGTCCAGGAGACCCCGTACCTCAAGGCCCGGGTCGAGCCGGTCGAGGACAAGTCGACGGCGGACGACGTCGAGGTCGAGGCCCTCGCGATCAACCTGAAGAAGCTCGCCCGCGAGGTGATCGAGCTCATGCCGGAGCTCCCGGCCGCCGCGACGGAGCTCGTCGAGTCGATCACGCACCCGGGGCACCTCGCCGATCTCATCGCCGCGAACGTGGACGTCCCCATCGAGGAGAAGCAGCAGGTCCTCGAGACGATCGAGCTGAAGGCCCGGATGAAGCTCGTCCTCGAGATCCTGAACCGCAAGCGGGAGATCCTGAAGCTCTCCAACAAGATCGACTCCGCCGTGAAGGGCGAGATGTCGAAGACGCAGCGCGAGTACTACCTGCGCCAGCAGCTCAAGGCGATCAAGGAGGAGCTCGGGGATCTCGGCGAGGAGGAGGAGGAGCTCGACGAGCTCGCGGAGCGGCTGAAGAAGGCCGGACTCCCTCCCGAGGTCGAGAAGGTCGCGCAGAAGGAGCTCAACCGGCTGAAGTCGATCCCGACCGCGAGCTCCGAGTACACGGTGGCGCGGACCTACCTCGACTGGATCGCCGATCTCCCCTGGTCGAAGCGGACGGACGACAACCTCGACATCGCCAACGCCCGCCAGATCCTCGACGCGGACCACTACGGCCTCGACAAGATCAAGAAGCGGATCCTCGAGTACCTCGCCGTCCGGAAGCTGAAGAACGACATGCGCGGGCCGATCCTCTGCTTCGTCGGCCCGCCCGGCGTGGGCAAGACCTCGCTCGGCCAGTCGATCGCCCGGGCGACCGGCCGCAAGTTCGTCCGGCTCTCCCTCGGCGGCGTCCGCGACGAGGCGGAGATCCGCGGTCACCGGCGCACCTACGTGGGCGCCCTCCCCGGCCGGATCATCCAGTCGATGAAGAAGGCCGGGACCGTGAACCCGGTGATGATGCTCGACGAGATCGACAAGCTCGGCGCGGACTTCCGCGGGGACCCCTCCGCGGCGCTGCTCGAGGTGCTCGACCCCGAGCAGAACTTCTCCTTCTCCGACCACTACCTCGACCTCGCCTACGACCTCTCGAAGGTGATGTTCATCGGCACCGCGAACCTCCTCGATCCGATCCCGGGTCCGCTCAAGGACCGCATGGAGATCCTGGAGCTCCCCGGCTACACGTTCGAGGAGAAGGTCCACATCGCGCAGAACCACCTCATCCCGAAGCAGCTCAAGGAGCACGGGCTCTCCCCGGAGGCGATCGCCCTCACGGAGAAGGGGCTCATCAAGATCATCATCGCCTACACGCGCGAGGCCGGGGTGCGGAACCTCGAGCGGCGCATCGCCGACGTCTGCCGGGCGGTGGCGGTGGAGGTCGCGAGCGGGAGGATCGAGGCGGGCGCGAAGCGGACCGTGGACGAGGGCGACCTCTCCGACATGCTCGGGCCCGAGAAGTTCTACAACGAGTCGGCCGAGCGGACGGAGATCGCCGGCGTCGCGACCGGCCTCGCCTGGACGGCGGCGGGCGGGGACATCCTCTTCATCGAGGCGACCCGGATGAACGGGAAGGGCTCCCTCACCCTCACCGGCCAGCTCGGCGACGTGATGAAGGAGTCGGCCCAGGCCGCCCTCTCCTACCTCCGGTCGAAGGCGGACGGGCTCGGGATCCCGGCGAACTTCCTCGAGCGGACGGACATCCACATCCACTTCCCCGCCGGCTCCATCCCGAAGGACGGCCCGAGCGCCGGCGTCACGATCCTCACCGCCCTCGTCTCCCTCCTCACCGGAATCCGGGTCCGCTCGGACGTCGCGATGACGGGCGAGGCGACGCTGCGAGGCCTCGTCCTCCCGGTCGGAGGCATCAAGGAGAAGGTGCTCGCCGCCCACCGCGCCGGGATCAAGCGGGTGATCATCCCCGCCCGCAACGAGAAGGACCTCGTGGACGTGCCCGTCCAGGCGCGGAAGGAGCTCGACTTCGTCTACGCGGCGCACATGGACGACGTCCTCGCCGCGGCGCTGGAGGAGAACCCGGTGGGGCGCAAGCCGCCGCCCCCTCCGGCGACGGAGCCGGAGGGCGAGAAGAAGCCGCCGCCGAAGGGGCCCGAGGAGGCCCGGGTCTAGGCGGTCCGCGGCGGGCCATCGACCGTCGCGGCGTCATTCATCCTCCTCCGGTCGCCCCGAGCCTGTCGAAGGGCGGCCGGGCTTCGGCGAACGCGCTCGTGCCTCGACAGGCTCGGTACGAACGGAGCGGGGCGGCCGCTCGTCGCGGATCGCCGTGAGCCGCTCCGAGGGAGGCGGCGATCGACCCTTCGATCCGCACCGCGGTCCTCACCGGAACGGGTGGCGCCGTCGCCGAGGCGGTCTCCGCCGCGCTCGCCCGCGCCGGCTGGCGCACGGTCCTCCACCCCCTCGGTCCCGGCGCCGCCGCGCAGGAGCCCGAGGTCCGCGGCGCGGATGCGGTCGTCCACCTCGGCGCCGGGAGCCCGCGGGAGCTCGAGGAGGAGCGCCGCACCGAGCTCGAGACCCGGGCCGCGCGCGCCGCCGCCGCGCTCGCCTCGGGGCTGGGCGCCCGCCGGCTCGTCCACGTCTCGACCACCGCCGTCTACGGGAAGCCGCGGAACCTCCCCTGCCGGGAGGGTGAGCTGAAGCAGCCGAGGACCTCGGCGGAGCGGATCCGCTGGGCGGCGGAGAGGGAGAGCTGGGCCGCGTTCCGCCTGGGGGCGCCGCTCACCGTGCTCCGCCCCGCCGTCCTCTACGGCCCCGGGCTCCGGGGCGGGGCGGCGCGGATCCTGTCCCTCGCCGCGGCCTACCTGCAGCGCCGCCGCCGGGTCCCGATCGTCCGCAGGGGACCCGTCGCGCACCTCGTCCACCTCGACGACCTGGCGGGTGCGACGGCCTTCGTCCTCGCGCACCCGGACGACGGCGCCGTCGTCGGCCGCGCGTTCAACGTCGCGGACGAGGCCCCGCTCCCCCTCGCGGAGCACCTCGCCACGGCGCTCGGGTCCCTCGGCTACGAGACGGGCCGGGTCCTCCCTTCCCTGCCGCGGCTCGCGGGCGCGCTCCTGTGGCTCCTCCGGCGCGTCCCCGATCGGGCGCTCCTCGACCCGCTGAACCGCCGGATCGCCGCGCGGTGGCTCCGCCTCGCCGAACGGGCCGGGCTCGAGCCCGCGCCTTCGCTCGTCCCGCGGATCGATCGCGAGTCCGCCCACGCGATGGCCGCGGACCACTACTACGACACCTCGCGGCTCACCTCGCTCGGCTGGAGGCCCGTCCACCCGGTCTCGACCGGCGAGGTCGCCGCCGCGATCCGCTCCCTCGTCGCCGCCCGGCTGCTCCCCGGGTCCGGAGCCCCGCTGCCGGACTGAGAGGCCGCGTTCACCCGGCTCGAGCCGCGACGTTCGCCCTTCGACCCTTCGACAGGCTCAGGGTCAGGGCGAACGGACCTCTTCTCGTCATCTCGTGGTGAGCGTCAGATTCAGAAGCGGACCCCTTCTCGTCCGTTCGTGGTGACCCCTCGACAGGCGCGGGGGAACCACGAACGGTCGGATCGAGGGGAGACCTCAGGGCGGCGCGGATCTGGAGGGATCGCGGCATCCGTGTCATAGTGGCCCGCCTGAATCCGCCAAGGATGTCGCGATCCTTCCGATGCA
>JBBIPT010000217.1:0-7060 GCA_037442705.1 Anaeromyxobacter sp.
GGCTCGAGGAGGAGGCGGCGCGGCTCGGGCGCCCGGCGCTCCACGCGCGGCTCGCCGCGCTCGACCCGGCGGCCGCCGCGGCCATCCGCCCGAACGACCTCCTCCGGATCGTCCGCGCCCTTGAGATCGCCGCGTCGGGGCGGCGGCCCTCGGAGATCCTCGCCGCCCACGCCTTCGCCGAGGACCGCTACGACGCCGTCCTCGTCGCGATCGATCTCCCGCGCGACGAGCTCCACCGCCGGATCGACGCGCGCGTCCGAGAGATGTTCCAGCGCGGCATCCTCGACGAGGCGCGCGCGCTCCTCGCCCGCTTCGGGGAGCCGGTCCCGCCGAAGCTCCCCATCGGCTACGCGGAGGCGATCGCCTGCGTCCGGGGGGAGCTCTCGCCCGAGGAGGCGATACGGAGGGTGCAGGTGGCCCACCGCCGCTACGCGCGCCGCCAGGTCGTCTGGCTCCGGAAGGAGCGGGGGCTCGAGTGGGTGCGCCCCCCGGTGGACGTGGAATCCCTGGCGCGGCGCGTCGAAGGGCGTTGACGCTCCGCGGCGCGGAGGGGCGCGGAGCGTGCGTTCCGGGACGGGCGTGCTATAAGCCGTCCCGTGTCCAAGGTACCCTTCGCACTCGAGTTCGAGCGGCCGCTCCTCGCCCTCGAGTCCAAGATCGCCGAGCTGAAGGAGCTCTCCGGCGGCGCCCAGGTCGACTTCTCGGAGGAGATCCAGAAGCTCGAGCGGAAGGCGCGGAAGCTCCAGGCCGAGATCTTCAGCGAGCTCACCCCCTGGCAGATCGTCCAGCTCGCCCGCCACCCGAACCGGCCCTACACCCTCGACTACCTGAAGCGGCTCTTCACCGACTTCTTCGAGATCGAGGGGGACCGCCGCTTCTCCGCGGACCGCTCCATCGTGGGCGGCTTCGCCCGGTTCGACGGCGAGCCGGTGGTGGTCCTCGGCCACCAGAAGGGGCGCGGGACGAAGGAGAACATGGTCCGGAACTTCGGGATGCCGAGGCCGGAGGGCTACCGCAAGGCGCGGCGCCTCTTCGATCTCGCCGACCGGTTCCGGAAGCCGGTGATCGTCTTCATCGACACCCCGGGCGCCTACCCCGGCATCGGCGCGGAGGAGCGCGGCCAGGCCGAGGCGATCGCGGTGAACCTCGAGGTGATGTCCTCCCTCGGCGTCCCGACGATCTCCGTGGTCATCGGCGAGGGGGCCTCGGGCGGCGCGCTCGGGGTCGGCGTGACGAGCCGGATCCTCATGCTCCAGTACGCCTGGTACAACGTGATCTCCCCCGAGAGCTGCAGCTCGATCCTCTACCGCGACCCGGGGCAGGGGAAGAAGTCGGCGGAGGCGCTGAAGCTCACGGCGAAGGACCTCTCGGGCTTCGGGATCAGCGACGAGATCATCCCGGAGCCGGCCGGCGGCGCGCACCGCGACCACGACGCCGTCGCGAGGACGGTGGGCGACGCGATCCGCCGCCACCTCGCCGACCTCAAGAAGCTCGGGCCCGAGCAGCTCGTGGTGGACCGCTACAAGAAGTTCCGGGCGATGGGCGTCTACACGGTCGAGGAGTAGCGCCCGAAGGCGGGGCCCCGCGGACGCGGGGAGGGGCCGTGGTATAACGCACGGCCCATGCCCCTCGTCCCTCCGTACGTCCAGTCGCTCCAGCCCTACGTCCCCGGAAAGCCCATCGAGGAGGTGGAGCGCGAGTACGGCGTCACGGGCGTGGCGAAGCTCGCCTCGAACGAGAACGCCCTCGGCCCCTCGCCCCTCGCGCTCGTCGCCGCGCGCGAGGCCGCCGCGAAGGTCCACCTCTACCCGGACGGCTCCGCCTTCCACCTCCGCAACGCCCTCGCGGCGAAGCTCGGCGTGGAGCCGAAGGAGGTGTTCGTCGGGAACGGGTCGAACGAGCTCATCGAGCTCCTCGTGCGCACCTTCGTCCTCGAGGAGGAGGAGGTCCTCACGAGCGCCCAGAGCTTCATCGCCTACAAGCTCGCCGCGCACGCCCACGGGCGGACGCTCGTCGAGGCGCCGATGAAGGGGCGCTTCCACTACGACCTCGACGCGCTCCGCAAGCTCCTCTCCCGCCGGACGAAGGTCGTCTTCCTCGCGAACCCGGACAACCCGACCGGCACCTGGTTCGGGGAGCAGGATCTCCTGCCCTTCCTCGACGCGGTGCCGCGGGACACGCTCGTCGTCCTCGACGAGGCCTACGTGGAGTTCGTGGACGCCCCCGGCTTCCAGGATGCGCTCGCCCTCCGCAGGAAGTACCCGAACCTCGTCGTGCTCCGGACCTTCTCCAAGATCCACGGGCTCGCCGGCCTTCGGCTCGGCTACGGCGTCGCGCGCCCCGAGCTCGTGGAGTTCCTCGACCGCGTGCGCGCCCCCTTCAACGTGAACCTCGTCGCCCAGGCGGCGGGCGTCGCCGCCCTCGGCGACGACGAGCACGTCCGGCAGAGCCGGGCGCTCGTCCAGGGGGAGCGTCCCCGCCTCGCCGCCGGCCTCGCCGCGCTCGGCGCCACGGTCGTCCCCTCCCAGGGGAACTTCGTCCTCGCGGACTTCCCGGGGAGGTCCGGGAAGGAGCTCTTCGAGGCGCTCCTGCGGGAAGGGGTCGTCGTCCGGCCGATGGGCGGGTACGGCTTCGCGAGCGCGGTCCGGATCACGGTGGGGCTCCGGACCGAGAACGAGAAGTGCCTCGCGGCCCTGAAGAAGGTGCTCGGGAAGTAGCGTGGGCGCCCGGCCGTTCATCGTGGCGATCGACGGCCCCGCGGGGGCGGGGAAGTCCACCGCCTCCCGCCTCGTGGCCGCGAGGCTCGGCTTCGCGATGGTGGACACCGGCGCCATCTACCGGACGGTGGCCCTCGCCGCGACGCGGCGGGGCGTCGCCCTCGACGACGACGCCGCGCTCGGGGCGCTCCTGCCGTCGATCGATATCCGGTTCGCGCCCCCCGCGGAGGCCGGGGGCGGGCAGCGGGTCCTCCTCGGCGGCGAGGACGTCTCCCGGGAGATCCGGACGCCGCCGATGTCGCTCGGGGCGAGCAAGGTCTCCGCGCGCCCGGTGGTCCGGGCGGGGCTCCTCGACCTCCAGCGCCGGCTCGCCCTCGCCCCGGAGAACGCCGGGGCGGTCCTCGAGGGGCGGGACATCGGGACGGTCGTCTTCCCCGACGCGGACGCGAAGTTCTTCGTCACCGCCTCGCCGGAGGAGCGCGCCCGGCGGCGCCACGCGGAGCTCCAGGCCAAGGGCGATCCCTCCACCTACGAGGAGGTCCTCGCCGACCAGCTCCGGCGCGACCGGGACGACTCGGAGCGGGCGGTCGCGCCGCTCCGGCCAGCCGAGGACGCGATCGTCGTGGACACGACCGGGGTGCCGATCGAGGGGGTCGTGGACCGCCTCGCGGCGGAGGCCTCGGCCCGGATGCCCCGTAGGCGGTGAGGATCCCGATGGAGGCGCCCCGCTACGGTCCGAAGGAGTGCGGGAGCTGCCGCTGGTGGCGCTCGATCCTGGAGGACGAGCGGGGGCCGATCGGCCCTTGCCGGCTCGGAGTGCGCACCGGCGACTTCCCGGGCACCGCCCCCGCCTGCGAGCGGTACATCTCCCGGGAGGCGGCGATCCCCTCCGCGCCGCCCCCCATCGCCTCCCGCCGCCGCACCCCCCGCCCCGCCGCTCCCGGCGTGCGCCGGGCCTCGGCCCCCGGGGCGTCCGCCCCACCCCTTCCACCCCTGCCCGAGGAGCTGACCGACATGACCCGCGAGGAGTTCGCAGAGGCGATCCGCGAGGCGTTGCGCGAGGAGGCGGGCGACGTCCGCCTCGCCCCCCGGTGGGAGGGAGGGACCGCCGTCCTGAAGCCCGGGGACCCCTCCACCCAGCCGAAGGAGGTCCCCCTCGACGCCCTCTTCCACAAGATCGTGATGATCCGGGACCGGCTCCGGGTCCTGGAGCAGAAGGTCAACGGGCACCCGAAGCTCTCCGACGCGGAGAAGGTGGAGATGCAGCAGTACGTGACCCGCTGCTACGGCTCCCTCACGACCTTCAACCTCCTCTTCCGGGAGGAAAAGGATCGCTTCACCGGCGAGAAGGGGGCTCAGTGAGGTGCCACGCTGGCCCCGGTCGCGCGGGCGCGTTATAGGGTCGGCGCGTGGACGTGAAGATCGCGAAGACGGCGGGGTTCTGCTGGGGCGTCCGGCGGACCGTGGACAAGGTGATGGAGGTCGCCGAGCAGGGGCGCGGCGGCCCGGTCGCGACCCTGGGCCCCATCATCCACAACCCCCAGGCGGTGGCCCGCTTCCGGGAGAAGGGGGTCGGGACGGTCGCCTCCATCGCGGAGGTCGAGGACGGCACGACGGTCGTCGTCCGGACCCATGGGGCGGTCCGCGAGGAGATCGAGCGGGCCCGCCAGCGCGGGCTCGAGGTCGTGGACGGCACCTGCCCGTACGTGAAGTACCCGCAGTCGGTGGCCCAGCGCCTGTCGAAGGAGGGCTACCACGTCGTCATCGTGGGCGACGCGGACCACGCGGAGATCAAGGGGGTCGTCTCCTGGGCCGACGGGCCGTGCACGGTCGTGAAGCCGGGCGCCCCGGTGCCCGCGATCGACGCGAAGAAGGTCGCGGTGATCGCCCAGACCACCTGCATCGGCGCGGACTTCGAGCGGGTGGTCGGGCTCCTCGCCGCGCGGCACCGCGAGGTCCGGGCGGTGAACACGATCTGCAACGACACCGAGGAGCGCCAGGCCGACGCCCGCGCCCTCGCCCGGGACGTGGACGCCGTGGTCGTCGTCGGGGGGAAGAACAGCGCGAACACCCGCCACCTCGCCGAGATCTGCCGGGAGATCCAGCCCCGCACCTGGCACGTGGAGACGGAGGCGGAGCTCCGCCCCGGGTGGTTCGAGGGCTGCCGGACGGTCGGGCTCTCGGCCGGGGCGTCCACGCCGGACTGGGTCGTCGATGGGGTCGCCGGCTGGCTCCGGGCCCTTCCGGGCGCCGCCGGAGCCGCTTGACGCCGTGTTTTCCGGCGTGTAGCGTGCGCCGTCCGTTCCATCCGAAGTCCGCCGGGAAGGGCCCGGCGCGCGACTTCGCCCTCGTTCCCCGGGGCGGAGGAAGACGCGAGGAAACCAGGGGGCAATGACGGTCTGCGACGGCGGGCGATAGAGCGCTCCACTGAAGAGCCCGCCGCCGTCGCGTTCCCGGAAAAGGTTGGTCCCGAGAGAATGGAGAACCAGACTCCCCGCACGCCCGAGGCCGAGGTCGAGGACTTCGCGACGCTGTTCGAGCAGAGCCAGAAGACCGGCGGCCCCATCGAGGAAGGCAAGGTCGTCAGCGGCACCATCATCCAGCTGGCGAAGGACTACGCGGTCGTCGACATCGGCTACAAGTCCGAAGGACAGGTCCCGATCTCCGAGTTCGTCTCCGCGCCCGGCTCCGAGCCGGCCGTGAAGGTGGGCGACAAGGTCGAGGTGCTCGTCGAGTCCCGGGAGAACGACACCGGGATGGTCGTCCTCTCCAAGGAGAAGGCCGACAAGATGCGCATCTGGGACGAGATCTCCGCCGCGTGCGAGCGCGACGAGCTCGTCGAGGGCATGATCGTGGGCCGCGTGAAGGGCGGCCTCTCGGTGGACATCGGCGTGAAGGCCTTCCTCCCCGGGTCCCAGGTGGACATCCGCCCGGTGCGGAACCTCGACAAGCTCATCGGCGAGAAGTTCAAGTTCCGCGTCATCAAGTTCAACAAGAAGCGGGGCAACATCGTCCTCTCGCGCCGCGTGCTGCTCGAGAAGGAGCGCGAGGAGCTGAAGAAGGAGACGCTGAAGAACCTGAAGGAGGGGGCGATCCTGAAGGGGGTCGTGAAGAACCTCACCGACTACGGCGCCTTCATCGACCTCGGCGGCATCGACGGCCTCCTCCACGTCACCGACATGTCCTGGGGCCGGATCGGCCACCCCTCCGAGATGTTCGAGGTGGGCCAGGAGGTCCGCGTCGTCGTCCTCAAGTTCGACCCGGTCTCCGAGCGCGTGAGCCTCGGCCTCAAGCAGATCCAGGAGGACCCGTGGCACCGCGCCGACGAGAAGTACCCTGTCGGCACGCGCGTGAAGGGGAAGGTCGTCTCCCTCACCGACTACGGCGCCTTCATCGAGATCGAGCAGGGCGTCGAGGGGCTCGTCCACGTCTCCGAGATGAGCTGGACGAAGCGGGTGAAGCACCCCTCCAAGCTCGTGAACCAGGGCGACGTGGTCGAGGCGGTGGTCCTCGACATCGACCCGAAGGCGAAGCGGATCAGCCTCGGCATGAAGCAGATCGAGGCGAACCCCTGGACGCTGCTCGAGGACAAGTACCCGATCGGCTCCGTGATCCGCGGCGAGGTCCGCAACGTCACCGACTTCGGCATCTTCGTCGGCGTCGAGGAGGGGATCGACGGCCTCGTCCACGTCTCCGACATCTCCTGGACCGAGCGGATCAAGCACCCCGGTGAGAAGTTCAAGAAGGGCGACGTCGTCGAGGCGGCCGTGCTCAACATCGACGTCGAGAACGAGCGCTTCAGCCTCGGCATCAAGCAGATCCAGCCCGATCCCTGGACGACCCTCGCCGAGCGCCACCCGGTCGGCGCCCGCGTGAAGGGCAAGGTCACGAAGGTCACCGACTTCGGCGCCTTCGTGGAGATCGAGGCGGGGATCGAGGGGCTCGTCCACGTCTCCGAGATGAAGGACGAGCGCGTGGAGAACCCGCGCGACGTCGTGAAGGAGGGGGACGAGGTCGAGGTGAAGGTGATCGACATGGACACTCAGGAGCGCAAGGTGGCCCTCTCGATCAAGGCCCTGAACCGCGACGGCGGCGAGGACGACTACCGCGAGTACCTCCGCCGCCAGGGCGACGGGCGCGCCCGCCTCGGCGACCTCATGGAGAAGTTCAACCGGCGGAAGTAGCCCTATCCGCGCCCCTGGGTGCGGCGGTTCCGCGGGCGGCTCCGGAGACGGGGCCGCCCGCTTACCTTCCGGGCCCCCGGCCTCGGGCGGACTCCCTCTCTTCGCAGCGGACCGGCGGCCGGCTTCGGCGCTACTCCCCCTCTCCCCCCGCCGGCGCGG
>JBBIPT010000218.1:0-7054 GCA_037442705.1 Anaeromyxobacter sp.
CGGACAACCCCGACGCCCACCTCGCGCTCGCGCGAGCGCGCTTCGCCGCCGCTCCCGGGGAGCCTGGGGCCGTGCTCGCCGCGCTTGCGGGGGCCTTCGGCGCCGCGGCGCGGGAGCCCCACACGGTCCGCGCCTTCCAGGGCGATCTCGCGAGCGCCGGGCTCGCCGCGACCGTCACGGCCGCCGTGGCCACCCTCCTGCTCCTCTTCCTCCGGCGCGCCCGCCTCTTCTTCCACGACTTCCACCACCTCCCGCTCGTCCGCAGCGCGGCGTTCGTGCAGGCGGCCTTCCTCGCCGTCGTCCTGCTCGGTACCCCCCTCGCCTTCGATCTCGGCCCCGTCGCGTTCGCGGCCGCCCTCCTCCTCGCGGTCTGGTTCCACCTCGGCCTCGCGGAGCGGGCCGTGGGGACCGCGGCGCTCCTCGCCCTCGTGGCGGTCCCCTGGGCCACCGGCGCCGCGGCCCGGCTCACCGCCTTTACGGGGACGCTCGCGGAGCAGGTGTACGAGCTCGAGCAGGGCGGGGTCTCCGACGAGCGGGCGGCGGAGATCGCGGCCCGCTGGGAGGGCGCCGCGGCCCCGCCCGCCCTCCTCGCGGCGCTCGGACGGCACCACAAGCGCCGGGGGAACCTCGAGGAGGCGCTCCGGCAGTACCGGCTCGCCGAGGCGGGGGACGATCGCGCCCCGGAGCTGCAGGTGAACATCGGGAACGTCCACTTCCTGCAGGGGGACATCGAGGCGGCGAAGGCTGCCTACCTCGCCGCGACCGATCGCGCGGGGGGCGACCTCGTCGTCCTCGGCGCGGCCCACTACGACCTCTCGAAGCTCTACCTGCGCACCTCGGACATGGAGAAGAGCGCCGCGGCGCGCGAGATGGCCGAGCGGGAGGCGGGCGCGTTCCTCCAGCGCTTCGGATCGGACGACGACTTCTCGGCGAACCTGTACCTCGTCGACGTGCCGGTGCCGGAGGAGAAGGTCCGCGCGCTCGCCGCCGCCGGCGGCGGGGCCGGCGAGGTGGCGGAGTGGGTCGGGCGCCGCCTCTCCGGATCCCTGCCGCGGGGCGCCCTCCCGTGGGGCGCCGGGGGGTTCCTCGCGCTCCTCTGGCTCGGCGCCCTCGCGGGCGGACGCCTCCAGCCGGCCTCCGCCTGCGAGCGGTGCGGGCGCCCCGCCTGCCGGCGGTGCGACGGGGCGGCGGGGGTGAGCTGCGGCCAGTGCGTGAACGTCTTCCAGCGGAAGGGGATCGTCGAGGCCCGGGACCGGCTGCGGAAGGAGGCCCAGGTCCGCCGGCACGGGCAGCTAAGCGCCGGGACCACCCGGATCCTCGCGCTGGTGGCGGGGGGCGCCGGGCACGTCTGGAGCGGCGCACCCGTGCGGGGGTCGCTCCTGCTCCTCGCGCTCCTCTTCGCCGGGTTCGTCGTCTGGTTCTGGCGGGGCGTCCTGCCGCCCCCGCAGCCGTCGGGCTACGTGCTCGCCGCCAAGATCGCGGTGGCCCTGCCCGTCGCGATCGCGATCTGGGCGCTCGCCGTGCGCGACGCGTTCCGAAGGACGGAGTAGGGGGCCGCGTGGCGCTCAAGGGCACGCTCGAGGACTTCGGGATCGCCGAGATCCTCCAGCTCATCGGCCAGCAGGCGAAGAGCGGTGTGCTCCACCTCGAGGCGCGCGAGGAGGTCGTCCACATCGCCATCGCCGAGGGGAGCGTCGTCCGCGCCGAGTCCGCCGGCCGCCAGGCGAGGGACCGGCTCGGCAACCTGCTCGTGCGCGCGGAGATCATCTCGAAGAACGAGCTCGAGTACGCGCTCGACCAGCAGAAGAAGAGCCTCCGCCGGCTCGGCGACATCCTCGTGGAGCTCGGGTTCGTCTCGGAGAAGGACCTGCGGGAGGTGACCCAGCTCCAGACCGCGGAGACGATCTACCGGCTCTTCCACTGGAAGAGCGGGACCTACGAGTTCGAGCCGGGGGACGTGGAGTGGGACCCCTCCGCCGTCACGCCGCTCCGCGCGGAGTCGGTGCTCATGGAGGGGTTCCGCCGCCTGGACGAGTGGCCCCTCGTCCGCAAGAAGATCGGCTCCCCGGCGATGACCTTCGAGCGGCTCCGGGAGGTCCTCCCGGAGGACCCCGCCGCGGACGCGGGGATCGGCAGCGACGTGGACGACGCCTTCGACGCGCTGGGCGGAGAGAAGCGCTCCGGGAAGGGCGAGTTCGAGAGCCTGGGCCGGAACGAGCGGCGCTGCTTCGAGATCGCCGTGGAGGGGCGCACGGTGGAGAGGATCGTGGACCTCTCCCGGCTCGGCGAGTTCGAGACCTGCAAGGCCCTCCTGAACCTCGTGAACCTCGGCTTCCTCGGGCCGATCGCGCCGTCGGGCCGGGCCTCCGGCTCGGTGGGCGGCTTCGCCCCCGACTGGCAGGCCTCGCTCCGCCGGGGGGCGGCGCGCGCCCTCGCGACGGTCCTCGTGGCGGCCCTCATCGCCGGGATCGCGGCGTGGGTCGATCGGCGGGGGCTCACCTGGGGAGCGAGCGGGCGAGAGGTCGGCGACAACGGCGTCCAGCGCTACCTCGCGCGCTACCAGCTCGAGATCCTCCGCAGCGCGCTCGAGATCTACCGGCTCGAGCGGGGCGAGTACCCCGAGTCCCTCGGCGCGCTCGTCGAGGCCGGCCTCGCGAGCGCGCGGGACCTGCGCCATCCGTGGCGGCAGGAGTACTTCTATCGGCGCAAGCCGGGCGGGAGCTTCGTGCTCCTGCCCCCGGTGGAGTGACCCCCCGGGGCCGTCGCGGACGCGGGGGGCGGAGCGGATATCCTGCGGGTGGAGCCGGAGGAGGCGGATTGACCAGGATCGCGGCGGAGCAGCAGAAGACGCGAAAGCTCGACTTCCCGGACAACGACAAGGTCCGCGCGCTCTGCGGGGCCCACAGCGAGCACCTGAAGCTCGTCGAGAAGCGGCTCGGAGTCCAGCTCGGCCTCCGCGGCGGGCAGATCGTGATGGCCGCAGCGGACGAGGCGCGCCTTCGCCTCGCCGAGGGGCTCCTCCGGGAGCTCTACGACCTCGTCGTGGGGGGGTACCCGCTCCACCTCGAGGACGTGGACCAGGCCACGCGGCTCGCGGGGCAGGGGGTCCCGCTGAAGGACATCTTCGGCGACACCGTCTTCGTCTCCGCCCGGCACCGCGTGATCACGCCGAAGGGGCTCGCGCAGAAGCGTTACGTCCAGGCGATCCGCGACGACGACATCGTCTTCGGCATCGGCCCCGCCGGCACCGGGAAGACCTACCTCGCGATGGCGATGGCGGTCTCGTTCCTCGTCGACCGCAGGGTGAAGCGGATCGTCCTCACGCGGCCGGCGGTGGAGGCGGGCGAGCGGCTCGGCTTCCTGCCCGGCGACATCGCCGAGAAGGTGAACCCGTACCTGCGCCCCCTCCACGACGCCCTCTTCGACATGGTGGACTACGAGAAGGCGAGCGCCCTCATGGAGCGGGGGACGGTGGAGGTCGCTCCGCTCGCCTTCATGCGCGGCCGCACGCTGAACGACGCCTTCGTGATCCTCGACGAGGCCCAGAACACCACCGGGGAGCAGATGAAGATGTTCCTCACTCGCCTGGGGTACGGCTCGAAGGCCGTGGTCACCGGGGACGTGACCCAGGTGGACCTCCCCTCGGGGCGCGGGTCGGGCCTCGTGGAGGTGCAGAAGGTGCTCCGGGGCGTGGAGGGGGTCTCGTTCTGCCACTTCTCCGAGATCGACGTGGTCCGGCATCCCCTCGTCCAGGAGGTCGTCCGGGCCTACGAGGCCTGGGAGGCCCGGCGGGCCCAGGGGGAGCCCTCCGGGCAGCGGGGGGGAGAGCCCGACCGCGGCGGGGCGGAGGGGTCCGGATGAACGGGGGCCCGGCCCCGAGCCTCGGAGGCGCTTCTCCCGAAGCCTGAAGACCGAGGCCCGAAGCCCCGTAACCACCCGGGGAAGCTGGATGTTCTCCTGAAGCCCCCATCACCCGTTGCGAACGACCCCTCGCGGTGACAGGCTTGCCCGCCGTGTCCGACGCCCCATCGCACCCTCCCCCCCAGTCGGGCCTCCTCGCCCGTCTCGCCGAAGGGGACTGGGCCGGCCGTCTCCTCGGCGGCCTCCTCGTCCTCGCGGTGTCCGGCACCGCGGCCGTGCTCCTGGCGCCCGGCGACTCGAGGCGGCTGCCCGGGCCCGCGGATCTCGGGGCGCCCGCCGCGCGCACCTACAAGGCGGATCGCGACTACGAGATCGTGGACGAGGAGGCGACCGCGCGGCGGCGGGCCGAGGCGGCCCGCGCCGAGCGTCCGGTCTGGGAGCACGACGCGGGCGCGGCCGAAGCGGCCGTCGAGCGGATCCGGGGGGGATTCGCCCACGCGCGGGAGGAGGAGGCGGCCTTCTCGGGCCCGAGGAACGGCGGGCGGGAGGTCTCCGAGCTCGAGCGGCAGGCGGAGGCGGAGTTCGAGGCTCGCCTCGGCGTCGACGTGGAGGACCGCGACCTCGCGGCGCTCGCCGCGGCCGGCTACTCCGAGGAGGCCGAACGCGAGCTGGGGAGGCTCGTCCGGATCGGGCTCGGCGGAATGGTCGCGCAGGAGATCGCCCCGCTGACGGCGGAGCGCGAGAGGGGGATCGTCGTCCGGACGGCCCGCGCCGGGCTGGTCGAGGGGGAGCGTCTCCTCGCGGACGCCGCCGGCGTTCGGGCGCTCCGGACCGCGCGCGACGACGTGGCGCGGGAGGTCCCGCCGAGGACCGTCCCCGCTTCCCTCGCGCCGGGCCTCCGCCGGATCGCCCTCGCGCTGGTCCGGCCGACCCTCGTCCACGACGCCCTGGAGAGCGCCCGGCGCCGGGAGGCGGCGGCGGCCCGAGTGAAACCCGTCGCGCTCTCCGTGAGGCGGGGGGAGAAGATCCTGGGCGACGGAGAGCGGATCGAGCGCCGGCACCTCGTCGTCTTCGAGGGGATGCGCGCGCAGCGGGCCGGCGAGGAGCTCGTGAGGGTGCGGCTCGGCGGCGGCGCGCTCGTCGCCCTCTGCCTCCTGCTGCTCTGGCGCTTCGCCCGGCGGAACCTCCGCCGCTTCCGGCCGGCCCGGCGCGACGCGCTCCTCCTCGCGTCGCTCCTCGCGGGGACCTTCGCGATGGGCTTCGTCGGCTTCGCCGTGGGGGACGCGCTCCACGAGCGCTTCCCGGCCTTCCCCGGCCGCTCGCTCCACTACCTCGTTCCACTCGCCGCGGGAGCGATGCTCGTCCGCCAGGTCATGGCGGCGGAGGTCGCCCTGCTCTTCGGCGTGGCGGCGGGGCTCGGGGCGGGGCTGCTCGCCGCCCAGCCGATGCCCTTCGCGCTCTACGCCTCGCTCACGTCGGTCGCGGCGGCGGGGCTCGCCTCGGGGAGCCGGGACCGCGCCGGGATCTTCCGGGCCGGCCTGCGGGTCGGGCTCGTGGGCGCGGCGGTGGCCGCGAGCGTGAGCCTGCACGCGGGGAGGGGGGGCGCCGAGGCGGCGATCGCGGCCGCGGCCGCCTTCGCCGGGGGGGCCGTCCTCCTGCCCGTGGTGGTCGTGGGCGTCCTGCCGATCGTGGAGGGGGCCTTCGGCTACGTCACCGACGTGAAGCTCCTCGAGCTCGCCAACCTGAACCACCCCGCCCTGAAGGAGCTCATCGTCCAGGCACCCGGGACCTATCACCACTCGATCCTCATGGGCTCCCTCGTCGAGGCGGCCGCCCAGGAGATCGGCGCGAACCCGCTCCTCGCGAAGGTGATCGCCTACTACCACGACGTGGGAAAGGTCCGGAACCCGCTCTTCTTCGCCGAGAACCAGCGCGGGGAGAACCGCCACGATCCTCTCGCGCCGTCGATGAGCGCCCTCATCGTGAAGCGCCACGTGACGGACGGCCTCGAGCTCGCGCGCCAGTGGCGCCTGCCGCGCGCCGTCCAGGAAGGGGTCGCGCAGCACCACGGGACCCGCCACGTCGGGTACTTCTGGGCGAAGGCGCAGCGGGCGGCCGCGACGGGCGAGCGCCCCGCGCCGCTCGACGAGTCCCTCTTCCGCTACCCGGGGCCGAAGCCGCAGACCCGCGAGGCCGCGCTCGTGATGATCGCGGACGCCTGCGAGGCGTCCTCCCGCGCGCTGGAGGACCCCTCCGCGGACGCCCTGCGGGCCCTCGTCGCCCGCCGCATCGACGAGATCTTCGGGGAGGGGCAGCTCGACGAGTGCGAGCTCACGCTGCGCGACCTCCACGCGATCGCCGGCGCGATGGTGCGCGCCCTGGAGGCGATCTACCACACGCGCCCCGAGTACCCGGGGAAGGCGCCGGACGCGCGCCCGCCGCCGCGGCCGCCGGTGCAGCTGGTCGCGAGGCCGTGACCGTCCGGCTCGCCTCGGAGCACCCGAAGGGGCGCCGGCTGGCCCGGGCGGTCCGGTCCCGGGCGGAGGCCTTCCTCGCCGCCCTGGGGCGCCCGGAGGCGGAGCTCTCCGTGCTGCTCGTGGGGGACCGGCGGATCCGCGCCCTGAACCGGGAGTGGCGGGGGAAGGACCGGGCGACCGACGTCCTCTCCTACCCGCTATCGGATCCGCCCGGGATTGGGCCGCTTTTGGGCGACGTGGTAATGTCCGTCGAGACGGCGGCCCGCCGCGCGCGGGCGCAGGGCCTGTCCGTCGCGAAGGAGCTGGAGCGCTACCTCGCGCACGGGATCCTCCACCTGCTCGGGCACGACCACGAGCGGCCGGAGGACGCGAGGCGGATGGCCGAGAAGGAACAGGAGCTGGCCAGCGCCGGGGGGCTCGTCGGGGCGGCGCTCCGGGAGAGCCGGCGGGGAAGGGCCGGCGCGGGCAAGAAGGAATGGATCCGTTCGCGGACATCGACCTCGACTCCGAGTCGGTCTGGCTCGACGGCGCGTGGTACACGCGCCAGGAGCTCGCGCGCCGGATCAAGGAGATGATCGAGACGGGGGACTTCCGCGTGTCCCGGCCGAGCCAGGCCCTCGAGCGGCTCGAGGCGGCGCTCGCCCAGGCGCGCGTCGTCTCCGTCCGGATGCCGGCCGACCTCGCCGGCGCCGTCTCCGAGGCGGCCGGCCGGCTCG
>JBBIPT010000219.1:0-6979 GCA_037442705.1 Anaeromyxobacter sp.
AACCTCGACGCCAAAACCTCTGCTGAAGTCTTCGAACTGTTCGCGCACCTGGTGGACCAGGGCTGCTCCCGTCCCCGGCGCCGCGCTCCCTCGCCGCCGACGCGATGGTGGCGGCGGGTGGACTCGCCGGGCTCCTCGCCGCCGGGATCGGCGCGTCGAGCGCGGCCGGGATCGCGGCGGCGGCCGGCTGCCTCGCGGTCGCGATGGGGGGCGCGGCCAGACGCCGCAGACGGGCGGAGTGAGGCTCCGGCCGGAACCCATCCGGGGGGGATGCAGTCCAGGGCGGGTGGGATACGTAATCTCCTTCCGACGATTCGACGTCCACCCGCCGAGGCGGCTCGCCGCCTGGAAAGGAAGACCGCGATGGCACAGCTCAAGGGAAGCAAGACCGAGAAGAACCTGAAGGACGCGTTCGCCGGCGAGTCGCAGGCCAACCGGCGCTACCTCTACTTCGCGAAGATCGCCGACGTGGAGGGCTACCCCGAGGTCGCGATGAACTTCCGCGAGACGGCCGAGGGCGAGACCGGCCACGCGCACGGGCACATGGACTTCCTGAGGCCCGTCGGCGATCCGGCCACGGGCCTGCCGATCGGCGACACCTCCGCGAACCTGAAGGCCTCCATCGCGGGCGAGACCCACGAGTACACCGACATGTACCCTGGCTTCGCGAAGACCGCGCGCGACGAGGGCTTCGGCGAGGTCGCGGACTGGTTCGAGACGCTCGCGAAGGCCGAGAAGTCGCACGCCGGGCGCTTCGACAAGATGCTGAAGTCGATCAGCTAGACGACCGAACGCGATTCGCGATCGGCCCCTGGCCTCGCCCTCGGACCTCAGGCCTCGGGAACGGCCGCAGTCATGCATCTCCCGAGGCCTGAAGCCCGAGGCCTGAAGCCCTGGGTGTTTCGAGGGAGGCTCGAGGGATGACGAGCGATCAGGGCAAGGAGAAGCGGATCTCGTACCTGCCGACGCCCGGCATGAGCTACGACCCGTCCGAGGAGAAGTACTGGGACGGGAAGGCGCTCGACGGGGAGATCCAGCGGGCCTTCGAGATCTGTCACGGCTGCCGCATGTGCTTCAAGTACTGCGACAGCTTCCCGCGGCTCTTCGGACTCCTCGACGAGAAGTACGACGGGGACGTCCACCGGCTCTCGGCGCAGGACGTCGCCCACGTGATGGACGCCTGCTTCCACTGCAAGCTCTGCGAGGTGCAGTGCCCCTACACGCCGCGCGACGGGCACGAGTTCCAGCTCGACTTCCCGAAGCTCGTGCACCGGTACCGCGGCGTCCGCGCGCGGGGCCGCCCGAGGTCGCTCCGGCAGCGCGTCCTCAACGATCCCGACGCCGCGGCGAAGCTGGCGCGGCTCTCGTTCGGGATGGCGAACGTAGCGAACCGGGTCCGGCCGCTCCGCGTGCTCATGGAGAAGACGGTAGGCATCCACCGGGACAAGCAGCTGCCGGAGTTCGCCTCCGAGCCCTTCGAGGCCTGGGCCGAGCGGAACGGCCACGTGAAGCAGGAGCCGGGCGGCGAGGCGGTGCTCTTCCAGACCTGCTTCGTCCAGCACAACGAGCCGGAGATCGGCAAGGACGCCCTCTTCGTCCTGAAGCGGAACGGCGTGGACGTCCGCGTGGTGAAGGGGCTCGTCTGCTGCGGGATGCCGGCCTGGGAGCAGGGGGACCTCGCCTCGCTCCGCGCCCAGGCGCGGAGGGACCTCGACCTCCTCCTCCCGTACGTCGAGCGCGGCGCGAAGGTGCTCGTCGTGAACCCCACCTGCTCGATGATGATGCGCCGGGAGTGGGCGCACCTCCTGGAGGGGCCGGACCGGGCGCGCGCGGAGAAGCTCGCGGGGGCGGCGATGGACGTCTCGGAGTACCTCTGGTCGATCCGGAACGAGCCGCGCTTCGACGGGACGTTCCTCTCCTCGCCGCCCGGGGGCAAGGTCGCCTACCACGCGCCCTGCCACCTCCGGGCGCAGGCGGTGGGCTTCAAGGGGCGGGACCTCGTGCGGAAGATCCCGGGCGTCGCGATCGCCGCGACGGTGATGGAGTGCTGCGGGCACGACGGCACCTTCGCGATGACGGTGGAGGGCTTCGAGCCCTCGCGGAGGATCGGGCAGAAGGCGTTCGACGGGATGAAGGCGGCCGAGGCGGAGACCTGGGCCACGGACTGCCCGCTCGCCGCGATCCAGTTCGAGCAGCACGCGGGGAGGAAGCCGCTCCACCCGCTCTCCCTCCTCGCGCGCGCCTACCGCGAGGGAGGGTTCGGCGCGCAGGGCGGGAAGCCCGCTCCGCCCGCGCCGGCAGTCCAGGGCGGCGGCGAGGGAGGCGAGCGATGAGGCGCGTGCGGCGGGACGAGATCCTGGACCTCCCCCTCTACGAGCGGTCGCGCGAGGAGATCCGGGCAGGGATCCTCGAGGCGAAGCGCCGGCGGCGCGTCCACGCCGGGGGCGTCCTCACCTTCCTCTTCGAGAACGCGGCCACGACCCGCTACCAGGTCCAGGAGATGCTCCGGGCCGAGCGGATCACCGGCGAGGCCGAGGTGGCCCACGAGCTCGAGACCTACAACGACCTCCTCGGCGGGAAGGGGGAGCTCGGCGTCTCGCTCCTCATCGAGATCCCGGAACCGGCGGATCGCGACCGGAAGCTGCGCGAGTGGCTCGCCTTGCCGAAGCACCTCTACGTGAAGCTCGAGGACGGCACGAAGGTGCGCCCGCGGTTCGACGAGCGGCAGGTGGGGACCGATCGCCTCTCCTCCGTCCAGTACCTGAAGTTCGACGTCGGCGGGAGGACCCCGGTGGCGGTGGGCTCGGACCTGCCCGCCCTCACGGTGGAGACGGCGCTCGACCCGGAGCAGCGGAAGGCCCTCGCCGAGGATCTCGCGAGCGACGCCGGATGAGCCCCTACCACCCGCCGCAGCGGGAGGTCTCCGCGCTCGTCCTCTCGGTGTCGCGCTGGCTCCGCGCGACCTTCCACCTCCCCCAGCGCCACGCGTTCGACGACCACCTCGGCAAGGGGCGGAGCTTCTATCCCCTCACCGACGTCGCCTTCACGGCCGACGCGACGCTCCCGTTCCTGGCGCTGCGCGCCTCCGCCGTGCACGTCGTCGTCCCCGCGGTGGCCGAGAAGGAGCTCCTCCTCTCCTCGCCCGCCGGGGCGAGGCCCAGGGAGGTGAGCTGCTACCTCGAGAACCTCGCGGTGCACGGCCAGCTCGAGCTCCTCCCCGGCGTCCGGACGAGCGACTTCCTCGCGCACCAGGAGGGGTTCATCACCCTCCGGTCCTGTCGCATCGTCCCCGCCGTCCAGGGGCTCTCCGAGCCGGTCCCGGTCCTCTTCGTGAACGCCCTCGCCATCGTCGGGGTGACCGAGGAGGCGGAGGCCCGCGAGGCGCGGGAAGGGCGCTGACGCGTCCGGCGGCGCTTCCCTCCGGATTCCCAGGGCTTCTCCGCGTACCTCGACCCTGGGGTTGTGGGGGAGGCGGCCGGGGGTTAACGGTTCGGGAGACTCGAGCCGGCCCCTGCCCGCGAACGGAGGACCCCGATGACCCGCGCCCCGAAGATCACCCGCGCCCAGGCCATCGCCCTCCCGCGTCCCCGGGCCAGCCTGCGGGGAGAGTGGCTCGCGGCGGGGATCGCCGTCTCCCTCCTCCTCGTCGCGCTCCTCGCGCCGTGACCGTCAGGTGAGGTGACGCGGCCTCGGCGCCCCGAGCTTCCGGCGGAGGACGAGGAAGAGCTCCGCCGCGGCGATCGCGTCGAGGCCGACGTCCCAGCAGATCGAGAGCCAGAACAACGGTGGTTTCCTGGCATGCCGTCGCGCCGGGTGGCATGATGTGCGCCGATCGGCGACGCCGTGATGCCCCGTGCGGCCCGGTGGGTCACCGGCGCAGTCCCGGGCTCGGGTGTCCCGCGGTGATGCGAGTGACGATGCGAGACGGCTCTGGCAGCTTCCCGAACGTGGGGCGCCCCCATCTCGAGCTCGTCCACTCCCGGTCGGAGACCGCGAAGGGCCCGGTGCCCTTCGAGGCGTCGGGCCCCCGCGCCCAGCCGCACCACTCGCGCGGCCTCGACCTCGCGGAGGCGCGCTGGATGCTCGACCAGGGGCGCTTCTGGACCGAGTACCAGGCGATCGTGCAGGTCCGGAGCGGGAAGACCTGCGCGTACGAGGCGCTGGGCCGGTTCCTGCGCCGCGACGGCCGGCTCGTCTCGCCGAGCCGCGTCTTCGGCGTCCTCCACGCCGACCCCGGGCTCCTCCTGCGCGCCGAGCTCACCCTGAAGATGCACCAGATCGAGCACGCGCCTCGCGCCACGCTCTTCGTGAACCTCGACCCGGACTCCTGGGCCCGGGCGGGCGACGGTCACCGGAACCCCTTCCTCGCGCTCCTCTCGTCGGCCCAGACCCGCGTCATCGTGGAGGTCACGGAGGCGATGGCGAGCGCCGACGTGGTCCGGACGCAGGCGATGATCTCCGCGCTCCGCGGCCGGCACCTCTCGATCGCCCTCGACGACGTGGGGGCCGCGAACGGGCTCCTCTCCTTCGACGCCATCGCGGAGGCGCAGGTCCTGAAGTTCGACCGGACCCTCATCCCGCGCATGCGCCACCCGCGGGCGCGAGCGCTCGTCCAGGCGCTCACCCGGATGGCGCGGGAGACGGGGGCGCACACGGTCCTAGAGGGGGTCGAGACGACCGGCGAGTTCGTCGCCGCCCGGGAGCTCGGCTTCGACCTCGTGCAGGGCTTTCTTTTCCGCGACCGCGCCCGCAGCGCGAAGCGGTGAGCGCGGGCCGACCCCTCGCCCCTCGAAAGGCTCGGGCGACCCGACCAGGCGGCTTCCTCTCCGGCCCGTTTCTTGCTCTGCGCCAGGGAGTCCCGTCGAATGGCGGGGCGCAGCCCGGAAAGCGTGGCAAACCGGCGACGGAGGAGTGGTCCATGAGCAACCGTGGTCTCGTCCTGCTCGCGGCGATCGCGGCCCTCGCCGCCCCCGCCGGCGCGAGGGCCGGTGAAGGATGGTCCCTCACCCTCTCCGGGTGGGGTGGAGTCTCCCGCTACGACGTCCTCGGGCTCGGCCACGGTCTCGGCACCGTCGGCGCGGCGGACGGGCGGGACCTCATGGAGGGGAGGTTCGACACGGTGGGGACCTCCGCGGTGCTCCGGATCGGATGGCTCGATCTCGGCCTCCTCTACGAGGGCACGCTCGTGGACGACGGCGCGGAGAGCGACGTGCTCACTCCCGTGGTCGGCTTCGCCTGGAATCCCACGGGCCGCGTGAGGGTCGACGTCCTCGGAGAGCTCGGCGGCCATCGGATCGCCGAGGTCGGCGCCGGCAATCCCATCTCGACCGCGACGCGGACCGTCTGGCTCCCCTACGTCGGGATCCGGCCGAGCCTCTCCTTCCGCATCCCCTTCGGCCCCGCTCACGTCGTCCTCTCGGCCACCCCCTTCGCGCGGTGGGACCTCGTGAAGAAGGACGTGGCCGTCCCCGTCTCCGGTGGGACCGAGACCTTCTACGAGGCGGGCGGATCCACCTTCGGGGTGGTCGGAGGGGTCGGGTTCGAGATCTAGGCGTTCCGGCGAGCCTGGCGGCGGCCTCGACGGCCGCCCCGTCCTCGCCACCGGTCGCGACGACCTCCGGGGCGGGCGGCCGCTCGTACTCCCGCCCGCCCCGGGGAGGAGGGGCTCGACGCGCACCGCCGCCGCGCCCGGGAGGAGGCTCCGGACGAGCGCCGCGATCCCCTCGGGGGTGGCGGCCATTCGGGACTCCTCTCCCACGGGATAGGCGCCCGGGGGCGGGGCCGGGAGGGGCGCGCGGCGCATCGCGGAAGGCGGTTGTCCCGCGGGGGGCGGCGCGGTAGGACGTGGCGCGATGCCGCTCGCCGCGATCCCCTGGTTCGAGCTCCCGAGCCTCTCCCTCGGCCCGTTCACCATCCAGTCCTTCGGCGTCCTCTCCGCGGGCGGGATCCTGCTCGCGGTGTCGATCGCGTCGCGCGCCGCGCGGCGGATGGGCGGGGACCCGCAGGTCATCCTCGACTACTCGGCCGTCGGGGTCCTCTCCGGCGTCGTGGGCGGCCACCTCGTCCACCTCTTCTTCTACCACCCGGAGGAGCTCACCTCTCCGTGGCGGCTCCTGCAGATCTGGGAGGGGCTCTCCTCCATGGGGGGGCTCCTCGGCGCGATCGTCGCGGCCGTCGTCTGGTTCCGCCGGAAGGGGATCCGGTTCCACGGCTACGCCGACGCCTTCGCCCTCGGGATGGCGCCGGGCTGGGGGGTCGCGCGCGTCGGGTGCTTCACCGTGCACGACCACCCCGGCGTGAGGACCGACTTCCTCCTCGCGGTCCGGTTCCCGGACGGCCTGCGCCACGATCTCGGGCTCTACGAGGCGATCGTCCTCTTCGCGATCGGCGGGCTCCTCTGGCTCCTCCACCGGCGGGGGCTCCTCCGCGAGCGGCTCCTCGCGGTCCTCGCCGCGGCCTACGGGGTCGCCCGCTTCCTCCTCGACTTCCTGCGCGCCCGAGACGTCGTCTACGCGGACGCCCGCCACCTCGGGCTCACCTTCGCGCAGTGGTTCGCCTTCGCCCTCCTCGCCTACGCGATCTGGGCGTTCGCGCGGCTGCGGCCGGGCCGCCTCCCGGCTTCCGCCGGGCGGTGATAGAACCGGGGGGCATGGCCCCGGAGGAGCGATCGCTCGTCGCGCGGCGCGGGCTCGCTCGCACCGGACAGGGCGCGAGCGCCGAGGCCGCGTCCGGCCCGGTGGCCCGGGCCGAGGCGGACCTCCGCGCCACGGTGGAAGAGGTCACGGCCCTCGACGCGGAGATCGAGGCGCTCTCCGCGGAGCTCGCCGGCTTCTCCGGCCGCTGGGAGCGGGCCCTCGCCGCCGCCTTCCAGGACCTCGCCCTCGCCGAGCGGCTCGTCCGGAGGATCCAGTCCCTCGAGGACGGGCTCGCCCAGCTCGCGGAGCGGCTCCGCACGGAGCCCTCGCCGGCCGCGCGGCCG
>JBBIPT010000220.1:0-6974 GCA_037442705.1 Anaeromyxobacter sp.
CGCGCCCGCTTCCGTGGATCCGGACCGTTCGTGGTCACCCCGGGCCTGTCGAGGGGTCACCACGACCGGACGGCAAGCAGTCCGTTCGCCCCGAGCCTGTCGAAGGGCGGACGTCGAGGCTCGATCGCCGCCACGAGGCGCCGGGTCAGGCCACCGCGTCGAACCGGTCGAAGCGCATCGTGAAGACCGCCCGCCCCTGGGTGGCGGAGCGGAGCTCCGTGGCGTAGCCGAACATCCGGCGTAGCGGCGCCTCGGACTGGACCACCTTCACGGCGGCGCCGCGGTCGGCGACGTCGAGGATCGCCCCCTTCCGCTGGTCGAGGCTCGAGATCACGTCGCCGAGGTGCTCTCCCGGGGCGACGATCTCCACGCGGACGATCGGCTCGAGGAGGACCGGCCGCGCCCTCGCCGCTGCCTCCCGGACGGCGTCCGCCGCGGCGACCTTGTAGGCGAAGGGCTTCGACTCCCCCTCCCGCCAGGCCGCCCCGGTGACGGTGACCGCCACGTCCTGCAGCGTGTAGCCCTCGAGGACGCCGCCCTCCGCCGCCTCGCGCGCCCCCTCCTCGATCATCCGGCGGGTCTCCTCCCGCAGGAAGGGGAGCGCGTTCGCCTCCGGGGAGAAGCCGAAGCGGAAGCCCTCCCCGCGCGGCAGCGGGCCGATCCGGACCGACACGCTCCCGAAGACCTGCGCCTCCTCGATCTCCCGCTGGAAGGTCCCCTCGCCGGCGGCCTCGGCGGTGAGGGTCTCGCGCATGAGGACCTGGGGCGCCCCGGTGCGGAGGGCGAGGCCGAACTCGCGCCGGATCCGCTCGGCGACGATCTCGAGGTGGAGCTCCCCCATGCCCGAGACGAGGAGCTGGCCCGTCTCCGGGTCCTCCCCGAAGCGGAAGCTGGGGTCCTCGTCCGCGACGCGGGCGAGGGCGTCGAGCAGGAGCTCGCGGTCGCGCATCGAGGCGGTCTCGATCGCCTGGGAGATCACCGGCTCGTAGCTCGGGATCCGGTCGAGCAGCATCGGGTGGGCGGGGTCGGAGATCGTGTCGCCGGTCCGCGTCTCCTTGAGGCCGACGACCGCGAAGAGCTGGCCGGCGCCGAGGGCGGGCATCCGCTTCTTCTGGACCGCGTGCATGAGGAGGAGGCGGGAGGCCTTCTCCTTCTTGCCGAGGTTCGCGTTCCAGACGTCGTCCCCCTCGGCGACGCGGCCGGAGTAGACCCGCAGGAAGACGTGGCGCCGCTTCTCGTCGAGGAGGGAGACCTTGAAGGCGAGGGCGAGGAGCGGGGCGCGGTCGTCGGCGGCGTGCACCTCGTCCTCGCCGGTCGCGAGGTTCTTCCCGGTGATCGGGGGGACGTCGAGCGGGGAGGGGAGGAAGTCGCAGATCGCGTCGAGGACCTGGGGGATCCCCTTGTTCCGGAGGGCGGCGCCGCAGAGCAGGGGCACGAACCGCCCGGAGAGCGTGGCCCGCCGGATGGCCGCCGAGAGGGCGGGCCCGTCCGGATCGCGGTCGGAGAGGACCGCCTCGGCGATCGCGTCGTCGAGGTCCGCCACGGCCTCGACGAGGGCGGCCCGGGCGGTTTCCCCCTCCGCCGAGAGCCCCTCCTCCACGGCGGCGGCGCGCGGGTCCTCGGGGTCGGTGAACCGGATCCGCCGGCGGGCGACGAGATCCTCCACCCCCTCGAACGACGCCTCCGCCCCGATGGGGCGCTGCACCGCGGCGATCGCGTGGTCGGGGAAGTGGCGGTGCATCGAGGCGAGCGTCGCGGCGAAGTCGGCGCCGATACGGTCCATCTTGTTCGCGAAGGCGATGCGGGGCACCCGCCAGCGGTCGGCCTGGCGCCAGACCGTCTCGCTCTGGGGCTCGACCCCGCTCACCGCGTCGAAGACGGCGATCGCGCCGTCGAGGACGCGCAGGGAGCGCTCGACCTCGATCGTGAAGTCCACGTGGCCGGGGGTGTCGATGAGGTGGAACTCGTGGCCGCGCCAGTCGAAGGTGGTGACGGCCGAGGTGATCGTGATCCCGCGCTCGCGCTCGAGATCCATCCAGTCCATCACCGCCGCGCCCTCGTGGACCTCCCCCATCCTGTGGGTGCGCCCGGCCGCGAAGAGGAGCCGCTCGGTGAGTGTGGTCTTGCCTGCGTCGATGTGCGCCATGATCCCGATGTTCCGGATGGCGCGGATCCGCCTTCTCTCGGCCGGCTCCTTCGTCTCCACGTCGCTCATGCGGCGGCTCGACTCCTCGCGTCGAAGAAGACCACCGATCCCGCAGGATGTCACGGCGCCGCGGCCGGAGATTCCTTGGCGAGGGCGCACCGGACGTGCGATCCTCCGGTGCACCCAGGCCGCCCCCGGCGGCCGTAACTCTCCCCGGAGGAAGAACCCATGCACATCCGCTCGTTCGTCGCCGCGGCCCTCGCCGCGACCCTCGCCGTCCCCGCGCTCGCGGGCGCCCAGGCGAAGAAGCCCGCCCCCGCCGCGAAGCCCGCGGCGCAGCCGGCGCGCACGGCCCCGGCCGCTCCCGCCCGCTCCGCCCGCTCCGCCCAGCAGGGGCTCTCCGTCGGCGGGTTCCTCGGCTACGAGATGGGCGACCTCGACGGCCTCATGCTCCGCTTCGACGGAGAGATGCAGATCCAGGCGCTCTCCCCGCAGCTCATGCTGAGCGGCGTCGGCTCCGTCGGCTACACCCGGTTCACGGCCGACATCCCGTTCGGCGACATCACCTGGAACGTCTTCAAGCTCATCCCGGCGGCGCGCGTCACGATGCCGGTCTCCCCCGAGCTCTCCCTCTACGGCGACGGCGGCCTCGGCCTCTACCACGGGCGGGGCACGGCCGAGATCTCGTTCCCCGGCCTCCCCTCGAGCTCGTCGAGCTCCTCGACGACCGGCATCCTCATGCGGCTCGGCGTGGGGGCGTTCTACAAGCTGAACCCGAAGACCCGCCTCGCCGGCTCGCTCGAGATCGACCCCTACCTGAGCGGCGACGCGGACACGACGAACTTCACGATCATGGCCGGCGTGATGATGGATCTGTAGACGTCGGGCAGGCGCGCTTCACCGGGGCCCCGGGGCGGTTCGCCGCCGCCGGGGCCTCGTCGCGTCCGGGGCTCTTGGCGGCGCTGTCCCGGATCGATCCAGGCCCGTTCGCCGTTCCCCCGAGCCCGTCGAGGGGTCGGCCTGAGCGGACGGGAAGGGGCCGTTCGCCCCGAGCCTGTCGAAGGGCGGCCAAGCCGCGGGCGGGGCGCCGGCGCGTGCGCTCAGCGCTTCGAGGAGTCCCCGTTCGCGCCGTTCCCGCCGGTCGCGGCGCGGCGCGCCCGGACGAGGTCGCGATCGGATCGCGCGACGTGCGCGCCGATCCAGGCGGGGACGAACGTCCGGACGTCGAGGGCGTCCACCGCCTCGCGCTGCCCGCCCGCGAGCTGCGCGGCGATCCCCTCGAGGTCGTCGAGGAAGCGCCGGTGCTCGTGGGCGTGCCGGACGATCGCGGGGTCCTTCGCGTCCACGAGCCAGCGCTCCTCCGCCTCGAACTGGGCGCGGGCGTTCTCGAGCAGGCGCCGGACGCGGGCCTCGAGCTCGCCGTTGCCGGCGCCGGCCGCCGCGACGAGGCCGTTCGCCGCCTCGTAGAGGTCGCGCTGGCCGCGGTCGATCTCCTCGATTCCGACGGAAAGGGAAGGGGTCCACTCGATGCGCATGCGTCTCCTCGTCGTCTCCCCCGAAGGCGAGGAGGCAGTGAAGCAGAGCGGGCGCGGCGCCTTCAAGGGACACACGGGACCACCCCGGCGGGCGAGGCGCGTGCCCGGCGGGGCGGGGCGCCCATCCACGCACATGCTTCCCGGCCGGGGCCGTTCCTGGCAGAAGGGGGCCATGCCGCGCACCGTCATCGAGCCGTTCCGGATCAAGTCCGTCGAGCCCATCCGCATGACCGGCCGCGAGGAGCGCGCCCGGCTCCTCGCCGAGGCGAGGCTCAACCCCTTCCTCCTCCGCGCCGACGACGTCCTCCTCGACTTCCTCACCGACTCCGGCACGGGCGCGATGTCGGCCAGGCAGTGGGCGGCGATGATGGACGCGGACGAGAGCTACGCCGGGGCGCGGAGCTTCTTCCGGTTCGAGGCCGCGGTGAAGGACCTCACCGGCTATCCGTTCGTCATCCCCACGCACCAGGGGCGGGCCGCCGAGCGGATCCTCTTCTCCGTCGCGACGAAGCCGGGGGAGGTCGTCCCCTCGAACACCCACTTCGACACGACCCGGGCGAACCTCGAGGTCGGCGGCGTGGAGGCGCTGGACCTCGTCGTCCCCGAGGGGCTCGACCCGCGGGCGCGCCACCCCTTCAAGGGGAACGTGGACCTCGCGAGGGTGGAGCGGCTCCTCGCCGAGAGGGGCGAGAAGGTCCCCTTCGGCATGGTCACCGTGACGAACAACTCGGGCGGGGGCCAGCCGGTCTCGCTCGAGAACCTCCGGGCCTACGCCGCGCTCCTCCACCGCCACGGGAAGCCGCTCGTCATCGACGCCTGCCGGTTCGCGGAGAACGCGATGTTCGTGAAGCTCCGGGAGCCGGGCCAGGCGGAGCGGACGCCGAAGGAGATCGCGCGGGAGATGTTCTCCCTCGCCGACGGCTGCACGATGAGCGCGAAGAAGGACGGCCTCGCGAACATCGGGGGCTTCATCGCCCTCCACGACGAGCGGTGGGTGGAGGCGGCGCGGAACCTCCTCATCCTGACCGAGGGCTTCCCGACCTACGGAGGGCTCGCCGGACGGGACCTCGACGCCATCGCGGTGGGGCTCGAGGAGGTCCTCCACGAGGACTACCTCGCCTACCGCCTCCGGACGGCCGAGTACATGGGAGAGCGGCTCCTCGCCGCGGGCGTCCCCATCGTCGAGCCGACGGGCGGCCACGCCGTCTACCTCGACGCGCGCGCCTTCCTCCCGCACCTCCGCCCGGAGGACTACCCGGCCTGGGCCCTCTCGCTCGCCCTCTACCTGGAGGGCGGGATCCGGGGGGTCGAGATCGGCTCGGTGATGTTCGGGAAGCGCCTCCCCGACGGGACCGAGACGTTCGCGCCGCTCGAGCTCGTCCGGCTCGCCTTCCCGCGCCGGGTCTACACCCAGAGCCACTTCGACTACGCCGCCGAGGTGATCGCCGAGACGAAGGCGAGGGCGAGCGAGGTCCGCGGCGTCCGGTTCGAGAGGCAGTCCCGGTTCCTCCGCCACTTCACGGCGGAGATGCGGTGGGCCTGATGGCGGTGATCGTTCGGATCGAGCCGCTCCCGTTCGCCCTTCGACAGGCTCAGGGCGAACGGACTTGAAAGGGCCGTTCGTGGTGAGCCTGTCGAACCACGAGGATCACTTCGGCACGCGCCGCTCGAAGGCCCGGATCTCCTCGGCGGAGGGGGCGGGCTCGGGCTCGGCCCGGAGCGCGGGGGGCGCCGGCGCCGGAGGGGGCTCCGCCGCCCGGGCGATGGGGGCGAGGTAGGGTGCCGCCGGGGGGATGATCCTCGTCGTCTGTTCCTCGCCGGGCGTCCCGTCGCATGCGGCGAGGGCGCCGAGGACGGCGAGGGTCGCGGCGGCGTAAGCGGAGAAGAGGCTGCGGTGGTTCATGGGCTCCTCGTGAGCTCGGGTTCGAGGAGCTTCCGATGCACGCACCGTGCCCGCTCGCCCGGTGCGGCGCGGCTCGGCTTTCCCGCCCGGAGTGTCCGCAGGGACACGCGTGCGTGGGCGTTTCTCCTCAGGAGCGCGCTCGGCCCGGACAGGCGGAGGCCCAGGCGCAGAGGTGGTCCGCGAGCACGCGGGGCAGCCGCTCCACGAGGTCGAACGCGCGGTGATCCGGGCGCGCCGCCATCCGGAGCCCCGCCTCGCGGTTCGCCCGCGCCGCGCAGACCGCGGCGTCCACCGTGGGGAACCCGGCCGCGAGGAGCGCCGCGGCGATCCCCGTGATCGTGTCCCCCGTCCCGCCGATCGGCTCGAGCGCGGGCACGCACGGCTCCGCGACGCGCTCCACGACGGCGCCATCGCGAGCGATCCGGTCCACCGCCCCCTTCACGAGGAGGACCCGCGACGATCCGGACCGCTCGAAGGCGAGCCGGACGAGCGCGTCCGGGTCGAACTCCTCCGCGCCGAAGAGGTAGCGGGAGACGTAGGCCGGGTGGGACGCCTCGGGGTCGGCGAGGAAGCCGACCTCACCGACGTCGGGGGTCATGAGCTCGAAGCGCGGCGCGAGCCCGGCCGCCTTGGCGGCGTACATGCCGCCGGCGTCCGCGACGAGGAGCGGCCCTCCGGCGCCGGCGATCCGCTCCAGGGAGCGCCGCAGGAGCGCCATGACGGGCTGGAGGTAGTGGAAGGCGACCACCCGCGGCCGGAGCCGCGCCACGACGTCCGGGAGCGCCTCGTGCACCGCGCGCGTCCCCTCGCCGCGCCCTCGGTCGGCGCCGAGGAGGGCCTGGGGCGGCGGTTGCCGGAGATGGCGGGCGACGACCTCCGCGGCGGCGAGCATCGCCGCCGTCCCCTGGCAGGCGGGCAGGGGACTGCCACCCACCGCCAGGGCGCCGTCGGGGCTCCGGGAGAACGCCCCCTCGAGCAACCCTCCCGGATCTCCGGGGTACGTCCCGACGACGAGGAGGCTCATCGGCCCTCCCGGAGGAGGGCCCGGGCCTCCTCGAAGGCCCGGTCGAGCATGAGCCCGCAGAGCGTGGAGCCGAGCTCGCGCGGGCGCGGCGCGTCGTGGACGCTCCGGCCGACGAGGGACAGGTTCAGGTGGGGGATGTCCGGGCAGCCGCCCCCGGAGGTGTTCACGATGCGCCCCGAGCCCTTCTCGACGGCGATCTTCATGTTCCCCGCGCGGACCATGAGGTGCTCGCCGAAGTCGACGGTGGTCACGAGGCTGGCGAGCGGCTTCGCCCCCTCGCGGCCGTCCACCCACCCGCGGGTCACGACGCCGGCCGCGGCGAGCGCGCGCTCCGCCCCCGGCCGCTCGAACGGCGCGACGGCGACC
>JBBIPT010000221.1:0-6929 GCA_037442705.1 Anaeromyxobacter sp.
GCGCCCGTCCTTTCATCCCTTGGACGCTCCGCGCCCCATCCGCGGATTCAGAGGCCGTGAGGGAGTCCCCGGACCGAGCCGGGCGGTCGAGGCGCAAGCAGCGCAAGGCGCGCCGACCGAGCATATCCCGCTGATATGTGAGGGAGGCGCAACGAAGCGATGCGATGCGCATCGGCCGGTCCGGCGACGGGAGGGGAGTTCTTCACGGCCTCTCAGGGCCCTCTCAGGGCCCGACGTCCCTCCGGGGTGCCTCCGCGCGGGCACCGATGCTCGCCCCCTGTTAGCATCCGGCCTCTCGCCGGGCGAGGAGACCCTTGGGAACCGAGGTCGGGATCGATCGAGGGACGGGCCGGGGGGGGACGCTCCGCTCCCTCCTCGCGCTCGCCTGGCCGATCGTCGTCTCCCGCTCCTCCCAGGTCGTCGTCGGGATCGCCGACGCGATCATGGTGGCCCACCTCGGCGCGGCGGCGCTCGCGGCAACGACGACGGGCGCGACGAACGCCTTCGCGCTCTTCATCTTCCCCATGGGGATCGTCTTCATCGTGGCGAGCTTCTCCTCCCAGCTCTTCGGGAGAGGGGACCTCGCCGGCGCGCGCCGCTACGCCTGGCACGGGCTCGCCGTCGCGCTCGCCACGCAGGGGGCGGCGCTCCTCCTCGTGCCCGCCGTCCCGCTCGCCCTCTCCGCCTTCGACTACGCCCCCGACGTCCGGACGGCGATGGAGGAGTACCTCTCGCTCCGGCTCCTCTCGGCGGGCCCGGTCGTCGGGCTCGAGGCCCTCGCGAGCTTCTACGGCGGCCTCGGCAACACCCGCCTCCCCATGAGGGCGAACCTCGCCGCGATGGTCCTCAACGTCGGGCTCAACTTCGTCCTCATCGACGGCCGGCTCGGCGCGCCGGCGCTCGGCGTCCGCGGCGCGGCGCTGGCGAGCGTGGCGGCGAGCACCGCCGCCTTCCTCGGCCTCCTCCTCGTCTTCGTCGCCGAGGGCCGCCGGCTCGGGGGTGGGCCGCTCCGGCTCCCGGAGCTCGTCCGGCTCCTCCGCTTCGGCCTCCCGTCGGGCCTCAACTGGTTCTTCGAGTTCCTCGCCTACGCCTTCTTCGTGAACGTCGTCGTCGCCGGGCTCGGGACCGTCCCCCTCGCCGCGCTCATGGCGGTGATCCAGGTGAACTCGGTCGCCTTCATGCCCGCCTTCGGCCTCGCGAGCGCCGGCGCGATCCTCGTGGGCCAGGCGATCGGCGCCGGCAGGAAGGACCGGGTGCCCGGGCTCGCCTGGCTCACCTTCGCGGTCGCCGCCGCATGGCAGTGCCTCGCCGCGGCCCTCTACCTCGCGGCCCCGGACCTCGTCCTCGGCGCCTTCGCCCGCGACCCCGCCTCGGCCGAGGAGCTCCTCGCCGTGGGCCGGCGGATGCTCGTCCTCTCCGCCGCCTGGCAGATCTTCGACGCGGGCGCGATGACGCTCGCCGAGTCGCTCCGGGCCGCGGGGGATACCCTCTTCACGATGTGGGCGAGGGTGGTGATCGCCTGGGCGGTCTTCGCGCCGGGGAGCTTCGTCTCGGTGCGGATCCTCGGCGGAGGGGACCTCGTGGCGGTCGGGTGGCTCGTCCTCTACCTCGCCGCCCTCGCCGTCGTCCTCGCGCTCCGGTTCCGCGCCGGAGCCTGGCGGAGGATCGAGCTCGTCGAGCCCAGCCTCGCGTGACGCGGAGGGGGCTCAGAGGCCGTGAGGGGACTTCCTCACGGCCCCTCAGCTCCCCGCAGGCCGCAGGGTCCGCTCCCTCGAGATCGGCTCGAGGATCTTGCCGTTCGGCAGGAGCCGGTCCGGGACCGGGTGGCCCCGCTCGACCAGCTTGAACCGCTCGCACCGCTCGAAGACGCCCTCGCAGTAGAAGCTCTGCCAGACCCGAAGGGCGGCCCCCATCGAGATGCAGTCGCTCAACGAGCACTTCTTCGTGTGGGCACAGACCGACACGCGGACACCTCATTCTCCGCGTGGGGTGCTGCAAGCCGGGTGCCCTCCGCTCGCCCGCATCCCCTCGATCATCCGGCCCTCCCGAGCCCGCCGCAGGCGAGGCATCGGCGACCCGGGGTGAACCGAGGGGCGAGGGCTGCCACCCACCCCCCGCCCGGAGGCGGGGAGCGGGAGGGCGGCCCGGATCAGGCGCTCGGCTTCGCCTTGCCCGCGCCGGGCACGAGGTTCGCCGGGTTCATCGCCCGCGCGAGCTGCTCGTAGAGCGCGTACTTCTCCCGGACGTCCTTCTGGGCCTGCTCCATCATCTTCTTGAAGGCCTCGGGGTTCGCCGCCTCGACCTGCCGGAACCGGGTCTCGTGCTGGACGAACTGGGACAGGTCGATCCTGGGGGCGGGGCTGTCGAGCTTGAGCGGGCTCTCCCCCGCCGCGACCCTCCGCGGGTCGTAGCGGAAGAGCGGCCAGTAGGCGGAGTCCACCGCGCGCTCCTGCTGCTTGATCCCGTCGGCCATGTCGTAGCCGTGGGCGATGCAGTGGGCGTAGGCGATGACGACGGACGTCCCCCCGTAGCTGTCCGCCTCCTTCAGCGCGTTCACCGTCTGCGCGTCCTTCGCCCCCATCGCGACGCGGGCCACGTAGGGGTGGCCGTAGCTCATCGCGAGCATCGCGAGGTCCTTCTTGGGCATGGGCTTCCCGGCCACCGCGAACTTCGCCGCCGCGCCCATCGGCGTCGCCTTCGACGCCTGGCCGCCGGTGTTCGAGTAGACCTCGGTGTCGAGGACGAGGATGTTCACGTCCTTCCCCGCCGCGATCACGTGGTCGAGGCCGCCGTAGCCGATGTCGTAGGCCCACCCGTCGCCGCCGACGATCCAGACCGACTTGCGGACGAGGTAGTCGGCCACGTCCTTCAGGCGAAGCGCCTCGTGGCTCTTCACGCCCTTCAGCTTCTCCTTGAGGAGCTTCACCCGCTCGCGCTGCTTCTCGATCCCCTCCTCGCCCGACTGGTCGGCCTCGAGGAGCTCCTTCACGAGGGCGTCGCCGACCTGCGTGCCGAGTCCCTGGAGGAGCTCCTTCGCGTGCTCCATCTGCTTGTCGATGGCGAGCCGCACCCCGAAGCCGAACTCGGCGTTGTCCTCGAAGAGGGAGTTCACCCAGGCCGGGCCGCGGCCGTCGGGGTTCTGCGAGTACGGGGTCGTCGGGAGGTTCCCGCCGAAGATCGAGGAGCAGCCGGTCGCGTTCGCGATGACCGCCCGGTCGCCGTAGAGCTGGGTGAGGAGCTTGATGTACGGCGTCTCACCGCAGCCCGTGCAGGCTCCGGAGAACTCGAAGAGGGGCTCGAGGAACTGGGAGCCCTTCACGTCGAGCTTCGTCGTCTTGCGGTCCGGATCCGGGATCTCGAGGAAGAAGTCCCAGTTCTCCCGCTCCTTCTCCTTGAGGGGCGTGGCGTCCATCATGTTGATCGCCTTCTTGCCCTTCTCCGTCTTCGACTCCGCCGGGCAGATCTCCACGCAGAGCGTGCAGCCCGTGCAGTCGTCCGGGGCGACCTGGAGCGCGTACTTGTGCCCCTTCACCTCCGGCGACTTGAAGTCCATCGTGAGGAAGTGCTTCGGCGCCTTGGCGAGGGCCTCCGGGGCGAAGTGCTTCGGCCGGATCGCCGCGTGCGGGCAGATGAGCGCGCACTTGTTGCACTGGATGCAGAGCGAGGTCTCCCAGACCGGGATCTCGAGCGCGATCGACCGCTTCTCCCACTTCGCGGTCGCGGTCGGCCAGGTCCCGTCCACCGGGAAGGCGGAGACCGGGAGGAGGTCTCCCTGCCCGGCGAGCAGGAGGCCCGTCACCCGCTTCACGAAGTCGGGGGCGATCTCCGAGACGATCGGCGGGCGCGCCTTGCCCTTCGCCTCGCGCCCCTCCGTCTTCACCTCGAAGAGGTGCGAGAGGGTGTGGTCCACCGCCTCGAAGTTCTTCTTCACCACGTCCGCGCCCTTGCGCGAGTACGTCTTCTCGATCGTCTTCTTGATGTGGCCGATCGCCTCGTCGCGGGGGAGGACGCCCGAGATCGCGAAGAAGCAGGTCTGCATGATGGTGTTGATGCGCACCCCCATGCCCGTGTCCTTCGCCACCTTGTAGGCGTCGATGACGAAGAGCTTCAGCTTCTTCTTCAGGATCTGCTCCTGCATCTCCCGCGGCAGGGTGTCCCAGACCTCGTCCGGTCCGGACTGGGAGTTGAGGAGGAAGGTCGCCCCCGGGACGGCCGGGTCGAGCATGTCGTACTTCTCGACGAAGTTCGACTGGTGGCAGGCGACGAAGTTCGCCTTCGAGATGAGGTACGCGGAGCGGATCTCCCTCGGCCCGAAGCGCAGGTGGCTGATCGTCACCGAGCCGGACTTCTTCGAGTCGTAGACGAAGTAGCCCTGGGCGAAGTTGGGCGTGTCCTCGCCGATGATCTTGATCGAGTTCTTGTTCGCGCCGACGGTGCCGTCCGCGCCGAGGCCGTAGAAGAGCGCCCGCACGACGTCCTTCGGCTCCGTGTCGAAGGCCGGGTCCCACTTGAGGGAGAGGTGGGAGACGTCGTCGTTGATGCCCACCGTGAAGTGGCGCTTCGGGCGCGCCTTCCCGAGCTCGTCGAAGACCGCCTTCACCATCGCCGGCGTGAACTCCTTCGAGGAGAGACCGTACCGGCCGCCGACCACCGTGAGCTGGTGGTGGAAGCGGTCGATGTGGGCCTGCTCGGCCTCGCGGAGCGCGGTGACGACGTCCTGGTAGAGCGGCTCGCCGAGGGCGCCGGGCTCCTTCGTCCGGTCGAGCACGGCGACGTGGTGCACCGACCGCGGCAGCGAGGTCATGAAGGCGCCGAGGTCGAAGGGCCGGTAGAGCCGGACCTTCACGATGCCCACCTTCTCGCCCTTCGCGACGAGGGCGTCCACGGTCTCGTGGGCCGTCTCGCAGCCCGAACCCATGAGGACGACGACGCGCTCGGCCTCCGGGTGGCCGTGGTACTCGAAGAGCTTGTACTTGCGCCCCGCGATCTTCGCGAAGTGGCCCATCGCCGCCTGCACGTGGCCGGCGGCGGCCGCGTAGAAGCCGTTGATCCCCTCGCGCGCCTGGAAGAAGGCGTCGGGGTTCTGGGCCGTGCCGCGGAGGACCGGCCGGTCCGGCGTGAGCGCCCGGGAGCGGTGCGCGGCGACGAGGTCCTCCGTGATCATCTGCCGGAGGTCGGCGTCGGTGAGCTCCTCGATCTTCGCCACCTCGTGGGAGGTTCGGAAGCCGTCGAAGAAGTGGAGGAAGGGGATCCGGGAGAGGAGCGAGGCCCGCTGCGCGATCGCGGCGAAGTCGTGCGCCTCCTGCACCGAGGCCGAGGCGAGGAGCCCGTACCCCGTCTGGCGGACGGCCATCACGTCGGAGTGGTCGCCGAAGATCGAGAGGGCGTGCGTCGCGACCGTCCGCGCGGAGACGTGCATGCACATCGGCGTGAGCTCGCCGGCGATCTTGTACATGCTCGGGATCATGAGGAGGAGCCCCTGCGACGCCGTGAAGGTCGTCGTGAGGGCGCCGGCCTGGAGCGCACCGTGGACGGCTCCCGCCGCGCCGCCCTCCGACTGCATCTCGGCGACCGTGGGGACCGAGCCCCAGACGTTCTTGCGGCCCTGCGCGGACCACTCGTCGGCCCACTCGCCCATGTTGGACGAGGGGGTGATCGGGTAGATCGCGATCACCTCGTTCACCCGGTGGGCGACCGAGGCCACCGCCTCGTTGCCGTCCATCGTCACAGTGCGCCTTCCAGACATCACTGGCCTCCTCGGGGAGTACGAGCGCCCCGCGACCCCGCCTCGGGCGAGGGGCGTGGCGCCCTGGGATTGGATGCTGAGCGGTCTGGTCCCCGCAACGTCAGGGCCGCGCGCGGCTTTCGCCTGAAAACGCTTGCAGGGAGCGACGGGATTCCTGGAAGTCTAGCAGAAGGAGGGGCGATGTGGGCAAGCGGCCCCCCCGCCATTCCCGGGTCGATCCGGGCCGGCGCCCGGAATGCCCACTTGAGTCGCGGCCCCCCCCTTGCGATCCTCCCCGTCCATGGTTCGCAAGGTCGGTTCCAGCGTGATCCAGCGGGAGATCGGCCGCGGCGGGATGGGCGTCGTCTACGAGGCGAAGCAGGAGGCGCTCGACCGTTCGGTCGCCGTGAAGGCGCTCGACACGAAGCTCGCCCGCTCGAAGGAGATCGTGGAGCGCTTCCGGCGGGAGGGGCGCGCCTACGCGAAGCTCCGGCACGAGGCGATCCCCGCCGTCCACGACCTCGTGGAGAAGGACGACGGGATCTACCTCGTCACGGAGTTCGTGGACGGGTCGGACCTCGCGCGGGTCCTCGCGCAGGGCGGGGCGCTGCCGGCCGACTGCGTCGCGGTCGTGGGCGCGAAGGTCGCGGAGGCGCTCGACTACGTCCACTTCAACGGCCTCCTCCACCGCGACGTGAAGCCGGCGAACGTGATGATCTCCCGCGAGGGAGAGGCGAAGCTCATGGACTTCGGGATCGCGAAGGGCGAGGCCGACTCCTCCCTCACCCGCGCCGGGATGCTCGTGGGCTCCCCCTCCTACATGGCGCCGGAGGTCCTCGCCGGAGAGGAGGCGGGGGGAAGCGCCGACGTCTGGGCCCTCGGCGTCTCGCTCTACGAGCTCCTCACCGGCGAGAAGCCCTTCCGCGGGAAGGACGCGGAGGAGCTCTTCGCCGCGATCCAGCGCGGGAGGTTCCCCCGCGTCCGGTCGCTCGCGCCGGACTGCCCCCGCCGGCTCGCCCGGGCCGTGGAGAGGTGCCTCTCGCGGAAGCCCGCCTCGCGGTTCCGGGGCGCGGGGGCCGCCGCGCGCGCCCTCGAGGCGATCGCCGCGCGGCTCGTGCCCCGCGGCCTCCACCCTCGCGCCCGGCTCGTCGCCCTGCTCGCGAACCGCGGGTTCGTCACCGAGGAGGTCGCCCTCACGAGGATG
>JBBIPT010000222.1:0-6923 GCA_037442705.1 Anaeromyxobacter sp.
GGGCCCGCCGGCGCCGCGGGCGGGGAGCGCGCCGCGTGAGCGCCTCGCCGCCGGTCCGCGTCCTCGTCGTCGACGACGACCCCGGGGTCCGCTACACGCTCCGCGAGATCCTCTCCTCCGAGGGGCTCGAGGTGGAGGACGCGGCGGACGGCGCCGGGGCGCTCGCCGCCTTCGAGGCCCGGCCCGCCCCGCTCGTCGTCACCGACCTCCGGATGCCCGGCGTGGACGGGATGGCGCTCCTCCGGAGGCTCTCCGCCCGCTCGCCGGCGCCGCGGGTCGTCGTGATCACGGCCCACGGCTCGGAGCGGCAGGCGGTGGAGGCGATGAAGGCGGGCGCCTACGACTATTTCCGCAAGCCCTTCGAGAACGAGGAGCTGCTCGCGGTCGTCCGGCGAGCCGTGGAGGCGGCCCGCCTCGCCCACGAGAACGAGCGGCTCGCGGGGGAGGTCGCGCTCGCCCGGACGATGATCTTCGCCTCCGAGGCGATGCGGCGGCTCGCCGTGCTCGTCGGGCGCGTCGCGCCGCTCGACGTGACGGTCCTCCTCTCCGGGGAGAGCGGGACGGGGAAGGAGCGGGTGGCCGAGGCGATCGTCCGCGCCTCCGCCCGCGCGGCCCGGCCGTTCGTCCGGTTCAACTGCGCCGCCCTCACGCCGGAGCTCGCCGAGGCGGAGCTCTTCGGCCACGCCCGCGGCGCGTTCACCGGCGCGACGCGCGCCCGGCCCGGGCTCTTCGGGGAGGCGGACGGCGGGACGATCCTCCTCGACGAGGTCGGCGAGCTCGCGCCGTCCGCGCAGGGGAAGCTCCTGCGCGTGCTGCAGGAGGGCGAGGTGCGGCCCGTGGGCGAGGAGAAGGTCCGGAAGGTGGACGTCCGGGTCCTCGCGGCGACGCACCGCGACCTCGCCGAGGAGGTCCGGGCGGGGAGGTTCCGCGAGGATCTCTACTTCCGGCTCGTCGTCGTCACCCTTCGCGTTCCGCCGCTCCGCGAGCGGCCCGAGGACGTCCCCCTCCTCGTCCGCCACTTCCTCGATCGCTACGGGGAGCGGTTCGGGGCGGCCCCCCTGCGCGTGCCCGGCGCGCTCCTCGACCGGCTCTCGGCCCACTCCTGGCCCGGCAACGTCCGCGAGCTCGAGAACGCGATCGAGGGGCTCGTCGCCCTCTCCCCTCCCGAGGGGCTCGACCTCTCCCTCCTGCCGGGCGGGCCCTCCAGCGCGGGGCGCGACGGCGCGCTCGGGCTGAAGGAGCGGGTGCAGGCGTACGAGCGGGGGCTCATCGTGGAGGCGCTGCGCGAGGCGGGCGGGAACCGGAGCGAGGCGGCCCGGCGGCTCGGCATCTCGCGCGTGACCCTGCACGACAAGCTCCGGCGCTACGGCCTCGGGAGCGACGAGGAGCCGGCGGGCGGGCGGTGAGCCGCCCCCCTACCCCCGGAGCAGCCTCGCGTGCCCCTCGTCCTGCGCGGCGAGCTGGGCGAAGAACTCCCGCAGGGCCGGGTTCGTCTCCCCGAGGAGGAGATCGGCGTGCGCGGCGGCGAGCCGCTCCTCGAGGGCGACGAGGCGCGCCTTCACCTCCCCGAGATCGTCGCCCCAGGTCCCCGCCTCGACCTCGGTCACCGCCCGCTCGCATAGCTTCACGCAGGCGTCGAGCGCGCTCGAGTCCGTCTCCCCCCGCCCGAGGACCCTCGGATCGTTCCGGTAGTGGGCGACGAGGAGCCGGACCCGCGCGGCGTGCTGCTCCTCCTCCCCGGCGAGGCGCCGGAAGAGCGCGGCCGCGTCCTCGTCGCCTCGGAACCGGCGGGCGAGCGCGTCGTAGACCGCGCCGGAGAGGAGCTCGACCCGCTCGGCCGCCTGGAAGAGGTGGTAGGTGCTCGCCATCCGTGCGGCAGGAGTACCCCGCCCGGGCGACCGTCCACAAGACGGCCCCCCGCCCCGGGGACCGGACCACCCGCCCCGCGTGGAACACCTCGCCGGGCGCCACTGGCGCTATTCTCCGGCCACCCCACCGGAGGCCCCATGAACGGAAACTTCCGCATCCCCGCCCCGCGCAACGAGCCGGTCCTCTCCTACGCCCCCGGCTCCCACGAGCGCGCGACGCTGAAGGCGAAGCTCGCGGAGCTCTCCTCCCACGAGCTCGAGATCCCCCTCGTGATCGGCGGGCGCGAGGTCCGGACCGGGCGGATCGCCGAGGTCCGGATCCCCCACCGGCACGGCCACCGGCTCGCCCGGTGGCACCAGGCGGGACCCAGGGAGGTCGAGGCCGCCGTCGAGGCCGCGAACGCGGCGCGGCCGGCCTGGGCGGCCATGGCCCCCCACGACCGCGCGGCGATCCTCCTGCGCGCCGCCGACCTCCTCGCCGGTCCGTGGCGGCAGGTCCTGAACGCCGCGACGATGCTCGGCCAGTCCAAGACCCCCTCCCAGGCGGAGATCGACTCGGCCTGCGAGATCGTCGACTTCTGGCGCTGGAACCCCCACTTCATGGAGCGGATCCTCGAGGACCAGCCCGTCTCCCCGCCGGGCCAGTGGAACCGGCTCGAGGCGCGCCCGCTCGAGGGCTTCGTCTTCGCGGTGACCCCCTTCAACTTCACCTCCATCGCCGCGAACCTCCCCACCGCGCCGGCGCTCATGGGGAACACGGTCCTCTGGAAGCCCGCCTCCTCGGCGGTCTACTCCGCCTGGTGGATCCTCCGGCTCCTCGAGGCGGCAGGCCTGCCTCCCGGCGTCTTGAACTTCGTCCCCGGGCCCGGGGGCGCGGTGGGGAACCCCGTCCTCGCGAGCCCCCACCTCGGCGGCCTCCACTTCACCGGCTCCACCGAGGTCTTCCAGGGGATGTGGAAGACCATCGCGGAGAACCTGCCGCGGTACCGGAGCTACCCCCGGATCGTCGGCGAGACCGGGGGGAAGGACTTCGTCTTCGTCCACCCCTCCGCCGACCCGCAGGCGGCGGCCGTCGCGCTCGTCCGGGGAGCGTTCGAGTACCAGGGGCAGAAGTGCTCCGCCGCCTCGCGCGCCTACCTGCCCCGCAGCCTCTGGCCGGACCTGAAGGACCGGATCCTCGCGATGGTGGGCGAGATCAAGATGGGTGAGGTGGAGGACTTCTCCGTCTTCTTCGGGGCCGTGATCGACCGGGGGGCGTTCGACCGGATCAAGGAGTACGTCGAGTTCGCGCGGAGCTCCCCGCAGGCGAAGATCCTCGCCGGCGGCGGCGCGGACGACTCGAAGGGCTACTTCATCGAGCCCACCGTGGTGGAGACGACCGATCCGCGCTTCCGGCTCATGGAGGAGGAGATCTTCGGGCCGGTGCTCACGCTCTACGTCTACGACGACGCGAAGCTCGAGGAGGCGCTCGACCTCTGCGCGACGACCTCACCCTACGGCCTCACCGGCGCGGTCTTCGCCCGGGACCGCGCGGCGATCGCGGCGATGACCCGCCGCCTCTCCGACGCGGCCGGGAACTTCTACGTGAACGACAAGCCGACCGGGGCGGTCGTCGGCCAGCAGCCCTTCGGCGGCGCGCGGGCGTCGGGGACGAACGACAAGGCGGGCAGCATCGCGAACCTCTACCGGTGGGTGTCGCTCCGGGCGATCAAGGAGACCTTCGACCCGCCCGTCCGGTTCGAGTACCCCCACATGCGGGAGCCGTGAGGGGCCGTGAAGGAATCCCCTCGCGGCCCCTGAGCGCCGGATTTCTCGCGGCCGCTTTCCTCCGAGGGTGAAGTCCGGGGCCGGGCACGCGGAGTGCCCGCCACACCCAGAACAGCGACGTCTCGGGGGACGACTCCGGCCTCTACACGACCGGGCTCGCCTTCCTGCGGCTCTATCTGTAGCCGAGCACGCGCCGGAGCCGCCCGACCGCCTCGTCCAGAGCGGCGGGCGGCACGGCGGTGGTGCAGAGCCGGACGTGGGTGCCGTAGGCCGCGCCGGCCGCGATCCCGGGCGTGAGGAGGACCCCCGCCTCGTCGAGGCACCGCTCCAGGAACCGGGAGAGGTCCTCGCCGGGGCGGAACCACCTCGAGGCGTCGAAGAAGAGGAACGCCCCCGCCTCCGGCGCGGGCAGGCCGAGCGCCGCGGCCGCCCTCCGCCCCGCCTCCGCGTAGATCTTCCGGGCGTCCGCGAGCCAGCCGTCCCCCTCCGCGAGCGCCCGCGCGGCCGCGAACTGGAGCGGGCGCGGCGCACAGTAGGTCTTGAAGGTCTGGAGCCCGCGGATCGCCCGCATGATCGCGCGGGGGCCGTGCGTGAACCCGACGCGTGCACCGGCGAGCCCGTAGGCCTTCGACACGGAGTGGTTCGCGATCGCCCGGTCGCGGAGGTCCGGGTGGGCCCAGACCGGCCGCCGGTGTCCCACGTAGGAGAGGTCGGCGTAGACGTCGTCCGACAGGACCCAGAGGCCGTGCCGCCGCGCGAGCCGGGCGAGGGCGTCGAGGACGTCCCCGGGGAGCACGCGGCCGGTCGGGTTGTTCGGCGTGTTCACGTAGATCGCGGAGGTGCGCGGCCCGATCGCCCTCGCCACCGCCGCCTCCGGGTCGAAGCCGGGCGCGCCGAGCCGGTCGAAGAAGGGGACCTCCACCGGCACGGCGCCGCGGGAGGCGACGATCCCGCGGATGAGCGGCCAGTACGGGGCGAGGATCACGACCTCGTCCCCCGGGTCGAGGAGCGCGTCCACGACGATGGAGAGCCCCCCGGTCGCGCCGAGCATGACCTGCAGGTCCTCCCGCTCCACCCGCTCCCCGTCGCGGGCGAGGAGGCGCGCCTCGATCGCGTCGAGGAGGGCGGGCTCCCCCTGCACGGGCGCGTAGGCGTGGAGCCGCGGGTGGTCCGCCGTGCGCTGCGCCTCGGCGCGCGCGCACTCCGGCGGGTCGAGCCAGGTGTCGCCGACCTGGAGCGCGAACACCGGGCCGGGGAGGCTCCGCGCCCGGGCGGCGAGGGCGCTGTAGACCGAGTCGGAGAGCGTGGCGGTCGTCGGGGAGGGCGCGGGGAAGCGGGCCATGCTGCCCGTCCATTGTTCCCGGAATCTCCCGGCGCGCGCAACGGCGCGCCGTTCCTCGCGGCCGCCCGCCGCAGGCCGGCGGGCGGGGCGGCCCCGGAGCGCACCCCTGGCCGCGCCGCCGGGAATGGGCTAAGTCCTCGTTCCCGTTGAGCCTCGTCGCCGCGAAAGACCTCCACCTCGCCTACGGCCCGAAGGTGATCCTCGGGGGGGCCTCGTTCGCGATCGGCCCCCACGACCGGATCGGGCTCGCCGGGGCGAACGGGACCGGGAAGTCCTCCCTCCTCCGGATCCTCTCCGGCGAGATCGGGGCCGACTCCGGCGAGCTCGTCTTCCGGCGCGGCGCGCGGGTCGGCTACCTGCCCCAGGACGTCGCGAGCCTGCCGGACCTCCCGCTCGTCGAGGCGGTCCTCGCGACCGTGCCCGGGCGCGCCGCGCTCGAGGCCCGCCTCCACGAGGTCGAGACGAGCCTCGCCGCCGCGAGAGATCCCGGGGAGCAGCTCGAGCTCTCCCAGGCGCTCGCCGAGCTCCACGAGGAGGCGGACCACTTCGAGGACCACTTCGGCCGCCGCCACGCGGAGCGGATCCTCTCCGGGCTCGGCTTCTCCGAGCGGGACCTCGGCCAGCCGGCCCGCACCTTCTCCGGCGGCTGGAAGATGCGGGCCGCCCTCGCCGGCCTCCTCCTCCAGGATCCCGACCTCCTCCTCCTCGACGAGCCGACGAACCACCTCGACGTGCCCACCCTCGGGTGGTTCGACTCGTTCCTCCGCGCGACGCGGAAGGCGCTCGTCCTCGTCTCGCACGACCGCGAGTTCCTGAACCGCCAGATCGGCCGCGTCCTCGCCCTCGAGCCGGAGGGGCTCCGGAGCTACGCGGGGGACTTCGACGACTACAAGGCGCAGCGGGCCGGCGAGGAGGAGCGGCTCCTCTCCCAGGCGAAACGGCAGGCCGCGAAGCGCGCCCAGCTCGAGGAGTTCATCGAGCGGTTCGGCGCGAAGAACACGAAGGCCTCCCAGGCGAAGTCGAAGGAGAAGCAGCTCGAGCGGATGGAGGAGGTGCAGGTCCTCGAGCACCGGGCGACGCTCCGGTTCCGGTTCCCGGAGGCGCCGCGCTCGGGGCGGGAGGTCCTCCGGATCGAGGGGCTCTCGAAGGCCTTCGGACCGAAGGACGTCTACCGCGGCCTCGACGCCCAGGTACTCCGCGGCGAGCGGATCGGGGTCATCGGGCCGAACGGCGCGGGGAAGTCGACGCTGCTGAAGCTCGTGGCGGGAGAGCTCGTCGCCGACGCGGGGGCGGTGAAGCTCGGCCACTCGGTCGTGGCGGGCTACTACGCTCAACATCACTTCGACGCCCCGGAGCACGGCGACGGGACGGTCCGCGCGGTGGGCAGCCTGGATCCCACGCGCACCATCCTCGACACCCTCTGGGACCTCGTCCCGGACCAGGGCGAGGCCTGGGTGCGGGGCGTCGCCGGGTCGTTCATGTTCTCGGGCGACGACGTGGAGAAGAAGGTGGGCGTCCTCTCCGGCGGCGAGCGCGCGCGGGTCGCGCTCGCGAAGCTCCTCCTCGTCCCGGCGAACCTCCTCCTCCTCGACGAGCCGACGAACCACCTCGACCTCGACTCGTCCGAGGCGCTCATCGACGCGCTCCGCGGCTACGGGGGGACGATCCTCTTCGTCTCCCACAACCGGAGCTTCGTGAACCAGCTCGCGACCGCGATCTGGGAGGTGAAGGACGGCGGGATCCTCCCCTTCCCCGGGAACCTCGACGACTGGTGGTACCACCAGCGGCAGCTCGCGGAGGCGGCCGCCGGCGGCGGGGACGGCGCGGCCACGCCCGGCACCGCCGACGCGGGCAAGCCGGACCAGCAGGCCCCGTCGACCGGCCAGCGCTCGACCCGCAGCGGCCTCGGCCTCAACGTCGAGACGCTGACGCCGGAAACGGCCCGC
>JBBIPT010000223.1:0-6919 GCA_037442705.1 Anaeromyxobacter sp.
CCGAGCCTGTCGAAGGGCGAACGTCGCGTCGGGCGGCCCGAAGGGGATCCGTTCGCCCTGAGCCTGTCGAAGGGCGAACGTCGCGTCGAGCGGCCCGAAGGGGATCCGTTCGCCCCGAGCCTGTCGAAGGGCGAACGTCGCGTCGAGCGGCCCGAAGGGGATCCGTTCGCCCTGAGCCTGTCGAAGGGCGAACGTCGCGTCGGGCGGCCCGAAGGGGATCCGTTCGCCCTGAGCCTGTCGAAGGGCGAACGTCGCGTCTCCATCTGAATCACGACGATCACGGCAATCAACTCCTCGCCCCCGGGCCCGGCACGAGCCCCTTCGGGAACTTCACCTCCGCCTCGCTCTTCCGGACGTAGTGGGGCTCGAGGGCGAAGAGGGCCTGCGCGTCGTAGGCCGCCCCGGCGACCCGCTCCGCCACGAGGGCGGCGACCGCGAAGGCGGGGGGCGTGCGGACCTCCGTCCGCAGCCGAGGGATCGAGCCGAGGGCCTCGCCGCAGGCGAGGACCCCCTCCCCGAACGCCGCGAGCGGCCCCTCTCCAGCGAGGGCGCGCGCCCGCTCCGCGAGCGCCGCGGGGGCGAGCGCCGCGTCGTCCGCGACCTCCACGATCCCTCCCCCGCGCGCCCGGTAGAAGCCGGCGTAGACCTCGCTCTTCTTCGCGTCGAGGAGCGGGACGAGGAGCGTCCCCGGCTCCGCGTCCGCGGCGGCGGCGAGGGCCATCGCCGCGAGGCTCGACGCCCCGGCGATGGGCCTGCGGTTCCCGTAGGCGAGCCCCTTCCACGTCGCGAGCCCGATCCGGAGCCCGGTGAAGGAGCCCGGCCCTAGGCCGGCCGCGTACCCCTCCACGTCCGGGATCGCGAGCCCCTCCGCGTCGAGGAGATCGACGAGCGCCTGGGGGACGAGCCCGCTGTGCCCGCGCTTCGGGGAGGCCCCGGGAGCGTGGCGCCCGGAGGCGGCGGTGCGCTCGGTCCGCTCGCACCGGAGGTGGGGCGCCCTCCCCGGCGCGAGCTCCACGAGGGCGCAGGAGAGCGTGAGCGTCGCGGTGTCGATCGCGGCGACGAGCATGCCGGACGTCCTATCCCAAGAGCCGGACGATGTCGTTCTTGAACACGAAGATCATGAGGGTGAAGAGGAGGATGAGCCCGACGACGTTCGCGACCTCCCGCGCGCGCACGGAGAGCGGACGGCGGGTGACCCCCTCGATCACCGACTGCGCGATGTGCCCCCCGTCGAGCACCGGGATCGGAAGGAGGTTCATGAGAGCGAGGTTCACGCTGATGAGCGCCATGACGGAGAGGAACATCTCCCAGCCGTCGTCGGCGGCGGCGCTCGCGACCTGGAAGATCATGATCGGCCCGCCGACCGTCTTGAAGGCGATCTCCCCCTGCGCGAGCTTCACGATCCCGAGGACGTTGAGCCGCGTCATCCGGGTGAGCTCGCTCCAGGCCGCGGCGGCGAGCTCGTCGAGCCCGCGCCGGAACGGCACCTCCTCGGCGAGGAGGGTGCGCGCCGCGACCGGCGCGCCGCTCCACGGCTGGAACCCGAGGACGAGCCGTCGTTCCTTCTCCTTCGTGTAGCGGTCGACGTGCTGCACGGCCTCCGGGACGATCGCGACCTCGCGCCCGTCGGCGAGGCCGAGCCGGATCGCCTGGCCCGGCTCGAGCCGCCGCTCGAGGGAGTTCATCCCGAGGAACGAGAGGACCGGTTTCCCGTCCACCGAGGCGATCGCGTCGCCGCGCCGGAGCCCGGCGCGCTCTGCGGGCGATCCCGGCGCGACCTCGGCGACGAAGGTGGAGAGGGCCGGGTGGGCGGGCAGGAAGGCCGGGCCCGCCCCCGCGCAGGTCGGCACGCCGCGGAGCGCGACCGGTTCGGGCGTGGGCTTCGCCCCGGGCGCCGTCTCCTCGCCGGAGCCGGCCGGCCGCTCCCGGAGGACGTCGAGATCCACCGGGGCGCAGGCGGCGCCCTCGATCGCCTTCGAGAGCTCGGCCGTGTGCCGGACGGGGGCGCCGTTCACGGCGACGACGACGTCGAACGGGAGGAGGGGCCCGGCCGCGCCGGGCGTCCGGGGCGCGACCACCGCCGCGGCGTAGAGGGGCGTGACCCCGATGACGCCCCGGTAGGACCTCTCCACCGGGTTCCGCTCCTCCTCGCTGGCCGGGACGATCTCGATCGGCCCGAGGTCCGCCCCGTCCCGCTCCACGCGGAGGACGAGCGGGACGCCCGGGTGCGGGGAGACGAGGTCGCGCAGCTCCTCGAAGTCGCGGACGGCCGTGGGGCCGAGCCCCGGGGCGGCGACGGAGAGGATCCGGTCGCCCGGGAGGAGGCCCGCCGAGGCGGCGGGCGTACCGGGGGCGACCGTCCCGAGCCGCGGCCCGGCGATGGGCGTGCCGAGCTGGAGGGCTCCGATCGCGAAGTAGACGAGGATCGGGAAGACGAGGTTCGCGGCGGGGCCGGCGGCGGCGATGAGGAGCCGCCGCCAGGGGGACTGATCGAGGAAGCCCCGGCCCCGGTCCTCGGGGGCGACCTCCTCGTTGGGGTCGTCCCCCGCCATCTTCACGTAGCCCCCGAGCGGGAGGGCGGAGATCCGGTACTCCGTCTCCCCCCGCTGGAAGCCGAAGAGGCGGGGGCCGAAGCCGATGGAGAAGCGGAGGACCTTCACCCCGAGGGCCTTCGCCACGAGGAAGTGGCCGAGCTCGTGGACGAAGATGAGCCCGCCGAGGAGGAGGACGATGGCGCCGGCGCTGGTGAGGAATTGCGTCATGCAGCGGACAGTTTAGCGACAAGGCCGCCGGCGCGCCGCAGGAGACGAGCGGCGCCCTTCGACAGGCTCAGGGCGACCGGATCCTTCTGGAACCGCTCGTGGTGACCCCTCGACAGGCTCGGGGGAACCACGAGCGGCCTGGATCGAAGCCACCCGGCACGGCCTTCAGCCCGCCTTCAGCCCCCGTCCGGGAGCCCCATCGCCCGCTCCACCTCGCGCCGTCCCCAGTCGCTCGCGGCGAGCGCCTGGTCCACCGAGCGGACCGGCTCCGGGGCGTGGGCCTCGAGCGCGGCGGCGCAGGCCTCGGCGATCTCGGTGAAGCGGCAGCGCCCGGCGAGGAAGGCGGCGACCGCCGCCTCGTCCGCGCCGGAGAGGACCGCGGAGGCGGTCCCGCCCATCTCGAGGGCCCGGTAGGCGAGCGTGAACGCCGGGAAGCGGGCCGGGTCGGGCGCCTCGAAGGTGAGCCGGCCGAGCTTCGCGAGGTCGAGGGGCGCGAGGTCGAGGGGCAGCCGCTCCGGGTGGGCCATCGCGTAGCTGATCGGCCCCCGCATGTCCGAGACGCCGAGCTGGGCGACCATCGACCCGTCGATGTACTCGACCATGGAGTGCACGATCGACTCGGGGTGCACGACGATGTCGATGCGCCGCGGCTCGACCCCGAAGAGCCAGCGGGCCTCGACGACCTCGAGCCCCTTGTTCATGAGGGTGGCCGAGTCGATCGTGATCTTGTCCCCCATGGACCAGTTCGGGTGCCTGAGGGCCCGCTCCTTCGTCACCCCGGGGAGCTCCGCCGCCGGCACCCCGCGGAGCGGGCCGCCCGACGCGGTGAGGATGAGCCGGCGGACCTCGGCGCGGTTGTGCCCGGCGAGCGACTGGTGGATGGCGGAGTGCTCGGAGTCCACGGGGAGGATCGCGATCCCCCGCGCCGCGGCCCTCCCCATGAGGAGCTCGCCGGCGAGGACGAGCGACTCCTTGTTCGCGAGACCGATCGTCTTCCCGGCCTCGATCGCCGCCGCGGTGGAGCGCAGCCCCGCGCCGCCGGAGATCGCGGCGAGGACGAAGTCCACGTCGGGGTGGGAGGCGATCGCGACCGCCCCCTCCTCGCCGGAGAGCACCTCGACGCCGGCCGGGAGGAGCGCCCGGAGGTCCCGGGAGGCCGCGCCGTCCGCGACGGCGACGAGCCGGGGCCGGAAGCGCCGAACCTGCTCCGCGAGCCTGGCCGCGTTCCGCCCGGCCGCGAGGCCGACGACCTCGAAGCGGTCGGGGAACCGGGAGACGACGTCGAGCGCCTGCACCCCGATGGAGCCGGTCGAGCCGAGGATCGCGACGCGCTTCACGCTGCGGATCTCTAGCACGGCCGGACGGCGCCCGCCGAGCCGGGAGCGGCCGCTCGCCCTTCGACAGGCTCGGGGCGAACGGCTTCCTCTGCTTCCGTTCAAGGTGACCCGTCGACGAGCCCGGCGAAACCATGAACGCCGGCCACCGCCATCAGGAGGCCGGGCCGAGCCAGGCCGCGCAGACGTAGATCCACGGCGCCACGAAGAGGAGCGCGTCGATCCGGTCGAGGAGCCCGCCGTGGCCGGGGATGATCCGCCCGGAGTCCTTCACCCCCGCGGCCCGCTTCACCATCGACTCCGCGAGGTCGCCCATGGGACCGAGGACCGCCGCGCCGGCCCCCGCCGCGACGAAGGCCCAGGAGGAGACCCCGGGGAGGAGCCACCAGGCGACGGCGACGCTCCCGAGGACGCTCCCCGCCGCGCCCCCCGCGAACCCCTCCCAGGTCTTCTTCGGGGAGATCCGCTCGTAGAGCTTGTGGCGGCCGAAGGCGTGCCCGGCGAAGTAGGCGAAGGTGTCGTTCGCCCAGGTCGCGACGAAGGCGACGACGACCCACTCCACCCCGAACCGGAGCCGGAGGCCGACGAGCGAGGCGACGAGGAGGCCGCAGTAGAGCCAGGAGAGGACGACGACCGCCACGGCGCGGGGGATCGCCTCGAGCGGCCCCTTCCGGAAGAGGAAGATCGAGAGGAGCACGACGATCGCGGCGGCGAGGGCGAGCCCGGACCAGCCGGGGAGGAGGTCGCCGCTCTCGCCGAAGGCCGCCATGAGCGGGATCGCCCCGGCGACGGCGATGCCGAACGCCTCCCCGGCACCCACCCGCCTCTCGAACATGAGGACGAGCTCGGCCGCGGCGACCGCGGCGGCGGCCCCGGCGAGGAAGGCGAAGGGGAGCCCGCCGCGCCAGGTGAACCAGATCGCGATGGGGAAGAGGACCAGCGCGGAGGCGACGCGGAGGCCGAGGTTCCGGCGGTTCTTCTCGTCGAGCGCGCCCAAGGCCCCTACCCTCCCCTGCCCGCGTCGAGCTGCGCGCCGGTGAGCCCGAAGCGCCGCTCGCGGGCCTGGTAGTCCTCGACGGCCCCGAGGAGCTCCGCCTCCCGGAAGTCCGGCCAGAGGACGTCGCTGAAGAGGAGCTCGGCGTAGGCGGCCTGCCAGAGGAGGAAGTTCGAGATCCGCCGCTCGCCGCTCGTCCGGACGAGGAGGTCGAGGTCGGGGAGGCAGGCCGTCCAGAGCGCCGCCTCGAGGTCGGAGGCCTCGAGCTCCGGCCCCTTCGCGGCGGCCGCGCGCCGGGCGGCCTGGACGATCTCCTGCCTGCCCCCGTAGGAGAGCGCGAGGGTGAGGACCATGCCGCCCTCCCCGGCCGTCGCCTTCCGGACCGCGTCGAGCCGCTCGCGGACGGAGGTGGGCAGGCGGGCGAGGTCACCGATCGCGTTCAGCCGGATCCCGTTCCGCGCCATCTCCTCCCGCTCGGAGTCGAGGAAGTCGGCGAGGAGCTGCATGAGCGCCCCGACCTCGTCCTCCGGCCGGGCCCAGTTCTCCGCGCTGAAGGCGTAGAGGGTGAGCGCCTCGATCCCCACCCGGCGGGCGGTCCGGGCCACCGCCCGCACCGCCTCCGCCCCCTCCCGGTGGCCGGCGACGCGCGGCAGGCCGCGGGCCTCGGCCCAGCGGCCGTTCCCGTCCATGATGATCGCGACGTGCCGCGGCAGGGGCCGCGCGCGCACCCGCGCCTCGAGCTCCTCGATGGGGATCGGCTCCGCCACGCGCGGCTTATAGCACGCCGTCGCACCGCGGCGACCCGCCGCAGCATCCCCGGAGTACGCGCCCTTCCACCTCGCGCCCGCGCGGGGACCCCGGAGCGCCAGGAGACGTTTGATTCCCCGTTCCAGCGACCGTATCCTCGATTCCCGTGCCCCCTCGCCGCGTAGGCCCCTACGAGATCCTCTCCGTGATCGGGAGGGGTGGCGTCGGGACCGTCTACCGGGCGCGGCACGGGGAGAGCGGCCGGCTCGCGGCGGTGAAGGTGCTCGGCCCCGCACCCGCGGTGGACGCCGTCGCGGCGCGGCGGCTCGCCCGGGAGTACGAGGTGCTGCGCGACCTCGACCATCCGAACGTCGTGCGGGTCTTCGACGCGGGCGTCCACGAGGGGTACTCCTACCTCGCGATGGAGCTCGTGGACGGGCTCGACCTGCGCTCCTACCTGTCGCCCGCCCTCGACGACGAGGTCCCGATCACGCCGCGGCCGTTCGAGCCTCCGGACGTCCCGGGGCCGGACGACGAGACGGAGGGGACGGCGGACCCGGGTCCGCAGTCCATCCTCGCGCTCGCCCGGATGCTGGACGAGCCCGACACGGAGCCGCACGGTTGGGCCGCCGCCGCGGGGGGGCCGCCGCAGGCGGGGGCCTACGCGAAGCTCCCGGCGGAGAAGCGCTTGGAGCTGGACGCCGCGGTGATCGCCGAGCTCAAGACCAACCGGTACGACGCGGCCGCCAAGACCCTGACCCTGACCCCCGCCCAGGGGTACGCCTTCGAGCAGAACCGGGCCTACTGGGAGAAGACTTTCGGAGAGGGGAACCCCCGCTACGGCTTCCTGCAGAACACGGTCCCCACCGCGGAGCAGCGGCGGGACATCGCCGACTTTACGCCGGTCGAAAGCCTGAACTATTGGGAGTATCTGCGTCAACGAGGCTTGGTGTCGATTTCGCGCGCCGAGCGCGAGGCCTACCACGAGGCGCTGCAGCGCGCCCGCATCGGCCTGGGCATCGCCCTCTTCTTCGTGCTCCTCGGCGCGGCGCTGCTCGGCGGCGCGTATGCCCTGCGAAGGC
>JBBIPT010000224.1:0-6764 GCA_037442705.1 Anaeromyxobacter sp.
GGTGTGCTCCGAGCAGGTGCTGCTGGCGCTCGTGCGCCGGGGCGTCCGGCGCGACGACGCGTACCGCCTGGTGCAGCGGCACGCGATCGCCGGCGACGATCTCGCCGGCCGCCTCGCAGGCGATCCGGAGATCACGCGCCACCTCGCACCGGACGAGATCGCCGGACTCTTTGACATGCGGCACGCGCTCCGGCATATCGACGTTCTGTTCTCGCGAGCGCTGGAGGACGGCGAGCTGCGCGGCCGCCTCGCGGCCGAGGGACGGGAGGCGGCCGCCGGCCGCCCCGGGCCTACTTCAGCCCCGCCTTGATGAACCTGGCGAGCGACTGGATCTCGGCGTCGGAGAGCTTGCCCTTGTAGGCCGTCATCTTCCCGCGCCCCTCCGAGATCACCTTGGCGAGGTCCGCCTCGGAGAGCTTCGTCGTGGTGAGGTCCTGGACCCCCATCTTCTGCCCGACCGGGGTCCCCTTCCCGTCCTTGCCGTGGCAGGCGACGCACCGCTTCGCGTAGAGCGCCCCGTCCGCCCTCGCCGCGGTGGCGAGGAGGGCGAGGGCGCAGGCTGCGACGAGCTGCTTCATGGCTGGCCTCCGTTGCTGGTCCCGTGCTGCGTGAGCCTGGGTGGAGAATCCGTCAGTGAGCCGCGAGGCCGGCCGGCGCCGCCGGCGCGGCGGCGCCCTCCTGGGGCCCGGCGCGGAACGTGCCGAGGAGGATGGGGACCGAGACCTTCACGAGGAGCGTGAAGACGAGGAACCCCGTCCCGAAGACGCCGGCGGCGATGCCCCACTCGATGATCGTGGGCGTGTACTCGTAGATCTGCCCGAGGGTGTCCGGCGTCATGCCGGGGATGATGAGCCCCATCCCCTTCTCGATGTAGACGCCGGCCCAGATGAGGAGGCAGCCCAGGTTCAGCGTCACGTAGTTCTTCCGCGTCTTCGGGACGAGGAAGAGCAGGAACGCGGCCACGCTGCAGAAGAGCGAGAACCAGGCGTACGGCACGAGCGCCCTGTGCTCCCCGATCCCGAGCCAGAGGTACTCGGTGTAGTGGAGGTGCTCCGTCGCCGAGTAGAACTCCTTGAAGAGCTCCGCCCCGAGGAGGAAGAGGTTCAGGAACATCGCGTAGGACATGAGCTCCGCGATCTTCCAGATCGCCTCGTCCTTGATCTCGAGATCGTTCGTCTTCCGCAGGACCTGGAACAGGATGATCATCACGGCCGGTCCGGAGCAGAAGGCCGACGCGATGAAGCGCGGGGCGAGGATCGAGGCGTTCCAGTACGGGCGCGCCGCCATGCCGTTGTAGAGGAAGGCGGTGACCGTGTGCGTGGAGATGGCGATCGGGATGGAGAGGAGGACGAGCGGGACGAAGATCCGCTTGTCGTACCCCTTGCCCTGGTAGCTCGTGTAGAGGAGGTAGACGACGAGCGTCAGGTTCACCACGAGGTAGAGGTTCAGGACGAGCGCGTCCCACGCGAGCAGGGAGTTCGGCCAGTTCGGCGTCCCCAGCAGCGGCAGGATGTGGTGGAGCCGGTCGGGCCGCCCCATGTCCACGAGGATGAACAGGAGGCACATCACGAGCGCGCTGATGGCGAGGAGCTCGCCCAGCACCGCGACCTCCTTGATCGGCTTCCAGTGGTAGACGTAGGCGGGGATGACGAGCAGCACCGCCGCCGCCGCGACGCCGACGAGGAAGGTGAAGTTGCCGATGTAGAACGCCCAGGAGACCTCGTCGCGCATGTTCGTCGCGATGAGCCCCACGTCGAGCTGCTTCGAGTAGGCGACCGCCCCGACCCCGATCATCACGAGCAGGAACGCCACCCACGCCTTGTAGGCCCTGCCGCCGGTGAGGACGAGGCGGACGCAGGTCTTCAGGAACCCCAGGATGCCGGACATTCGCTCCCTCGCTAGGTCGCGTAGAAGAAGTAGAACTGCGGGTGAGTGGCGAGCTCCTCCTTGAAGACGTAGACGCGCTTCGTCTCCATCACCCTCCGGATCTCGCTCTCCGGATCGAGGAGGTTGCCGAACTTCCGGGCGCCGACCGGGCAGACCTCCACGCAGGCCGGGTACCGCCCGTTCCGCGTCCGCTGGATGCAGAAGGTGCACTTCTCCACGACGCCCTTCGGGCGCGGGCGGTTGCCGAGGTAGTGCTGGTTCGGGTTCAGCTCCCCGGCGGGGAGGACCCCGTCCGCCCAGTTGAAGTACCGGGCTCCGTAGGGGCAGCCGGACATGCAGCACCGGCACCCGATGCACCAGTCGTAGTCCACGACCACGATCCCGTCCGCCTCCTTCCAAGTGGCCTGCGTGGGGCAGACCTTCACGCACGGAGGTTTCCGGCACTGCTGGCACTGGACGGGGAAGTAGAACTTGCCGGGCCGGGGGACGCCCTCCGCCTCGTAGTAGAGCTCCGCGTGGGCGAGGTCGACGCCGTGCTCCTTCTCCATCTCGAGGACCCGGATCCAGTGGACCTGCGGGGTCTCACGCGACTGGTTGTTCTCCTCCACGCAGGCGTAGACGCAGCGGCGGCACCCGACGCATCGCGAGATGTCGAGGCCGTAGCCGAACTCCACGCCGGGGATCGGCCCCTCCGCCCCGACCTTCGTCTCCCTGCCGAACCGCTTCCTGTTCTTCTCCTCGACCTTCGCGAGCACCTTCGCGAGCTCGTCCTTCGAGAGCTCCTTGAAGTGCGAGCGGAACACGTCCTCTAGGTCCACGCCGCAGCCGGCGAGCCCGGAGAATGCGGCCCCGGCGGCGGCGGTCCGCAGGAAGGCGCGGCGCGACGCGTCGGCGGGGGCACCGCCCTCCGGCAGGACGTTCGGGATCTTGCGGTCGCTCATCGGCGCATCTCCTCCGGCCGACGGGGCCGCGGTTCGGGCTTCAGGAGCTCCAGCGTCGGGGCGACCGTCGCCTTGCCGTCCACGACGATCGCCTTCACCCCCTTGAAGCCGGGCGAGTGCGGGTTGTGGCAGGAGACGCAGAGCAGGTACTCCTTGTCGCCGTTCCACATCCCCGTGCGGCGGCCGTGGATGCCGAGGCGCCAGTCCCGGAACTTGTCGCCGTGGCACTGGCCGCAGAGCCGGTAGGACTCGGTGAAGGGGACCGTGGCGCCGCTCGCGAGCCGGAGCACGTTCCGGTTCTCGTAGTCGTGGCAGTCGAGGCACCAGCGGTGCTCCGCGTCGTGATCGAAGACCGACTGCTGCTCCTCGTGGAAGCCGAGGTCGCGCCGCTGCCGGTCCTTCGTGTCGGCGTGGCAGTCCATGCAGGGGAAGATCCCCTCCGAGAAGGGCGGCGGCTTCGCCTCCACGAGGAGCTCCGCCTTCGCCGGCGGGCGAGCGGCGGCGGGCCCGGGTGCCGGTTTCGGCGCGGCCGCTCCGGTGGGAAGGGGGGCGAGCGCGAGGGCGCCGGCCAGGGCGAGCGAGGATGCGTGCGTTCGAACCATCGAGCCTCCCGATCCGCGCGAGGCTACCTCCACGCGCGTTCGCGGCGGTGACTCTTATCAGTCACCGGCGGGGGGCTGGAAGGCCCACATGCCGAAAGTCGAAACGATCCCTGACGGTTGGACGGTTTCTTGCGACCTCGTCTCGAATCGTCCCTTCGCGGCTCACGCACCCCGAGTGGAGTCCACGTCACCGGTGGTGAGCGAGCCAGGCTCGAATGCCCTCCTGATTCCGGTCACGTAGCGCGACATTTTGCCGCAGGCCCTCGAGCGTCTGGGCGGCCGCCTGCCTCGCCTCCGGGACGGGCTGGGCCGAGAGGAGGGCCTCCGCCTCGTCGAGGTGGCGCCGGAGCACGAGGCCACCGATCGCCTCCACCACCCGGCGGAGGAGCATGGGCGCCGCCCCGAGCCGCACCCGGACGGCCCCCCACTCCTCCCGCAGCCGCGCCCAGGCCGGCTCGCGCGCCGCCCGGCTCGAGAGCAGCGTCCCGAGGAACGAGGCCGCGTCCTGCAGCGGGACCTCGCTCGAGAAGCCGAGCGCGACGCCGCGCGCCGCGAGCTCCGGCGCCTCGAACGCGGCGAGGGCGAGGAGCCACCGCCGGCGGAAGGCCGGATCCGTCTCCCGATCGAAGAGCGCCTTCAGCGACTCGAAGCGGACGGCGTCTCCCGCCCGGGCCGCCGCGACCACCGCCGCGTCGTGGAGGTTCGCCTCGAGCGCGGCGCGGTCCCCCGCGAGCCAGCGGTCGAGCCGCGCCGTCGCCTCGGCGATCGCCGGAGGATCGCGCGCCACGAGCGCGAGGGCCCGGACCGCCGCGGCCCGGCGGAGCCGGACCTCGTCCCCCTCCCCCGCGTCGGGATCCCATCCCGTCCCGAGGAGCGCCGGACGGAAGAGCCGCGCGACGAAGACCCGGAAGGCCGGCAGATCCTCCTCCCCGACGACCCGGTGCTCGAGCGCGGAGAGCCGGGCGACGAGCTCGTCCAGCACGGCCCGGTCCTCCTCCGCGCCGAAGCCGGCGCAGAGCTCGAGGAAGGACCCCACCTCCCGCTCACCCGCCTTGAGTAGGGCCCACTCGTCGGAGAGGAGCGCGATCCGCTCCGCCGGCTCGAGGCTGCCGAGGCTCGCGACGATCGCGCGGAGCTCCGCGGGGCCGTGGGCCACCCGGTAGAACCCTCGCGCGCCCGCGTTCGCGTGGACCCAGGACGGATCCCCGCCGAGCTCCACTTCGGCGCTCCGCTCCCGGAGGAGGAACCGCAGCTCGCGCGCTCCCCCCGGCCCGCCCGCGCGCAGCACGACGGGGATCGGCCAGGGCTCGTCCGCTCCGCCCGGCGCGGCGGCGGGATCGGAGAGGAACCGCTTCTGCTCGATCCGCAGCGCGCTCCCCCGGCGCGCCACGTGGAGGACGGGGAACCCCGCCCGGCCGATCCAGGCGTTCGCGAGCTCGACCACCGGCTCCCCCGAGGCCTCGCCGAGCGCGGCCCACAGGTCGTCCGCCACGGCGTTCCCCTTCGCGTGCCGCCGCATGTAGCGCCGGATCCCCTCGCGGAAGGGCGCCTCCCCGAGGAAGCCCTCGACCATGCGGAGCACCGCCCCGCCCTTCTCGTAGGTGATGAGGTCGAACGCCTCCCCGGCCTCGGCGACGTCGTGGATCTCCGCCCGGATCGGGTGGGTGGAGAGGAGCGCGTCGAGCTGCATCGCCGCGGCCTTCCCCTGGTCGAACTCGAGCCAGACCCGCCAGCCCGGGCTCCACGCGTCCACGATCTTGAACGCCATCCAGGTGGCGAAGGCCTCGTTGAGCCAGAGGTCGTCCCACCAGCTCATCGTGACCCAGTTCCCGAACCACATGTGGGCGAGCTCGTGCGTGACGACCTCGGCGACCCGCTTCTTCTGCGCGAGGGAGGCGGTCGCCGGATCGAGGAGGAGCGCGACCTCGCGGTAGGTCACGAGCCCCGCGTTCTCCATCGCCCCGGCCTCGAACTCGGGGAGCCCGACCTGGTCGAGCTTCCCGAAGGCGTAGGGGACGCCGAAGTAGTCCTCGAGCCGCGGCAGGACCGCGGCGGCGACCTCCTGGGCGAACCCCGTGAGCGGGACCTTCACCGGCTGCGCCCACGTGCGGACGGGCACGCCGCGCACCTCGACGGGCGGCCCCGCCTCGACGCCTCCCACGACGAGCGCCACGAGGTAGGTCGGGAGGGGCGGCGTCTCGTCGAAGTGGATCCGCTTCCGCGCCCCGAGGTCCTCCTCCCGCACCGGCGGGCCGTTCGAGAGGACGCGGGCCTCCCGCGGCGCCTCGACCGCGAGCCGCCAGGGCGCCTTGAAGCCCGGCTCGTCCAGGCAAGGGAAGACCCGCCGGGCGTCCGCCGCCTCGAACTGCGTCGCGGCGATCCCCCCGCCCGCGGGGTAGAGCCCGCGGAGCCCGTCCGTCATCTTCCCGGTCCAGGCGAGCTCGAGCTCCGCCGGCCCCTCCCCCACGGGGGGCGCGAACCGGAGGACGATCGTCTCGCTCGCCGCCACCGCCCGGATCTCGGCCGGCTCCCGCTCGACGCCCGCGGCCCGCAGCCGGGCCCGGCCCACGTCGAGCCCCGCGGCGTGGAGGACGATCTCGCCGGCGGCGCGGGCGAGCCGGAGCCCCAGGGTGAGCGACCCGGTGAAGCGCTTTCCCTCGGGGTCCACCGAGAGCTGCGCGTCGTAGGAGGTGGGGCGAACGTCCGGCGAGAGCCGGAAGGTGCGGGCCTCGGTCGGGTGGCTCATGTCACCCGTTCCGCCCGCGCTTGCCGTACTCCTCCTGCATCTTGGATCCGATCATGGGGACTCCTCATGCCATGCCCCCGGGGCGGGGGAACGGCCCCTGGCGGGGCCTGACGGTCCGCGCCCTCACCCGGGCGTACCGGGAGCCGAGCCCCGCCGCACCGATCTCCCCTCTCGCTCGCTCCGCCACGGTTCCTCCGCCGCCCGGCATGCTTTCACGGACGGCACCCGGGCGGGAATCTCCCCCGCCGGGACCGCGCGCGGCCGGGCGCCTTTCCGCCCGCCTCCACGCGCCGCTCCGCGGTAGCCTGCCCGGATGCACGATCCGGGCGCGGAGATCGGGCGGCGCCTCGAGCGTCGCCGGAGCGGCCGTGTGCTTCTCGATCACGACGACGTACGGGTAGAAGTGGATGGAGTGGATCGCCCGCTGATACGGCGATGCGGCGACGCCCCAGACATCGGGAAGTTGCTCACCCCACGCGTTCAATTCGTCGACGAGTCCGAGCGCGAACGCAGTGAAGCGATTGTTGGTGCGATGCACGTCTTCGCAGATGAACACGCCGCCGGGCCGGAGGTGGGGCAGCATCTCCT
>JBBIPT010000225.1:0-6720 GCA_037442705.1 Anaeromyxobacter sp.
CGGGCTCGCGACGACCGCCGGGGGCCGAACGCTCCAGGCCCTCGCCTACCGGTACGATCGGGTCGGCAACGTCCTCGAGATGGCGAACGCGCTCCCGGCCGCGACGGGCAACCGCTCGGGGCCGACGAGATTCGCATTCGGATACGACGACCTGTACCGGCTCACGTCTGCGACGGGCACGGCGCAGTCCCGGCGCGGGGTCGTGGACAGCTTCTCCGCGACGTACGGGTACGACGCGAGCCACAACATGACCCGGAACACCCAGGTGCACGTCGTGAACACCCTGGGTCTGCCCGGCGAGGGTACTGGACATCCGCCCGCGACGAACCACGACCTCGAGTACGCCTACGATCGCGCGAAGCCGCACCAGGCGACGAGGATCGGGGAAACGCACGTCTTGTACGACGGGAACGGCAACGTCGACCGGGAGTGCCGGAGAGCCCCGGGGTGCGGCGCCAACGCGGATGGCCTGCGGCGGTTCTACTGGACCGAGGAGAACAGGCTCGCGGCCGTGATCGACGGGAACGGCTCGAACGTGACCCGCTTCGTGTACGACGCCTCGGGCGACCGGGTCGCGAAGCTGGGACGGGGCGGAGAGAGCTTGTCCATCGGCCAGTTCTTCGCCCTGAAGGGGCGCAAGGCGGCCTCCAAGCACGTCTTCGCGGGGGCGACCCGCATCGCGACGAAGGTCTCGCCGCCTCCTGGATGGCAGCCCGCGGACCCGAGCGTGGTCTCCGCTCCGCCGGGAGAGCCTCCCTCCGGGGCGGTCCTGCCCGGCTGTATTCCGAGCGACTACCAGCCGAACAAGTGCCCTGCCTTCCCCGGCGGCGACCCCGTCGTGATGGGCCCGCCAGACTCTCGAATCCGCCCGGAGACCTACTACTACCACTCCGACCACCTGGGCTCGACGAGCTGGGTTACGGACCAGAACGGGCGCGTCCACGAGCACGTCGAGTACTTCCCCTACGGCCAGGTGTGGCGCGACGTTCGCCAGGACGCGGACGGACCCGGGGTGAAGGGCCAGAGGTTCCTCTTCACCGGGAAGGAACTCGATGAGGAGACCGGGCTCTACTACTTCGGGGCGAGGTACTATGATCCCAGACGCTCCAGGTGGCTGTCCACAGACCCGCTCCTAGCAGAAGCTACGGAAAAGCTTCTGAGCGCCCCGGCTCTGCAGGCATCCTACGCGTACGCCATGCAGAACCCGATGCGCATGGTGGACCCCAACGGCGAGGAGCCGGTCCAGAGCAGAATCGGGAATGCCAGCGCTGTCGTGGGCCGACTCACTTCCTATCCGGGAAAGGCCGAGAGTACGCTTCGATGGGCGGCGCGGTATGAGACGTTCGGGAAGGCCCACGTGCGCTACGTCTACACCAAGCAGTACGGCTACATCGACTTGACGCACTTCTTCAGGGCGACAGAACTCGCAGTGGACTTCCGCGAGTCCGTCAAGCATATGAACTACGAGGAGAACGGAATCGGCGGCGCACTCGCCGGAGCCGTGTTCTCCTCCGACTTCGCACGCACCCGTGTGCTCCGTGGTCTCGGGTTCGGAAACGAAGTCGAGCAGTCCTACTCGGACAACCCCGTTGTGCGGCGCAGTGCCTTTTCCTCAGAGGACATCCCATCTAACAATGCGGGGTTCTCCTTCGGATCCGCGCTCGACCTCACCAAGCCCTTTTCGAAGCAGGTCGCGGAGTTCTTCAGGGCAGCCGGAGCCGAGGACTTGACGACGGTCAGGAGCGCCGAACACTTCAAAGCCCTTCCAAGGACGGACGATGAGGCGCAGCGGACCTACGATGCGCAGTCAAGGTGGCCCAAGTGAGAGCCGGAGCGTGAACCTTAGAGTGGCTGCGTGCGCGAAGGCCGTGGCGCTGTGTGTGGCGGTGATGTTGTCGGGGTGTACGTCTGACGCGGAGCGTTCCTGCCTTAGAAGCGGAGGTCGTTGGCTCGGGCCGGTGGCTCTGGGAGAGCACGCGTGTGCCTACAAGGCGCGCGACGCAGGGCGACCATGCCGCGATGGCCGGGAGTGTGAGGGCGACTGCATCGCGAGAGAGGACGTTCCGGCTGGTACTCCGGGTCCGGGCAACTGCTCGCAGGAAACGAGCAACCTGGGTAGGTGCGTGAATCTCGTAACGAGCGGTGCGGCAACGGGTCTGATCTGTTTGGAGTGATCGCGGAAGCATCGGTCGTTCACCGAGATGTCTCCGGCACGGCCGGTACCGGGAATCACCCTAACGCTAGTGTTGGGGGAGTAGAATGCGAGTGGGCGTGACCATTGTCGCCGTCGCAGCGCTCGTGGCGGGTTTCCTCGCCGGCCTTGCCTTTCAGCGTAGCCCTTCAACGGAGGGGTCACTCGCGGCGGGGAATGGAGCGGTGATCGTACGGCTCGGGGATCACGACCTCCGAGAGGACCAGGTTCGCGCTGCCCTGGGGTCTCAGCGGGTCGCAGTTCGCTCGGGCGCCGTCGGCCCAGCGAAAGAAGTCGTCGAGGATCTCGCGCGTACGCGAATCCTCGCGTTCCGCGCGGTCGAGAGGGGCTACGACCGCGACCCGGAGATCGTCCGGCGCTACGCGGAGAGCCTCGCCGCCCTCTACCTCGAGAAGGAGCTGGGGGCTCTGCCGCCGCCCAAGGAGGCCGATCTTCGAGCCTACCTCGAGGCGAACCGGGGTGAGTTCGCGCTCCCCGAGCGCGCGAGGGTGGCGCTGATCTCCTTCGCGGTGACGAACGGCGCCGAGCGTGCCGAGAAACGCGCCAAGGCGGCCGCCGCGCTGAAGGAGGCCCTCGCGCGCCGCCGCGAGTACTACGCGTTCGGCGAGATCGCGCGGGCGCGGAGCGAGGACCAGAGGACCGCCGCGCGGAGCGGGGAGCTCGGTGAGATGACGCGAGAGGCGCTCGCCGCGGCAGCGGGTCCCGAGGTCGCCGCGGCGGCGTTCTCGATCTCCGAGCCCGGGGTCCACGAGACGGTCATCGAGAGCGCGTCGGGCTTCCACGTCCTCCGGGTCCTCGGACGGGAGGAGGCCTACGAGCCGCGCCTGGAAGACGTGCGAGATCGGCTCGCCGCACGGGTGGCGAGTGAGCGCAGGGAGGCGCGGCGCAAGGCCCTCATCGAGGAGGCGTGGAAGGAGGCCAAGGTGACGATCGACGAGGCCGCGCTGGAGAAGGTCGTCGCGGAGCTCCGGTCCACCCGGCCCTGACCGGGCTGGCTTCCTGTCTACACAGCGCGACTCCAGCCCCTGGGCTGCTTCCCCCGCCGTTTCGCGGCCTTGGCAACGTCCGCACCAGGACGGGATCCCCCGTCTCTGGTTCGCTCCGGTCCCGCACTCCACCTTCGCTCGAGAGGCCGCTCTTTCGGCGGGGCGGGGCAGTTGCGGCGCTTCGAGGGGGGTCGTAAGGTACAGACACCGCATGTGCACCAGTGGCGGTGCGAAACTGGTTGCACATGCGGTTGCAGTCTGGTATCCACATCGGAGATGGAAATGAACCGACCAAAAGGCCCGCCGGAGAGCTCGCCCGACAACCAGACGAGCGAGAAGGCGGTCATCTCGTTCCGCCTGCCGATACAACTCGCCAACTGGCTTCGGAGGCAGGTCGAAGCCGAGGGCGGGTCGCTCAACGACACCGTCGTCACCGCGCTCGAGGACCTGAGGAGCTGGTTCTCCACGACGAAGCCGGTCGCCGAGGCCCTGGAGGCCGACCGCAAGGCGTTCGGCGACAGCAAGCGCGAGTACCTCAGGCGCCTTCTCCAGTACCGATACGACGAGCTCGTCAGGAACCCCCACACCGTGGGCCAGAAGGCCGGAGGACCGCCGGACAAGAAGTGACCGGCAGGGAACCATCGCCATGCGGACGACCGCCTCCATCCCTGCCCCCGTCAGCGCATCCGAAGGCGCCCACGACGGCCTCGGGGAAGGGCAGGAGCGCCCGCAGACTCACCTCAGGCTCGCCTTGGCGGGATCTCCGCCGCCCGTCATCGAGCGCCGCTCGGTCCTTGTCGGGGACCGGCGCGGCGCCATCGCGATGACGGTCGAGCAGATCGCGATCGCCCTCCAGCTCCCCAAGAAGACCGCGGAGCAGCTGTGCCGCGAGGGACGCATGCCCGGAGCGATGAAGTTCGGGCGGAGCTGGCGAATCGCGCGGGCAGCCTTCGAGGCGTACCTGCGCCAGGTGATGGAGGGCGTTCATGCCGGTGTATCGGAAGGGCAAGGATCGGTGGCGGGTCGTGATCTTCCAGCGCGGGAAGCGCACCGACTTCGTCGTGAAGGGCAGCAAGGAAGCGGCGGAGGCCGAGGAGGCCCGCGAGCGCGTGAAGATGTCGCTCTCGGATCCGCAGAACGAGCAGCGCGCCGCGCTCACCTTCGCGGACTTCTGCGCGTACCACTACCGTCCGCACGCTGAGCTTCACCTCAAGAGCACCTCCTGGGACCGCCGCGCGTCGATCCTCGGATTCCTCATGGAGGCGTTCGGGGACGTGAAGCTCACGGACATCCATCCGGCCGCGATCGACGCCTACGCGAAGAAGCGCGCCGGGGAGGGGCTCCGGAAGATCTCCATCAACAACGAGCTGCGGGTGCTCCGGGTCGTCATGAACTTCGCCCGCGAGCGGAAGTTCCTCGTCTCCGACGCGGCGGTGAAGCTCCTCCGCGTCCCCCATGACGGGCGGGCGAAGGCGTGGACGGCGGACGAGATCGACCGGCTCCTCGTGGCGCTCGAGGAGGAAGCGGAGGCGCTCGTCCCCATCGTCCTCTTCATCCTCAACACCGGCGTGCGGAACGGGGAGGCGAGGGCGCTACCCTGGGACCGCGTGAACTTCGCCACCGGACAGGTAGAGATCTGGCCGTCCCGGGAGTGGCAGCCGAAGAACGGCCTGCCGCGGGAGATCCCGATCAGCGACGCGCTCATGGACGTGCTGAAGCGCCAGCCGCGCAAGGGGAAGTGGGTCTTCCCGAGCCGGACCGGCGAGCAGTGGGTCTGCTGGCCGAAGCGGCAGTTCGACCGGGCCACGGACAAGGCCGGGCTCACGGGCGGCCCGCACCGGCTCCGCCACACGTTCGCCTCCCACTTCCTCGTGAAGGTCCCGGACCTGGGCGTTCTCGCCGCCATTCTCGGGCACAGCGAGGAGAGCGTGACCCGGCTCTACGCGCACATGCTCCCGGAGCGGCTCGCTAAGGCGAAGAACGTGGTCTCGATTCCTCTCCCCTCGCGCTCGGGGAACCAGTAGTCGAGCGCGGGCGGTGGCACGCCGCGCCGCCCCCTTCCTTGGCTGCTCCCCTGCGGCTGCTCGCGCCCCCGGCCGGTCCGAAGTCGCTTGCAGGGAGGCGCCGCAGGGCAGGCGGTGCCAGAGGCAGCGCGAAGCGCTCTGGACCCGTCATCGGGGGCCAGTTGGGGGAGCCTGCCGCGGCTCGTTCCTCGGGGCTTCGGCGCTCGCCAGAATTGACCCGGGCTTGCTCACGAGAAGTGACCCGCCGGACGCTGGGTGAAAAGGCCGCGGCGGCGGCCGCGGTGAGGTAAGGCCGGCCCCCGGGCAGGCGACGATGGCCGCCATGGCGGCCAAGAAGCGTCCGTGTCGGGAGTGCCGGCGGTGGTTCGCGCCGGACGCGAGAGTTGGTGATCGGCAGCGGACGTGCTCGCGGCCGGAGTGCCAGGCGGCGCGGCGGGCGACGACGCGGGAGTCGTGGCGAGCGAGGCACCCGGAGTACGACCGCGCGCGGCGGATCCAGGAGAGGGCGGCGGCGCAGGAGACGGGCACGGAGCTGGCGCCGTCGCGGGCGCCACCACCGCTCGACCGACTTCCCTGGGATCTCGCGCAAGACCAGTTCAAGGCCCAAGGTGCTGAATTTCTTCTGGGAATGGGCCGACTCCTCCGCCGGCACGCGCAAGACTAGATGACCAGCCAAGTCCTTGATCCCACGGGCGGATCTCCGCGACTTCCCCCACCCGTCGCGCAAGACCAGATCCGGCATCGGTCATCGTGTCCGCGCCGAGGACGGGCGCCGGAGCGATGGATCTCGAGTTCCACCAGGTTGACTTGCGGTACGAGGCGCTGCGGACGCGGAGCGCGGCGCGCGAGGCGCGGCTTCTCGCGTCGCTCGCCGAGACGGGCCAGCAGGTGCCGGTAGTGGTGGTGACCACGGGTGAAGGCGCTCGGCACGTGCTCGTCGACGGCTACAAGCGCGTACGGGCGCTCCGGCGGCTCGGGCGCGACACGGTCAGGGCGATGATCTGGGACCTCGGCGAGGCGGAGGCGCTGCTCGTCGAGCGGCTCATGCGGAGCGGAGACGGCGCCGGCGCGCTCGAGGAGGGGTGGCTCCTCGCGGAGCTGCGCGACCGCTTCGGGATGACCGTGGAGGAGCTCGGGAAGCGCTTCGACCGGAGCGCGAGCTGGGTGAGCCGGCGGCTCGCTCTGGTGGGCGAGCTGCCGCGGGAGATCCAGGAGCAGGTGCGCCGGGGCGAGATCGCGGCGCACGCGGCGATGCGGCACCTTGTGCCTTTGGCGCGCGCCAACGCGGCCGAGGCGGCGCGGCTCGCCGCCGCGATCGGCCCGCTCCGGCCGACGAGCCGGGAGATGGGGACCCTGTGCGCGGGGTGGCTCTCGGGGAGCGAGGCGACGCGCCGGCTCCTCGTCGAGGATCCGCGCCTCTTCCTTCGGGCGCGGGCGCAGTCGCTGCGCCCCGCCGATCCGGCCGAGGCGGGGCCGGCCGCGGTGCTGCTCGCCGACC
>JBBIPT010000226.1:0-6685 GCA_037442705.1 Anaeromyxobacter sp.
TCCATCGCCCTGGCTCCCTTGGTAGTTGGGGAGCCAGTCGATCAAACTTGCGGCCTCCTGTCGCCTTCCCGAAGCGCGTTTCGAGAAACCGATCTGATTCCGCGTGGATGCGATCTTGAGAGGGATGGGCCTCAGGCCTCGGACCTCAGGCCTCGGGAACGGCGGCAGAGATGCAGTTCCTGAGGCCTGAAGCCTGAGGCCTGAAGCCTTGCATCGCGCTCGGCCGCCTAGAACTTCCAGGCCGCGCCGAGGTCGAACGCGAGCTGGGACATCCTCGTCTCGTAGGCCGAGATGTTCTGCGCGCCGTTCGACCCGGAGAGCGTCGACTCCGGCGACCAGACCGCGGCGGCGTTCACCGTGATCGCGCCGAACTGGTAGCCGGCGCCGAGGGTGAAGTGGTGCACCGCGATGGCGGGGAACGCGATGTTCTCGAAGGCCCGGTCCTTCTTCAGCGGGTTACCGCCCCAGTTGTAGCCGGCCCGGACCTCGAGCACGTCGGAGACGTCGTACTGCGCGCCGATCTTGAGGACGATCTGGTCGCTCCAGTCGAGGTTCCAGGGCATCCCGCCCGTCATCATCGGGTTCGAGGTGAAGGCCGGCTCGTTCTTGCCGTTCGTCTCGGTCCAGTCGATCCACTGGGCGTCGGCGGCGACGAGGAGGGCCGGCATCGGGCGGAAGGAGATGCCGAGGGTGAGGACGGACGGCTGGTCGAACGCGAGGGACTCGGCGCCGCCGGGGATGGGGGCGATGATGGGGTTGCCCAGGCCGTCGAAGCCGACGACGAGGTCGTGGGGCGGGATGTCGAAGGTGAAGTCCTGGAACTCGCTCTTCGTCTCGTAGACGAGGGCGAGGGTCGGGCCCTCCTCCGTGACGTAGGTGAGGCCGAACGTGGCGCCGTACCCGAGCGAGCCGGAGGCGTCGCGCGGCTCCATCCCCATCCCTCCGGCGACCGCGTACTCCATCCGCGCGTACATCACGTTCGCCGCGACGCCGAAGGTGAGCCGGTCCGTCACCGCGAGGGCGATCGCCGGGGCGAACCGCATGTTGAGGTAGGAGGACGTCGTGGAGCCCATGTAGAGGTCGGTCCCGTAGTCCACGCCCATCCCGGAGGTGCCGAAGGCGCCGATGCCGAGGGTGAGCCTGTCCGAGGCCTTGAAGGTGGCGGCGGCCATCGGGACGACGTCCGGCGGACGATCGGACTCGAGCCACGCGCCGGAGGCCGCGCCGGAGGCGGCGTACTCGACCTTCGGCATGAACAGCGTGGCGGAGATCTCCGCGCGGGTCCCGAGGGCGGCGAGGCCGGCCGGGTTGGACACGAAGGCCCCGCCGTCCAGCGTCGCGGCCGAGGCGGCCCCGCCCATCGAGTTCTGGACCGGCCCGAAGCCGATCATCCGCATGCCGTTCGTCGCGAGCGCCGGTGCGGCCGCGGCGAGCGCCGCGGCGGCGAAGGCCGCCTTCGTCGGGATCATCTTCACGTTCGTCTCCTCCCAGGGGTGGATTCCCCACGGTTCCGGGGCCCCCGGCCGGGGGCCATCCAGCGATCTAGGAAAGTAGCGAGATCCGCAGATTCCGTGGCGCGGCGAAAGCGCGCACCCTTGCTCCTCGCCGGCGTGACCGGAGCGGTCCCGCGGCGGCGAGGAGGGGCGGCGCCCCGGAGACGGGCGGGAAGGGGAGGGAAGAGGGGGGCGCGCCGGGCCCTCGGCGAGGGGCGCGAGCGAGACGCAGAGCGGTAATCTCCGGTAATATCCCGCGCCTCCATGACCATGAACGACCGTTACGACCCGAAGTCCATCGAGCCGCGCTGGCAGGCGCGGTGGGAGGAGGCCGGCGCCTTCCGCGCCGGGAGGCGCCCGGGCGCCGAGAAGCGCTACGTCCTCGAGATGTTCCCCTATCCGTCCGGCGCGATGCACATGGGGCACGGCCGCGTCTACACCATCGGGGACGCCCTCGCCCGGCAGCTCCGGATGCGCGGGTACGACGTCCTCCACCCGATCGGCTTCGACGCCCTCGGGCTACCGGCGGAGAACGCCGCGATCAAGGACGGCCGCCACCCCGCCGAGCGGACGCGGGAGAACATCGTCGCCTTCCGCGCCGAGATGAAGAGGCTCGGCTACGCGTTCGACTGGGACCGGGAGCTCTCCACCTGCGACGCCGAGTACTACCGGTGGAACCAGTGGTTCTTCCTGCGGATGCTCGAGCAGGGGATCGTCTACCGCCGGCAGGGGAAGGCGAACTGGTGCACGGGGTGCCAGACCGTCATCGCGAACGAGCAGGTCGTCGACGAGAGCCGCTGCGAGCGCTGCGAGTCGGCCGTGGTGGAGAAGGTGATCCCGGAGTGGGCCTTCCGGATCACCGCCTTCGCGCAGGAGCTCCTCGACGGGCTCTCGGGGCTCGCGGAGTGGCCCGAGCGGATCACGACGATGCAGCGGAACTGGATCGGCCGGAGCGACGGCGCGGACGTCGACTTCGCGGTCCCGGGGGGCGAGACGATCCGGGTCTTCACGACCCGGGTGGACACGATCTTCGGCTGCACCTACGCGGTGCTCGCTCCGGAGCACCCCCTCGTGGAGAAGGTGACCACCCCGGAGCGGCGCGGAGAGGTCCGGGCGTTCGTCGAGCGGATGCGGAAGACCGACGTCCTCGAGCGCACGGGCGAGAACGCGCCCAAGGAGGGCGTCTTCACCGGGGCCCGGGCGGTGAACCCCTTCACCGGCGCGGAGGTGCCGGTCTGGATCGCGAACTTCGTGCTCGCGGAGTACGGCACGGGCGCGGTGATGAGCGTGCCCGCCCACGACCAGCGGGACCTCGAGTTCGCCCGCAAGTACGGCCTGCCGGTGAAGGTCGTGATCCAGCCCGCGAAGGGGGAGCGGATCCCCGGCCCGGACGCGCTCGAGCGGGCCTCCACGGAGGACGGCGTCCTCGACGCCTCGGGCCCGTTCACCGGGCTCCCCTCGGCCGAGGCCCGGCGGAAGATGGCCGCCCACGCGGAGGAGCGGGGGTTCGGGAAGGCGGAGGTTCGCTGGCACCTGCGCGACTGGGGCTTCTCCCGCCAGCGGTACTGGGGGACCCCCATCCCCGTCGTCCACTGCCCGAAGGACGGCACCGTGCCGGTCCGGGACGAGGACCTCCCCGTCGTCCTCCCCGAGGAGGCGATCATCACGGGCACGGGGGAGCCGCCCCTCGCCAAGGTCCCGTCCTTCGTCGAGACCTCCTGCCCGAAGTGCGGCGGGCCGGCCCGGCGCGAGGTGGAGACGATGGACACCTTCGTCGACTCCTCCTGGTACTACGCGCGCTACCTGTCCCCGAGGGACGACCGGCGCCCCGTCGACCCCGAGCTCGCGAGGCGCTGGCTCCCCGTGGACGTCTACGTGGGCGGCCCCGAGCACGCGGTGATGCACCTGCTCTACTTCCGGTTCTGGCACCGGGTGATGCGGCGCCTCGGGCTCGTCCACGAGGACGAGCCCTGCCGCCGGCTCGTCACGCAGGGCATCGTGAACGGCCCCGACGGCCGGAAGATGTCGAAGCGCTGGGGCAACGTCGTCACGCCGGGGCCCATGGTGGATCGGTACGGCGCCGACACGCTGCGGCTCTTCATCCTCTTCGCCGCCCCCCCGGAGAAGGACATCGACTGGTCGGACGAGCAGGTCGACGGCCTCTTCCGCTTCCTGTCCCGCGTCTGGCGGATCTTCCACGCCCGCCAGGACTGCTTCCGGGTCCCCGAGGCCGCCCTCGCCGGCGCAGGGGGGGAGGCGCTGGAGCTCCGGCGGAAGACCCACCGGACCATCAAGAAGGTCACGGAGTCCTTCGAGGGAGAGCTCAAGTTCAACACCGGCATCGCGGCGCTCATGGAGCTCGTGAACGCCCTGTACCAGCTCGAGCCGGCGGACGACGCCGCCCGCGCCGCGGTCCGCGAGGCGCTCGTCGCGGTGGCGACCCTGCTCGCCCCGTTCGCCCCGCACGCCGCGGAGGAGCTCTGGCACGAGGTGATCGGGCCGGCGGTCCGGGACCGGCTCCTCGCGGAGGAGCCGTGGCCGGGCCACGACCCCGCCCTCGTCGCCGCCGACACGGTCGGGATCGCCGTCCAGGTGAACGGCAAGCTCCGGGGAGAGGTCCAGGCCTCGGTGACGGCCGGGGAGGCGGAGGTGCGCGCCCTCGCGGAGGCCGAGGAGCGCGTGAGGGCGCACCTCGCGGGCAAGACCGTCCGCAAGGTCGTCTTCGTCCCGGGGCGGCTCATCAACTTCGTCGTGGGGTAGCGAGGTGCGCTTCGCTCCCATCGCCGCGCTCCTGGTCTTCCTCGCCTGCGGCTACTCCTTCTCGCAGCGCTGGACCGGTCAGGGCGGGGCGGACCGCGTGCACGCGGCCGCGTTCGAGAACCTCTCCACCGAGCCCGGCCTCGGCGCGGCGATCACGGAGGCGCTGCGCGCGGAGCTCGCGCGCCGGGGGGCGGACGCCGGGGAGGGCGCGCCGGTCCGGATCGAGGGGGAGGTGAGGGCCGGCGACGCCGCGCCGGCCACGCCGGGGGCGGGGACCTGGCGGGTCGTGCTCTCCGTGAAGGCGCGTCTGGTGCGTGGCGCGGAGGTGCTCGTCGAGCGGGAGCTCCGGCGGGAGGCGACCTACCTGGGCGCGGGCGATCCGCTGGAGACCGAGGGGAGGCGAACGCTCGCCCTGCGCCGGCTCGCCGCCGAGCTGGCGCGCGAGATCCCGAGGGCCTTCGAGGAGGGCTGAGCCCGGGAACACCCGAGGCCGGGAGCCGATCGCCGAATCGCGAGCGGCCGTTCAGCTCGCCGGCGAGGCGGTCTTGGCGACGGCCCTCGCGAGGCGGGCGATCTTCCGGGAGGCGGTGTTCCCGTGGAGGACGCCCTTGCTCCCGGCCTTTCCGATCACCCGCTCCGCCCCGCGCAGCGCCTCCTTCGCAGCGGCGCCGTCGCCGCGGGCGATGGCCTCGCGCACCTTCTTCACGGCGGACTTCACGCCGGTGCGGACCTGGACGTTGCGGGCACGGCGCTTCTGCGCCTGACGATTTCGCTTCTCGGCCGATCGGGTGTTCGCCAAGCGGGCATTCCTCCGTAGTGCGAGGGCGCGCTTCTATCGCCCATCGCGAGCCGCGTCAAGGGGTTATGCCCCGGGCAGCGCCCTCCGGAGAGAGCGGACCGGGGCCGCGCCGCCGAGCCGCCCCTCGTGGGGGTGCGGAGCGGGCGCCCTTGAGCCGAGGGGGTTTCGGGACGATCCGCCCCGCGCGGCACTCGGGCAGAGGGACTTGCGACGCACCCGTTCGCGGAGCCTCTCTCTCCCAAGGGGCAGACACGAGGGCGCGCGGCGCGGGCGCGCGGGACGCGGTCCAGAAAAGCAGGAGGTCACTGCGAGTTATCCACCACGGCACAAACCCTCGGACGCCCTGGCCTTCGCGCCCCCCCGCCCAGGGCGGAGGCGAGGCCCGTCCGCAGCCAAGTGCTTGAATTGACGGGCGTTAACCCAGGAAGGCCGGGGGCGGGAGGGCCCCCTGGCGATGCGACGAACGCGCAGGTTCGGGGGTTCCCACAGACTTATCCACGGTCTTTCCCCAACGTGTGGGTGGATGGCGCCGCAGGTGGGATACGTTCGGTTTTCGCTGGAGCTTCCAGCGATTTCGCCTCTTCCCAGATCGCGTCCATCTGCTCGAGGGTGGCCGTGCCGTGGGCCACGCCGCGGCGCGCGAGCTCGCGCTCCACGTGCTCGAACCGGGAGACGAAGCGAGAGACAGCGCCACGGAGGGCCTCCTCCGGGTGGATCCCCAGCTTCCGGGACAGGTTCGCCACCGCGAAGAGCAGGTCGCCGACCTCGTGCTCCACCCGCCGCGCGTCGCCGCCGTCCGCCGCCTCGTCGAGCTCGGCGAGCTCCTCCGCCACCTTCGCGCGGGCGCCGGCCGCGTCGGGCCAGTCGAACCCGATCCGGCTCGCCTTCTCGGTGAGGCGATCGGCGCGCGCGAGCGCCGGCATCTCGCGGGGCACCCCCTCGAGCACGCTCTCCCCACCGCCCTTCGCGCGCTTCTCCTCGCGCTTCAGCGCGACCCACTGGCGCAGCACCCCCTCCGCGTCCTTCACCTCGGCGTCCCCGAAGACGTGGGGATGGCGGGAGACGAGCTTCCTCGAGATCGCCTCCGCGACGTCGGCGAAGTCGAAGGTCCCCGCCTCCCGGGAGAGCTGGGCCTGGAAGACGATCTGGAGGAGGAGGTCCCCGAGCTCCTCGCAGTGCTCGCGCGGATCTCCGGCGTCGATCGCCTCGAGGACCTCGTAGGTCTCCTCGAGGACGTAGGGCCGGAGGGACTTGAGGGTCTGCTCCCGGTCCCACGGGCAGCCGTCCGGCCCCCGGAGCCTCTCCATGATCGAGAGGAGCCGCTCGATCGCTTCGCTGGCGCGTGGCATCGGTCCCTTCTTAGCCGAAAGGGGCCCGTGCTAGCATCGGTTCCTCGCGTGGGACCCCGCGGCAAGACTCCCTTCCTCGCTTCCCTCCTCGCCGCGGCGGTGATCGCGATCCCCGGCGCGGCGGCGGGGCAGGTCTCCGCCCCGCGGCTCGTGGAGGACGACGTGGAGGCGCCCCCGGAGCCGCTCCAGCCGCCCTCCCGCAGGGGAGAAGCCGAGCGCCGGACGGTGGAGCGTCCCGGTCCGGCGGGGGAGCCGGCCGCGGCGCCCGCGGAGCCCCCGCAGCC
>JBBIPT010000227.1:0-6674 GCA_037442705.1 Anaeromyxobacter sp.
CGAGCCGCTCGAGCCGCGACGCCGCGGCCGAGATCGCGAGGAGCGCCTCCGCCTCCTGCCGCTCCGCCTCCGGGAGCCGGGCGAGGAGCTCCCTCGCCGCCTCCTCCTCCACCTCTCCGTCCAGGATCTTCCGGATCTCTCCGCGCATGATCGCCTCACTCCCTCCCGAGGAGCGGCCGCAGCTCCTCGAGCAGTCGCATCCGGGCCCGGTGAACCCGGACCTTGAGGGCGCTCACCGACACGCCGGTGATCGTCCGGATCTCCTCGTACGGCAGGTGCTCCACGTGGAAGAGGACGAACGGCTCCCGGCTCGCGTCGGGCAGGCGGGCGATCGCCGCCTCGAGGGCCGCCGCGAGCTCCCGGTCCCCGGCGCGTCGCTCGGGATCGGGCGCGTTCGCCTCCACGAGCGGGCCGGCCTCCAGCGGCCGCTCGCCGCGGGCGCTCGCCTTCCGCCAGTCTCGGCTCGCGTTCACGGCGACCCGGGAGAGCCAGGCGCGGAAGCGTCCGTCGCCCCGCCACGTCCCGAGCCGCTCGAAGGCCCGCGCGAGCGACTCCTGGGCGAGCTCCTCGCCCACCTCCCGGCTCCCCGTGAGCCGGGCGCAGAGCCCCACGAGCCTCGGCCCGTGACGGCGCACGATCCCAGCGAACGCCTCGACGTCGCCGCCGAGCACTCGCTCCACCGCGTCCCGATCGGCCGTGTCGGAGAGATCGAAGGGCGGCCCCGGCGCGGGCGTCGTTGCGGCGGGCCTCTCCTCGTGCGCCGGCATGCGGGCCTCAGATGCGGACGCCGAGCCCCGCCGTCACGACGTGGGCATCGAAGGTGGGCTCGTCGCTCGTGACGCGGCGGAAGACCCAGCTCCCGAACAGGTGGACCTTCCCGCCGAGCCCCACCTCCAGGGCCGCCGAGACCGAGCGGGACAGGGCGTCCGCCCGGTACGCCTCCTCGTTCGACCCGAAGGTGTCCACGCGGCGCCCCATGCCCGGGCCGAAGGTCCCGCCCGCCACCCGGCGGTAGAAGACCTCCTCGCCGCGGGTCTCGGACCATCCGGCGGAGAGGAAGGTCCGGGCGGCCGGGGACCACTCCAGGCTCCCCCCGAGCCGGAGGGACCGCGAGGAGAAGACCGGGTCGGCCGCGTCGCGCTCCGCCCACCCGGCCCAGGCGCGGAGCGCGACGTCGCGGATCGGCTTCACTCGGAGGGTGAGGCGGACCGCGAGGGCGACGACGTCCCGGGCCGGATCCCCGGTCCAGGTGAGCGTGGCGGAGGGAGCGGCGACGAGGGCGACGCGCGAGCCGAGCTCCTGGACGAGCGCCGCCTCCACCCCTCCCGACGTGCTCCCGAGGTCGGCGACGTCCGCGTACCGCTCCGCGTCCAGGCGGAGCCCGCCGAAGAGCGAGGTGGAGCCCCCGAGGTCGAGGGAGACGCCCGCGCCCGCGCCGGCGAAGGCGAACGCCGCGTCGACGGGGCGGACGCCGGAGGCCGCGGCGCCCGCCGCGGAGTGGTTCAGGTTCGAGTCGTAGCCGGCGCCCGCCGCCACCGAGCCCTCGAGTCGAGGGCCCGTGGCGGCGAGCGCGAGCGCGAGGACCGCGTGGATCATCGGGTCGAGCCTAGCGCAGGTCTGGTCTCAACGCCGGCCCTGCCCCATTCCGCGCCCGCTCCCCGGGTGGTCGTGGAGCCGGTCGCGGGTGCGGTCGCGCGTGCGGTCCAGATCCTTCCGGGGATCCGCCGAAGGATCGCGGGCGCGGTCCCGCGCCCTCGTCCGGTCGCCCTCGCCCTTCCCCGCCTCGCTCCCCGCTCCGGCCCGGGCGGCCTCGCGCGCCTGGAGCCCGCGGTCCATCGCGCCGTTCACCTCGTGGATCCGGGCCGCGAGGCAGGTCCCCAGGCAGCCCTCCCCGCGCGCCGCGCGGACGGTCTCCCGGACGGCCTCCCCGTAGCCGGGGTCGCCGGCGTGGCGGTCGATCCCCTCGCGGAGCTGGGCCATCGCCTGCTCCGGGACCTTCCCCTCGCCCTGCAGCATCTCCCGCACCTGCTCGCGAACCTGGGCGCGGACCTGGTCGGCGGCCGCGTCCTGCGTGCGCACCTGCGCGCGGGCCTGCTCCTGCGTCTGCGCCTGCTCCTTCGCCGGCTCCCCGGCCAGGACGGGCAGCGCGAGGGCGAGGCCTGCGGCGAACACGAACGTCCTCTTCATGTGGTACCTCCCTTTCGCCCGGAGAGACGCGCCACGGGGCGGGAGGTTACCGATCACCCCTGCGGGGCCGCGACGAGCCGGCCGGCGTCGAGCCGGAGCCGCCGCGGGAGCGCCTGGGCGAGCTTCTCGTTGTGGGTCACGACGACCGCGGTGATCCCGAGCCGCGCGTTGAGGTCCACGAGGAGGGAGTGGATCCCCTCGGCCGTCTTCGGGTCGAGGTTGCCGGTCGGCTCGTCCGCGAGGAGGAGGCGCGGGGAGAGGCAGAGGGCGCGCGCGAGGGCGACCCGCTGCTGCTCGCCGCCGGAGAGCTCGCCCGGCCGGTGCTCGAGCCGCTCGCCGAGCCCCACGAGCCGGAGCACCTCGGCCCCGCGCGCGCGCGCCTCGGCGCGGGGCACGCGCCGGATGAGCGCCGGCATCATCGCGTTCTCGAGCGCGGTGAACTCGGGGAGGAGGTGGTGGCTCTGGAAGACGAAGCCGATCGTCCCGTTGCGGAAGCTCGCGAGCTCCTCCTCCCCCCGCTCGAAGACGTCCGCCCCGTCGAAGAGGATCCGGCCCCGGGTGGGGACGTCCAGGGTACCGAGGAGGTGGAGGAAGGTGCTCTTCCCCGCGCCGGAGGGGCCGGTGAGGGCCACGAGCTCCCCCTCGCCGATCTCGAGGTCGAGCCCGCGGAGGACCTCGAGGCGGCGCTCCCCCATGAGGTAGGTCTTCCCGAGCCCCTCGATCCGGACGAACGGCCGCCTCGCGCCCGTCATCACTCGGCCCTCAGGCCGTCCACGGGGCGCAGGCGCGCCGCCTTCACGGCCGGGTAGATCGTGGCGAGGAACGACATCGCGAGCGCCGCGAGCGTGACGAGCGCGAACTGCGCCGGCTCGATGAGCACCGGCAGGTTCGAGATGTAGTAGACCTCCGGGTCGAGCGGGATCCCGACGACGTCCACGTAGAGGCACGTCCCGTAGCCCACGATGAGGCCGAGGGCGGTGCCGACGGCGCCGATGATGAGCCCCTCGGCGACGAAGACCTTCATCACGCTCGGCACCCCGGCCCCCATCGACTTCAGCACGGCGATCTCCCTCGTCTTCTCGAGCACGAGCATGATGAGCGTCGCGACGATCATGAAGCTCGCCACGAGGACGATGAACCCGAGGATCACCGCCATCACCACCTTCTCCATCTGCAGGGCGGAGAAGAGGCTGCGGTTCAGCTCGCCCCAGTCCTTCGCGCGGAACGGCCAGCCGCCGAGCGCGAAGACGACGCGCGACATCACCGGCCGCGCCGCGTCCACGTCCGCCACCTCGAGCTCGAGCCCGGTGACGGTCTCGCCCACCCCGAAGAAGCGCTGCCCCTCGGAGAGGTCCACGTAGGCGAACTTCGAGTCGTACTCGTACATCCCGCTGTAGAAGATCGCCGCCACCCGGAACGGACGGCTCTTCGGCTGCGGGCCGGCGGGGCCGAGGTCGCCGAACGGCGAGATCACGTTCACCTGGTCGCCGACGAAGACGCGGAGCGTCCTGGCGAGCTCGCGCCCCACGACGATGCCCGGGAGGGTGCGGCCGGGCCGCGCGGGAGCGGCCGCCTCCTCGCCGGGGGCCCTCCCCCGGAGCCGGTCCGGGATCTCCCCGGGGGCCTCCAGCCACTCGAGCTTCCCCTCCTCCACGTTCCGCGGCAGGTCGGTGACGGTCCCCACCGTGTAGATGTCGATGCCCTTCAGGATCGTGCCGGTGAGGTTCTGGCCGGCGGAGAGCATGACCTCGTTGTAGAGGAACGGCGTCGCGCCGGTGACCCCCTTCACCGCGAGCACCTTCTCGCGAACGGCCCGCCAGTCGCCGAACTCGTCCTGCCCGTAGGTGAGGACCATCCCGTGGGCGTTGTGGCCGAGGATCTTCTTCTTCAGATCCGCCTCGAAGCCGCTCATCACCGAGAGGACCACGGTGAGGGCCCACACGCCGATCGCGACCCCCGCGATCGAGATGAGGGTCATGAGGAGGGTGGCGGGCATCCGCCGCCTGGCGTGGAGCTCGCCGCGGCGATAGGCGCGCCGCTCGCGGAGGTCGCGCCCGAACGACCAGACGAGCGCCGCCACGGGGACGAGGAGGAGGACGACGAGGAGCTCGGGCGCGATCCAGGTCACCGCCGTGACGGAGGCCGCGATGCCGAAGAGCACGAGGAGGGTCCGCGAGGTGAGGCGCAGGTGGCTCCTCGCCACGAAGACCTCGTAGGAGAGCGAGGCGTCGAGCCTGCCCGTGCCCGTGGCGAGGTAGGCGAGCGTCGCGCCCGCGAACACCGCGGTCGCGGAGAGGATCCCCGCCCCGAGGAGGCCGAGGACGACGGCGATCGTCCCCTGCGCCTCGAGGGAGTGGAGCGCCTCCGCGCCCGCGCGCAGGCCGGGGGCGAGCGTGACGGCGGCGACCGCCAGGGCCCAGAGCAGGAAGGCCGCCGCGACCTCGTAGAAGGCGAGGCGCAAGGCGGCGACCCCCGCCGCCGCCCCGAGGGCCATCGCGAAGGCCGCCGCGGAGAGCGCCGTGAGCCCCGTCGCGAGCGGCCCCGGGAGCCCGAGCCGGTCGGCGAACCACGTGGACGCGACGGCCGCGACGGCGGCCGCCCCGAAGGTCCCGAGGAGGACGAGCGCGAAGGCCGCCTTCGAGAAGACGGGCGGCGCGGTGTGCCCCGCGCCGGCTCCGCTCTCGGGCGGTCTGGCGGGCGCGGCGGCGGGAGCGGCGAGCGGCTCGGCCATGGAGGTCAGCCGCGGGTCTTCAGGAGGGGGAAGAGGATCACGTCGCGGATCGACGGGGAGTCGGTGAGGAGCATCGTGAGCCGATCGATCCCGATCCCCTCGCCGGCGGCGGGCGGCATCCCGTGCTCGAGCGCCCGCACGAAGTCCTCGTCGAACGGCATCGCCTCCTCGTCGCCCGCGGCCCTCGCCTTCACCTGGGCCTCGAAGCGGGCCCGCTGATCCACGGGGTCGTTGAGCTCGGAGAAGGCGTTCGCGACCTCCATCCCCGCGACGAAGAGCTCGAACCGGTCCACGAGGCGCGGATCGGCGTCCCTCCGCCGGGAGAGGGGCGAGGTCTCGAAGGGCCAGTCCACGACGAAGCAGGGGCGGTCCCTCGGCAGGTTCGGCTCGCCGAAGATCTCGAAGGCGAGGGCGATCGCCTCCCCGGGCGACCTCCTCGCCCCCTGCTCCAGCTTCCAGGCGCCCTCCGAGTCGTTCTCGCGGGCCGCGGCGCGGGCGAGCGCCTCGGCGATCCCCTTCCCCGCGAGCGCGTCCTCGACGGAGAGGCCGAGCGCCTTCGCCCCCGTCTCCACGAGGGAGACCCTGGGATAGGGCGGGGTGAGGTCGATCTCCCGGCCCTGGAAGACGATCTTCGAAGACCCCGCGACCTCCACGGCGAGCTCGTGGAGGAGCTCCTCCGTGAGCTTCATGAGATCCTCATGGGTCGCGTAGGCCTGGTAGAACTCGATCGAGGTGAACTCCGGGTTGTGGCGGCGGGAGATCCCCTCGTTCCGGAAGATCCGGCCGATCTCGTAGACGCGGTCGAAGCCGCCCACGACGAGCCGCTTCAGGTGCAGCTCGGTCGCGATCCGGAGCTTCAGCGGCATCTCGAGCGCGTTGTGGTGCGTCTCGAAGGGGCGCGCCGCGGCGCCGCCCGCCTCCTCCGGCTTGTGGAGGGTCGGGGTCTCCACCTCGAGGTAGCCGCGCGCGTCGAGGAAGCGCCGGATGGTCGAGACGATCCGCGCCCGCTTGCGGAAGATCTCCCGGACGCCCTCCGTCACCACGAGGTCCACGTACCGCTGGCGGTAGCGCTGCTCCACGTCGGTGAGCCCGTGCCACTTCTCCGGCAGGGGGCGGAGCGACTTCGTGAGGATCGTGAAGCTCGCCGCCTCGAGCGTGAGCTCGCCGGTCTTCGTCCGGGTGGCCGGCCCCTCGGCGGCGACGACGTCACCGATGTCGAGGAGCTGGAAGATCTGGAAGCCCTTCTCCCCGACCCTGTCCTTCTTCACCCAGACCTGGAGGTCGCCCGAGACGTCGCGGACGCGGAGGAAGGCCGCCTTGCCGAAGGAGCGGATGGCGAGGACCCGGCCGGCGAGGGACCAGGGACCCGGGTCCTTCGCGATCTCCTCCGCGGGGGCGGAGCCGTACCTCCGGACGAGGTCGGCCGCACGGTGCTTCGGGACGTGGCCGTTGCCGAAGGGGTTCACGCCGAGCGCCCGCAGCGCCTCGGCCTTCCTCGCGCGCTGCGCGAGGATCTCGCGCTCGGCCGCTCCCAGGTCGTCCTGGGGCGGGGGCGCGTCGGGGCCTCTGTCGTTCTCGTCTCGCATCCGTCCGGAATCTCGGGAAGAGGGGCGCTCCGGGCGCTCCCGGAGGGTCGGGCGAGGCTAGTCGCGCGCGGCCGGGGCGTCAACGCGGACGCTCGCCCTCGCCGAAGGGGCCTCTCAGGCCGCCTGGTCTTCGTCCCCCGCGCGCTGCGGGGGCACGGGCGCGAGGGCGC
>JBBIPT010000228.1:0-6623 GCA_037442705.1 Anaeromyxobacter sp.
CCCCCGCGCAGAGGCGCCGAAGGCGCCGGATCTCCTCATGGCGGCGGCGGAACCGTTCCGATCAAGTCAACCGGGCGCCGCCATGACATGGGCCTCCCGGTCCTCGCCGCGCTCCTCGCCCTCTCCGCCGGCGCCGCGACCCCGAAGGCGCAGCTCGACGCGATCGAGGCGCGGCGGCGCGCCGAGGAGCGGGCGGCCCGGCTCCTAGAGCAGCAGGAGCGGTCGGTGCTCGACACGCTCGGGGAGGCGGAGACGGCCCTCGCCGAGGCGCGGGCGGAGCTCCGGCGGGTGGAGGCGGAGCGGGAGGCGGCCGAGGCGCGGCTCGCCCGGGCGCGCGAGGAGGAGGCGGAGGCCCAGGCGCGGATGCAGGCCCGCCTCGCCGAGCTGAAGCCGCGGCTCCTCGCCCGCGCCCGGATGGGCCGCGCGGGGAGTCTCCAGCTCCTCCTCGAGAGCCGCTCGCTCGCCGATCTCGTGAAGCGGCGCTACCTTCTCGAGCGGATCCTCGCGCGAGACGTCGCGCTCCTCGACGAGGCGCGGGCGGCCTTCGAGGATCGCGAGCGGGCGCGCGCGGACCGCGGGGAGGAGGCGGAGCGGATCCGGGAGCTCGCGGAGGAGGCCGAGGATCGCAAGGAGCTCGCGGCGGCGCGGCGGGAGGAGCGCGAGACGCTCCTCTCCGCGCTCCGGAGCGCGCGCGCGTTCCACGAGCGGGCGGCGGTCGAGCTCGCGGACCAGGCGGTGCGGCTCGCGGAGTTCGTCGCGACGCTCCCGCCGCCCCGGGCGTCGATGAAGGGGCCCGGGGGCTTCGCCGAGCGGAAGGGGAAGCTCCCGATGCCGGCCCAGGGCCCCATCTCGGTCGGCTTCGGCAAGGTGGTGAACCCGAAGTTCAACACGATCACCGTCCAGAACGGGATCGACGTGGAGGCCCCCGCGGGTGCGCCCGTCCGCGCGGTCGCCCCGGGCCGGGTCGTCCACTCGGGCTGGTTCAAGGGCTACGGGAACCTCGTCATCGTGGACCACGGGGAGGGCTATCACTCCCTCGTCGCCCACCTCGGCTCCATGAGGAAGGCGATGGGGGAGGAGGTGGACGCCGGGGACGTGCTCGGGACGGTCGGGGATTCCGGCTCGCTCGAGGGGGCCCACCTCCACTTCGAGATCCGGGAGCGGGGGCGGCCGGTGGATCCGCGCCCCTGGCTGGGGAGGTAGGGGGAGGTCTCCGGGGTCCGGGGGGCGCGCCTGGCGATCCCCCACGCGGCTGTTATCATCGATGGGCCATGCGCAAGCCCCTCGCGCGCCTCGCCCTCGCCGCCTCCCTCGCGGCGGCCTTCTACGCCGGCCTCTCGGCGGAACGGGTCGCCTCCGCCGCCCGGAAGAGCCCGGCGCAGCCCTACCGCCCCCTCGACGTCTTCTCCGAGGTCCTCGCCCACGTCGAGAACAGCTACGTCGAGGAGGTGGACGAGCGGGAGCTCGTCTACGGCGCGATCGACGGGATGATGGGGAGGCTCGATCCGCACTCCGCCTTCCTGCGCCCGGACGTCTACCGGCAGATGCGCGACGAGACCGTCGGCGAGTTCGACGGGCTCGGGCTCGAGGTCACGATCGAGGACGGAGCGCTCACCGTCGTCTCGCCGGTGGCGGAGTCCCCCGGCGAGCGGGCGGGGATCCGGCCGGGGGACCGGATCCTCTCCATCGACGGGGTGGGCACGAAGGACATGAACCTCACCGACGCCATCCGCCGGATGAAGGGGGCCGCCGGGACGAAGGCCGTCCTCGAGATCATGCGCGAGGGGTTCTCCGCCCCGCAGAGGCTGACCCTCGTGCGGGACCGGATCCGGATGCAGAGCGTGGACCTGCGCGTGCTCGACGCCGACCGCCGCTACGCCTACGTGCGCGTCCGGGCCTTCCAGGAGCGGACGGATCGCGCCCTCGCGAAGGCGCTCGACGACGCCCGGCAGCAGATGCAGGGCCAGATCCGCGGGCTCGTCCTCGACCTGCGCAACAACCCGGGCGGCCTCCTCGATCAGGCGGTCCGCGTCTCGGACGTCTTCCTCCAGGGCGGCACCATCGTCACGGTCGCCGGGCGGAACCGGCGCTCCATGGAGGTGGAGCGGGCGAGGGAGAAGGACACCGAGCCGAGCTACCCGATGATCGTCCTCGTGAACAAGGGGACGGCGAGCGCGAGCGAGATCGTCGCCGGCGCGCTCCAGGACCACGGGCGCGCGGTGATCATGGGGACCCAGACCTTCGGCAAGGGCTCGGTGCAGACGATCATCGAGCTCGAGGACGGCTCGGGCCTGAAGCTCACGATGGCCCGCTACTACACGCCGAAGAGCCGGTCGATCCAGGAGCTCGGGATCGCCCCCGACGTCGTCGTCGCGGAGGCGGCGCCGCTCGCCGCGGCCGAGCCCCAGCCGGCGGAGCGGGATCTGAAGCGCCACCTGCGGAACGAGGTCTCGTCCTCCGCCACGGCGGCGGGGACGCCGGAGGGGGACTACCAGGTGAAGACCGCGGTCGACTACCTGCGCGCCGTGGACATCTTCAAGGCGTCCATCGAGCCGCCCCGGGGCGTCGCCGCGAAGAAGGAGTGAGGGAGGGACGCGGCTCTTCCCGGGAATCCCCGGGGGTTCCGCCGTCCTGCGCCGGAGGGGCCGCCGCGGGCGGGCCGGGCCGGCCGCGCGTTGACATCCCCGCACCCGCCGCTATAGTCCGCCGCAATTTCCTCCGCGCCGGGCCAGGGGGCCCGTGCATCCACCATGAGCCCACTCGAGCTTTCGGTCGTCGTCGCCTACGCCCTGCTCCTCTTCGTACTGTCGGTGTACGGTTCGCACAGGTACCTCATGGCGTACCTGTACTACCGGCACAAGTACCGGCTCCCCACGCCGAAGGGGCGGTTCGAGACGCCGCCGAAGGTCACGGTCCAGCTCCCCATCTTCAACGAGATGTACGTGACGGAGCGGCTCATCGGCGCGGTGGCGAAGCTCGACTGGCCCCGCGAGCTGCTCGAGGTCCAGGTCCTCGACGACTCCACCGACGAGACCCAGGGGATCGCCCGCGCCTGCGTGGATCGCCACCGGGCCGAGGGGCTCGACATCCGCTACGTCCACCGGACCGACCGGCGGGGCTTCAAGGCGGGGGCGCTCGAGCACGGGCTCTCCCTCGCGACCGGGGAGCTCGTCGCCGTCTTCGACGCGGACTTCGTCCCCGCCCCCGACTTCCTCCGGCGCACCGTGGACCACTTCACCGACCCGGGGGTCGGGATGGTCCAGGCGCGGTGGGGCCACATCAACCGCGACTACTCGGCCCTCACCCAGGCCCAGGCCATCCTCCTCGACGGCCACTTCGTCATCGAGCACACCGCGCGCAACCGCTCCGGCCGCTTCTTCAACTTCAACGGCACGGCGGGGATCTGGCGGCGCCAGGCGATCTCCGACGGGGGCGGCTGGCAGCACGACACCCTCACCGAGGACCTCGACCTCTCCTACCGGGCGCAGCTCGCCGGCTGGCGCTTCGTCTACCTCGAGGATCTCGTCGCCCCCGCCGAGGTGCCGGTGGAGATGAACGCCTTCAAGAGCCAGCAGCACCGGTGGGCGAAGGGCTCGATGCAGACGGCGCTGAAGCTCCTGCCGCGGATCCTCCGCTCGAGCCTCCCCCGCGAGGTGAAGCAGGAGGCCTGGTTCCACCTCACCGCGAACGTCGGCTACCTCCTCATGATCCCGCTCGCCATCCTCCTGCCGATCACGGTGGTGGTGCGCGTCTCGCACGGATGGTACGAGGTCCTCCTCCTCGACGTCCCCTTCTTCGCCGCCGCGACCTTCAGCGTCGTCGCCTTCTACGCCGCGAGCCAGGCGGAACAGGGGAAGGGCTGGTGGGACCGGGTGAAGTGGGTCCCGTTCGTCATGGCCCTCGGGATCGGCCTCGCGGTGAACCAGGCGCGCGCCGTGGTCGAGGCGCTCATGGGCTACGAGACCGGCTTCACCCGGACGCCGAAGCACGGCGTGAACGGGGCGGGCGAGTCCGTGGCGCGCAAGCGCTACAAGGCCGCGGTCACGTTCCAGCCGATCGTGGAGCTCGCCCTCGCCGCCTACCTCACCCACGGCGTGCTCTACCTCGTCGAGCGCGAGGTCTACTACTCGCTCCCGTTCCTCGTCCTCTTCCAGGTCGGGTTCGGCTACGTGGGGCTCGCGAGCCTCTGGGAAGGCGTCCGCGGCCGGGTCGTCCGCTGGTCGCGCGCGCTCCAGCCAGCGCCGTCCGCCGAGTGACGGGCTCGCCGGACGACGGCGCTCTGGAATCCTGGACTTCAGGCCTCAGGCTTCAGGCCTCGGGAAGTGCACCCCTGCTGCCGTTCCCGAGGCCTGAGGCCAGGGGCCGATCACGAATCGCGAGCGGCCGCTCGGCCGATCCCCTTCTCCCAGACCGACACGCCCCGGTCGAGCCGCCCGATCTCCGCGAAGCCGAGCCGCTCCCAGAAGGCGCGGGCCTCGGGGTTCTCGTCGCCGATCGAGGCGCGGAGGACCGGCCACCCCGCGGAGGCGAGGGACTGCTCGAGGGCGGCGACCACCTCCCTGCCGTAGCCGAGCCCCTGGCAGGACTCGCGGAAGAGGAGGAGGGCCACGTGGGCCACGCCTGGCTCCGGGTGGTCGAGGTAGAGATCGAGGAGGCCCACCGCGGGGCCGCCCGCGAGCGGGACGAGCGCCCAGACCCGGCGCCCGGGATCGGCCTCGGCGTCGTCGACGAGCCGCTCCGCTGCGTCGGGAGCGGCCGGGCCGCCCTCGGTCCGGCCGAAGTAGTCGGGCGCCCCGTCGAGGCAGGCCTGGAGCTGGGCCGCGAGCGCGCGGGTCGCGGGCACCGCCCGGAGCCGGGGCCCGTCGAGGAGGGAGAGCTCCCGGCCGGGATCGGCGCTGGCGTCGGCCTGGGACATCGGGGCTGAGTAGCCCGCGACTCCGGGCCGGTCAAGGAGGGCCGGCCGGCCTACCCGAGCAGGATCCGGAGCGCCTCGGCGTGGGCGAGGCTCGGGGCGACGTGGTCGGCGCCGGCGGTGCGGAGCTCCGCCTCGCCGTAGCGCCCCGTGGCGACGCAGAGGGTGGGGACGCCCTCGAGGCGGGCCGCCTCGACGTCCCTCGGCGTGTCTCCCACGACGAGGGCCTCCCGGGGGGAGACGTCGCGCCCGAGGCGGGCGGAGGCCCGCCGGAGCGCGGCGCGGACGAGCTTCTCCCGCTCCTCGCCGTCCGCGGCGAAGCCGAAGACGCCGGTGGGGCCGAAGTCGAAGTAGCCGTCGAGCCCGCCGCGGGAGAGCTTCAGGAGCGCGCCGCGCGCGACGTTCCCGGTGCAGAGCCCGAGCAGGGCCCCCCGGTCCCGGAGGGCGTCGAGCGCCTCCGGGACGCCGGGCAGGACGGCGAAGCCCGGCCCGTGGATCTCCACCTCGAGGTGCTCGACGTAGCGCGCGAGGAGGTCGTCGCAGAAGCCGTCGTCGAAGGGCCGGCCGAGGAGTTCGAGGGACTTGCGGACGATGAGCCGGTCGGTGAGCCCGTCGAGCCGGAGGCCGGAGAGGGCGCCGTCGAAGGGGCCGCAGCGATCGGCGACGGCCCGCTCGAAGGCGCGCCGCCCGGCGCCGCCCGCGGAGACGAGCGTGCCGTCGATGTCGAAGAGGTAGACGGCCCAGGGCAGGCTCACGAGAAGAGCGCCTCCACGAACTCCGGCGGCGCGAAGGGCCTGAGGTCGGCCACCGTCTCGCCGACCCCGACCCAGCGCACCGGGATCCGGAGCTCGTCGCAGATGCCGATGACGACGCCGCCCTTGGCGGTGCCGTCGAGCTTCGTGAGGGCGATCCCCGTGACCCCGAGCGCCTCGTGGAACTGGCGCGCCTGGGCGATGGCGTTCTGGCCGTTCGTGGCGTCGAGGACGAGGAGCACCTCGTGCGGCGCCCCCTCCGCGGCCTTCGCGAGGACCCGCTTCACCTTCTTCAGCTCCTCCATGAGCGGGACCTTCGTGTGGAGCCTCCCGGCCGTGTCGCACAGGACCACGTCCGCCCCCTCCGCGGCGCCCCGCTGCACGGCCTCGAAGCAGACGCTGGCGGGATCCGACCCCTCCTTGCCCCGGACGATCGGCGCGCCGGCCCGCGCCGCCCAGACCTCGAGCTGCTCCCCGGCCGCGGCGCGGAAGGTGTCCCCCGCCCCGAGGAGGACCTTCCGGCCGGCCTCCCGGTGCTTCGCGGCGAGCTTCCCGATCGTCGTCGTCTTGCCGGAGCCGTTCACCCCCACGACCATGACCACCCAGGGGCGTGCCGGCCCGGCGGCGAGCGGGTCGCCCGCGGCGCCGTCGAGGGCGAGGATGCGGGAGATCTCCTCCCGCAGCGCCCCCTTGAGCCGGACCGGATCGGAGAGCTCCTTCCGGCGCACGCGCTCCCGGGCGGAGTCGAGCAGCCGGGTCGCCGTCCGCACGCCGATGTCGGCGGTGAAGAGCACCTCCTCGAGCCCCGCGAGGACCGACTCGTCCACCGGCCGCTCGCCGGCGAAGAGCGCCTCGAGCCTCGCCACGAACCCGCCGCGGGTCCGCGCGAGCCCGGCGGCGAGGGTCTTGCCCGCCTCGGCCTCCGCCCTGCGCCGCCGCTCCTCCGCCTCGCGCCGGCG
>JBBIPT010000229.1:0-6586 GCA_037442705.1 Anaeromyxobacter sp.
GGGCGGGGGCGCCGCGGCGCGGGGCGGAGGCGCCGCCGCCGCGGAGGGCGCGTCGGCCGGCTTCTCGAAGGAGTCCCACTTCGAGTCGCTCGTCCCGGAGATGCCGGAGACGCGGAGCGCGAAGTCGTCCGGGTTCGTCGCCTGGCGGAGGGCCTCCTCGTAGGTCACGAGGTTCGCCTTGAGGAGGCTCATGAGGGACTGATCGAACGTCTGCATCCCGTAGGAGAGGTGCCCCTGCGCGATCGCGTCGGAGATCTCCTTCGTCCGGTCCTTGTCCTCGATGAGCTCGCGCACGCGGGCGGTGGCGAGGAGGACCTCGATGGCGGGGACGCGCCCCTTCCCGTCCGCCCGGGGGACGAGCCGCTGCGAGATCACGGCGCGGAGCACCGAGCCGAGCTGCAGGCGCACCTGCTTCTGCTGGTAGGGCGGGAAGGCCGAGATGATCCGGTTGATCGTCTCCGTCGCGTCCAGGGTGTGGAGCGTGGACATCACGAGGTGGCCGGTCTCGGCGGCGGTGAGGGCCGTCTCGATCGTCTCGAGGTCCCGCATCTCGCCCACGAGGATCACGTCGGGGTCCTGGCGGAGCGCGCTCTTCAGGGCCTGCCCGAAGCTCATCGTGTCCACGCCCACCTCGCGCTGGTTCACGATGGAGCGCTTGTCGCGGATGAGGAACTCGATCGGATCCTCGATCGTCATGATGTGGCAGGTCTCGGTCGCGTTCACGTGATCGATCATCGCCGCGAGCGTCGTGGACTTGCCGGACCCGGTGGTCCCGGTGACGAGGACGAGGCCGCGCTGCTCCCCGGCCACCTTCTCGAGCACCTTCGGCAGCATGAGCTGCTCGATCGACTGGATCTTGAAGGGGATCACGCGCAGGACGACGCCGAGCGTGCCGCGCTGCTGGAACACGTTCACGCGGAAGCGGCCGAGGCCGGGGACCCCGTAGGCGAGGTCCACCTCGTTCGTCTGCTTGTACTTCTCCTTCTGGTAGTCGTTCATGATCCCGAGCGCCATCCGCCCGATCTCCTCGGGCGGGAGGCGCCGGGCGTCCTTCAGCGGCACGAGCGATCCGTCCACCCGGAACATCGGCGGGAGACCGGCCTTCAGGTGGATGTCGGAGGCGCCGGCGCGGAGGGCGACCTGCAGGATCTCGTTCAGCTCCATCTGGAGGGCGAGCGTAACACCGCGATCCCGGCGGATCCAAGGCCGGGCCCGGGGGACGGGTCGATGTAGGGACGCGTGCGCGGGCGGAGCACGCCGTCCCTCCGGGGCCGGAACGGCACGGCCGGCCTCGCGTCGCCGCGAGCCGGCCGTGGGAGGCGGGCGCCGGGGAGCCGGCTACCGCTTGGAGAACTGGAACCGCTTGCGGGCGCCGGGGCGGCCGTACTTCTTCCGCTCCACCGCGCGCGCGTCGCGGGTCATGAAGCCGGCCTTCTTCAGCACCGGCCGGAACTCCGGGTTGAGCTCGCAGAGCGCCCGGCTGATGCCGTGGCGGATCGCGCCGGCCTGGCCGGAGAGCCCCCCGCCGTTCGCGCGGACGAAGACGTCGAGCTTGCCCATCTGGTCCACGAGCTTCAGCGGCTCGACGAGGATCATCTTCGACGTCTCGCGGCCGAAGTACTCGTCCATCGTCCGGCCGTTGATGGTGATGTTGCCCGTCCCGGGCGAGAGCCGGACGCGCGCCACGGACTCCTTGCGGCGGCCGGTGGTGATGTTCGCCTGCGTGGCCATTCGTCTTCCTTACTGCGCGAGGTTCAGCGTCTCGGGCTTCTGCGCGGCGTGGGGGTGCTCGGCGCCCGCGTAGACCTTCAGCTTCGTCATCATCTGCCGCCCGAGCGCGTTGCGCGGGAGCATCCGCCGGACCGCGTTGAGGAGGAGGTCCTCGGGGTGCTTCTCGCGGAGCCTGTTCATCGGCGTGAGCTTCTCGCCGCCCGGGTGCATCGTGTGGGTGAAGAAGACCTTGTCGGTCTCCTTCTTCCCCGTGAAGCGGACCTTGCCGGCGTTCACGACGACGACGAAGTCGCCCGTGTCGATCGACGGCGTGTAGATCGGCTTGTGCTTGCCCTTGAGCAGGGTCGCGACGCGGGTCGCGAGCCGGCCCACGGTCTTGTCGTTCGCGTCGACGAGCCACCACTTCCGGCCCTGCAGGGCCTCGGCCTTCGTCGCGCTGTGGGTGGTGCCTTTGGCCATGGATGACTCTGGAAATCCCCGATTGGAAACGCGCCTTTTAGAGGACGGCCCGGGAGAAGTCAAGGCCGAAGACCCGGGGGAGCGGCGCCTCCCGGGGGACGGCCACCCCGGCCGGACCCACCGGCCCCTATCCCGCCCGCCCGAGCCTCGCCCGGAGCCTCGCCATCACGTCGGCCGCCGCCGCCGCCACGTCCTCCGGCGCCTCGACCGCCGCCGGATCCACCTTCTCGTACGCCCCGGACGGAAGATCGTCGAGGAACCGGGAGGGGGTCCGGGGCTGTGTCTTCCCCCGCTTCGTCCGGGAGGCGGCCCGGGTGACGTAGAGCCGCTCCCGCGCCCGGGTGATCCCCACGTAGGCGAGCCGCCGCTCCTCGGCGAGGTCGCGCGCCTCCCCCTGGATCCCGGCGCAGGGGAGGAGGTCCTCCTCCGCGCCGACGAGGAAGACGACCGGGAACTCGAGCCCCTTCGCCGCGTGGAGCGTCATGAGCGAGACCCCGTCCCCCTCCTCGGGGTCCTCCTCCTGCCGGGAGTCGAGGGCGATCCGCTGGAGGAAGGCGGCGAGGGAGGGCCGGGCCGATCGGGCCTCGTGCGCCTCCACGGAGCGGAGGAGCCCGTCGAGGCCGTCCACCTTGCGCTGGCCGGCCTCGAGGGACTGCACGGTCCCTCGCGCGTGGGCGTAGAGGTCCACCTCCGCGGCGAGCGCGCGGGCCGCCTCCGCGATCCGCCCCTCCGCGAACCGGGCCCGGTACCGCCCGACGAGCCCGACGAAGGCGGCGATCCGCTCGGCCGCGCCGCGCGGGAGGTCCGGGACCTCGCCCGCCCGGGCGAGGGCGTCGAAGAGGGGGATCCCCTCCCCGACCGCCCAGGCGTGGACGCGCTCCAGGGAGGCGTCGCCGATCCCGCGGGCGGGCACGTTCACGATCCGCGCGAGGGAGACCTCGTCCTCGGGCGCGACGCAGACCTTGAGGTAGGCGAGGAGGTCGCGGACCTCGGCGCGGTCGAAGTAGGCCGGCCCCCCGTGCACCGTGTACGGCATCGAGGCGGCGCGGAGGGCCTCCTCGATCGGCCGGGACTGGGCGTTGAGCCGGTAGAGGACGGCGGCGTCCCCGAGCCTGCGCCCCTCCCGGCGGAGGCGCGCGATCTCCTCGGCGACGAAGCGCGCCTCCTCCTCCTCGCTCTCCAGGGCGGCGAGGCGCACCCGGTCTCCCGCCCCCTCGGAGGTGAAGAGCCGCTTCGGCCGGCGGTCGGGGTTCCTCTCGATCACCGCGTTCGCGCAGGCGAGGACGTTCCCGGTGGACCGGTAGTTCTGCTCGAGCCGGACCTCCTTCGCCCCGGGGAAGTGGCGCTCGAAGCGGAGGATGTTCCTCACCTCCGCCCCTCGCCAGCCGTAGATCGCCTGGTCGTCGTCCCCCACCGCGCAGACGTTCCGCTTCTCGCCCGCGAGGAGCTTCAGGAGCTCGAGCTGGGCGGCGTTCGTGTCCTGGTACTCGTCCACGAGGAGGTAGCGGAACCGCTTCGAGATCTTCCGGCGCAGCGCCTCGTCCTTCGCGAGGAGCTTCACGGGGAGGGCGATGAGATCGTCGAAGTCCACCGAGCGCTGGGCGCGGAGCGCCCGCTCGTAGCGCGGCTGGACCTCGGCGGCGACGAGGTCGTAGTCGTCCCCCTGCCCCTCCCCCTTCGGCCGGATCCGCTTCCGCCCCTCGTTCTTCGCCCGGGAGAGGAGGGAGAGGACGCGGTGGGCGTCGAAGCTCCGGTCGTCCACCTTCACCTCGCGCATGCAGCGCTTCACGAGGGCCGCCTGGTCCCCCGCGTCGCAGATCGCGAACCGCTTCGGGAGGCCGGCGGCGGCGTGCTCCTGCTGGAGGAGCCAGAGCCCGAAGGAGTGGAAGGTGGAGACGAAGACGTCCGTCGCGGCCGGACCGGCCACGCCGACGACCCGTTCGCGCATCTCGCCGGCCGCCTTGTTCGTGAAGGTCACGGCGAGGATCGACCCGGGGTCGACCCCCTTCTGGAGGAGCCAGCCGATCCGGTGGACGATGACGCGCGTCTTCCCGGAGCCCGCGCCGGCGAGGACGAGGAGCGGGCCTTCCGTCGTCGTCACGGCCTCGCGCTGCGGCGGGTTCAGGGTGGAGAGGTCGAGCACGGAGGCGCGTCCATCGCACGGCGCGCGCTCCGGGACAAGGCTTGACGCATTTCCCGAGGCCTGAAGCCTGACTACAGCGCCGGCCCGGCCGCCGCGAAGGTGCCGCAGGTCGTCGTCACCGTCGCGGTGAACTGGACGGTCCCGTTCGCCTGCACGGAGGCGGTCGCCGGGTTCACCGCGACGGAGAGGATCCGGTCGGAGACGGTGACGGTCGAGATCGCGCTCTTCGTGGGATCGGCCCGGCTCGTCGCGACGACGCGGTAGGTGCCGGCCGTGTCCGGCGCGGTGTAGACGCCGGCCGCGGTGACGCTCCCTCCGGCGGCCCCCTCCTGGACGGACCAGGTCACCGAGCCGTCCGCGGCGCCCGTCACCGTCGCGGTGAGGGTGAGCGTGCGGCAGGAGTCCACCGCCCCGGTGGCGGGCGAGACGGAGACGGAGACCGGCGGGGGGACGGTGACCGTGACCGTCGCGATGTCGCGCTTCGACGGATCGGCGACCGACGTCGCGGCGACCCGGCAGGTCGCGGCGGCGGAGGGCGCGGTGTAGAGCCCCGTGGCGGAGACGGAGCCGCAGCCGGCGTCCAGGACCGACCAGGTCACGGCGCCGTTCGCCGATCCGGTGACCGTCGCGGTGAAGGAGAGCGTCCCCCCGGCGGTCACCGTCGCGGTCCTGGGCGCGATCGTCACGACGACGACGGGCGCCGGCGTGACCGTCACGGTCGCGACCGACTCCGAGGCCGGGTTCGCCCGGCTCCGGGCGCGGACCCGGAACGTCCCCGCCGACCCCGGCGCGGTGTAGAGCCCGGCCGCGCTCACGCTGCCGCCGCTCGCCTCGAGCACGTCCCAGAGCACGGCGGTGTCGGCCGTGCCGGTGACCGTCGCGGAGAAGCCGACGGTGCCGCCGGGCGCCACCAGCGCGTCGCGGGGCTGGACGTCCACCTGGACGGTCTGGCCCGCCGGGGCGCTCTCCTCCGGGGCGGTGGCGGTGCAGCCGAGCGCTCCGGCCGCGACGAGGATCAGGGAAAGGGTGGGCCACGCGCCGGCGGTCCTGCGGTCTCTCATCTTGGGTGCCTCGCTCGTCGAGTTCGGCCGGACGTCCCCCGGCCACGGTACGCGCGACCGTTTCCCACGCGACGGCACCTGCGCGAAAGCCGCGAAGGAGGCTGGGGGCGGGTGCGACCTCGCCCCATCGTCCGAAGGGACCACCGGGGCGCGCGCGGGCCTGCGGGCGAGGCGTTCCACCGCCGGCCGGAGGCCGCGGGGGATCGGCGCCCTCCCTCCCGGCTATGATGCCGCCCGATGCGGCTCACCCTCGGCATCTCCCCCTGTCCGAACGACACGTTCATCTTCGACGCGCTCGCGAGCGGCGCGCTCGACTCGGGCGGCCTCCGCTTCGAGTTCGTCCTCGAGGACGTCCAGACGCTGAACGAGTGGGCGCGGGAGGGGCGGCTCGACGTCTCCAAGGTGAGCTGCGGCGTCCTGCCGGCCATCGCGGGGGAGTACGCCCTCCTCTCCTCGGGCGGCGCGCTCGGGCGCGGGGTGGGTCCGCTCCTCGTCGCGCGGCCCGGCGCCCCTCCGTTCTCCCCGCGGACCTCCCGCGTCGTCCTCCCCGGGCGGGACACCACCGCCCACCTCCTCTTCTCCCTCGTCCACCCGGACGCCGCGCACAAGGAGTTCCGCGTCTTCTCGGAGATCGAGGACGCGGTGCTCCGCGGCGACGCGGACGCGGGCGTGATCATCCACGAGAGCCGCTTCACCTACGAGGCGAAGGGGCTCGTCCGGCTCCTCGACCTCGGCGAGGAGTGGGAGAAGGCCACGGGCTCTCCCATCCCCCTCGGCGGGATCGTCCTCCGGCGGAGCCTCGGGGCCGGCGTCCGGCGCGAGGTGGACCGGCTCGTCCGCGCGAGCGTGGAGCGCGCCCTCGCCCGCCCCGATCACCTGAGCGACTTCGTCCGCCGGCACGCCCAGGAGATGGACGAGGCGGTGATGCGGAGCCACGTCGCGCTCTACGTGAACGAGTACTCGGTGGACCTCGGCGAGGCGGGGCGGCGCGCGGTGCGCGTGCTCCTCGACGTCCACCGGAGGATGAACCCGGGAGCGGCGCCGGGGCCGGATCCGCTGGGCTGATCCCGGCCGGGGCGCGGCGCGGGCCCTGCGCGAGCCCTTCGCCGGGGCGCTCGCGGCCGTCTAATTCTGCGCCGCCGCCTCATCCGCGTGTTCGCGCGCGAGCTCGCCCCGGCCGCCGCGACCGGCG
>JBBIPT010000230.1:0-6413 GCA_037442705.1 Anaeromyxobacter sp.
ACCTGAACCGGACGAAGGCGCTCATGCTCGCTCAGCCGGAGACGTGGGCGGCGCTGATGGCGCGTCTGGCGGACGCGTTCGCTGCGTACGCTCGTGCGACGGTTGCCGCCGGCGCGGACGCGATCCTCCGCGGCTGGCGCGAGGTGTTCGCGTCCCGCCGCGCGCCCACGCCCGCGCTCGGAAACCTGGAGATCCTGCCCGCCCCCGACGCCGTCGCGAGGTACGGGGCACCACCCGCCCGGATCGCCCCGCTCGCCCGGCCGGGCGTCTGGGTGGCGATCGCGGACCTCGGGGGGCTGCCCGTCGTCCTCTTCGTCGCGAAGGACGGGGACCGCTTCGCCGTCCTCGGGATGCACGACTGACGGCAGCATCCCCTTCGAGGCATTCGTGCCCGTTCGCCCTGAGCCTGTCGAAGGGCGAGCGGACCACTTGGCCGACCGGCGCGCTGCGCGACGGCGGCGCGGCTACCCCTGCTCGCTCGCCTTCCGCAGGATCTTGATCTCGATCCGCCGATTCGCGCTCCGCCCCTCCGCCGTGTCGTTCGAGGCGCGCGGCCGCACGTCGGAGTAGCCGACGACCTGCATCCGGCGGGGATCGACCCCGCTCTCGATGAGGAGCCGGACGACGCTCTGGGCGCGCGCCGCGGAGAGGTGCCAGTTCGATGGGAAGCGCGGGCCGCGCATGGGGACGGAGTCGGTGTGCCCCTCGATCCGGAGCTCGTTCGGGACCCGGGAGAGGATCGCCCCCGCGCGGCGCAGCGCCTCCCGTCCCATTTCGGAGAGCGCGTCGTCCCCGCTCGCGAAGGTCACCTCCGAGGAGAGGCCCACGGTGACCTCGGTCTCCGTGTTCTCCACGAAGGCCTGATCGGCCCGGAACTGCGCGGCGATCTCGCGGGCGGCCTGCTCGAGGTCCTCTCGCGGGGGCTCCCGCCGGACCCGGTTCTCCGAGACGGTCCGCAGCTCCTCCACGAGCTGCCTCTGGCGATCCTCGGTGAGGACGCTGAAGGAGTACATGAGGAGGAAGAAGGCGAGGAGGAGCGTCGCCATGTCCGAGTAGGTGATGAGCCAGAACGCGGTGATGTCCTCGTCCTCCTCCTTCTTCGGGCGCGTGAGCCGGACCACCCTACCCCCCCAGCACGACGATCTCGACGCGGCGGTTCAGGGCCCGGCGCTCGGCGCTGTCGTTGGGCGCGAGCGGGTGGAACTCTCCGTAGCCGCCGGCGGAGAGGCGCCCCCTGCCGATGCCGCGCTCCTCGAGGTAGCGCACGACGGAGATCGCGCGCGCCGCCGAGAGCTCCCAGTTCGAGGGGAACTGCGAGCTCCGGATCGGCACGTCGTCGGTGTGCCCCTCCACTCGCAGGAGGCTCGGGGCCCGCGAGAGGACCGGGACGAGCCCCTCGAGGACGCGCTCCGCGCGCGGAGTGAGCGAGTCCTGCGCCTCCTGGAAGAGGATGGCGCTCTTCATGCGGATCACGATCCGGTCGGCGGCCCGGTCGATCGCCATGGAGTCGGCGAGCCCGCTGTCCTTCACGTACTTCTCCACCTGCTCCACCGTCTCGAGGAGGTCCCGGTCCCGCTGCCGCTCCTTCGGCTGCTGCAGCCCGAGCACCGCGAGCATGAGGATCGAGAAGATGAGGAGCTGCGTCATGAGGTCGGCGTAGCTGTAGAGCCACGTCGCGTCGTGGAGGGGGTTCGAGTCGTCCTCCCGCGCTGCCCGGTGGCCCGTCTTCCTCATCGGCCTGCCGTGCCCGTGAAGACTTCGAGGGTCTCGCGGAGGTACTCGGGGTTCTGCCCGATCCGGATGGCGAGGAGCCCGGCGATGATCTGGTCGCGCTGGAGCCGTTCGTCGAGGTCGAGGGTGCGGACCTTCCCGGCGAGCGGCAGGAAGAACAGTCCCGCGAGGAGCACGCCGTAGAACGTGGCCATGAGGGCGACGGACATGCCCTCTCCGATCGCCCGCGGATCGGTGAGCCCCTTCAGCATCTGGATGAGTCCGATGAGGGTCCCGACGAGGCCGAACATGGGGGAGTACGTCCCCATGAGCCGGAACATCCGCTCCGCGCCCGCCCGCTTCTCCGAGAGGATCTCCGACTCGAGCCGCAGAAGCTCCTCGATCCGCTCCGGCGCCACGCCGTCCGCGACGAGGCGCAGCCCCTTCACGAGGAACGGATCCCTCGTCGCGACCTCCTCGGGGGAGAGGGAGGCGTAGCCCCTCGCCTTCGCCTGGCGGGAGAGCTTCACGAGCTCGGCGGCGACCTGCCTCGAGGTCGGCGCGCCGGCGAGGAAGATCCGCTTCACGGCGGACATCGCATGCACCGCGGTGATCCGGGAGGAGGACAGGGTCGTCGCCGCGAAGGTCCCGCCCACGGCGATGAGGAGGGCGATGGCGTTCGTGAACATCGTCGCGTCGCCGCCCTTGGAGAGGACGGCGTAGTAGACGATGCCCACGCCCAGGATGAGCCCGAGGTATGTGGTGGTTCTCACGCGGTGTCCCTCGCCTAGCGCCGCTCGGGCGCCCTTCTCGTCTTCCGGCCGTACTCGAGGAGGGCCTGCTTCACCGCCTCGTTCGTGGGATCGAGCTCGTAGGAGCGGCGCCAGGCCGTCACGGCGGCTTCCTTCTGATCGAACAGGAAATACATGGAGCCGAGGAAGGCGTGGGCCACGGCGAACTCGGGGAGCGCCCCCGCCGCCTTCCGGACCCGCTCCAGGGCCCGGAAGTTGTCGCCGTCGAGGTAGGCGACGAGCCCGTTCGCGAGGTCCCGGTAGCCGTCCACCTTCGCCGCGAGCGCCTTCTTCACGGCGCCGCTCCGGATGGCCTGGGCGCGGCGCGCGACGAGGGCCGGATCGACGCCGGGGAGGATCTCCCCCGCCTTCTCCGCCTCGGCCACCGCCTTCTCCACGAAGAAGAGCCGGCGCTCCTCCCAGCTCACCGCGTCGAGGTAGGCGTCCCTCGCCTCGTCCATCGGCGCACCGGTGAGGGCGAGGAGCTTCGTCCGCATCCCGTCGGGATCGAGGCCGCCGTCGTTCTCGTAGAACATCCGGACCGTCTCGACGAGGGATCGCGCCATCATGTCCCCCATCGCGAGCTGCTCGTTCCGCTTGTCGAGCGCGTCCCAGGAGAGCCGGAGCTGCACGCCGCCCGCCCCCTCCCATGGCAGCTTCACGCCCCCGTCCCGGGAGGCGGTGCTCTCCACGAGCGACAGGAAGCCCATGACGTCCGCGTCGGGGGCCGCGTCGGTCGCGAGGGCGGGAGCGGGCGCTGCCGGGACCACCGCCGAGGCCTCCGCCGCGGGCGGCGAGACGGCCGGCTTCCCCTTCGCAGGGGCGCCCTTCGCCGCCCCCAGGGCCGCCGCGAGGGCGAGGGAGAGCGCGATCACCTGTTCTTCCTCCTAGGCCGCCCGGGACCGGAGGTCGCCGCGGCCGTTGAGCACTCGCATCGCATCCTCTATCGCCCTCCTCGCCGCCTCGACCTCGCGGGCGTCCTTCTCCCCCACCGCCTCCTCCTCCGCCTCGAGGACGCCGCGGAGCCGCTTCGACACGGCCCCGAGGACGACCTCGCGCACCTCCGGGGCGCCGAGGAGGGCCACCGCCACCGTCGACGGATCCACCGAGGCCACGATCTGCCGGACCGAGGCGTCGTCGAGCCCCGGGAGGTCCTCGAAGAGGACGATCGACCGCCTCGCGGCCTCGGCGACGTTCGGATCCCGGGTCGAGACGACCTCGAGCATCTCCCGCCGCACCGCGCTCGGCGCCACGGCGAGGAGCTCCGCGAGGCGGCCGGGCCCGCCGAGCTGGACCCGGTTCCGGACGCGCTTGAGGAGCTGGTCGGCCACGTTCTCCATCTGCGTGAGCTGGTCCCGGGAGATCACCCTCGCGCTCGCGAGCCCGATGCCGATCTCCGCCCGGCGCTGGGCGGGCACCATCCGCTCGAGGAGCGCCGCCGCCTCGCCGTCGAGCCCGAAGAGGTCCGCGATCGCCGCGGCGGTGTGGGGATCGGCCTCCGCCACGACCTGCACGAGCTCCTTCGGCGTCGCGCCGGCGAGCACCTTGAACGCGCCGAGCTCCTCCCGGCGCTTCGTGCGCTCCGCCGCCTCCGCCTTGGCGGCCTCCGCCGCCGCCTCCGGCGACGGCCCGGTGCCGCCCGGACTGGTGTCCCGCCCGGCCGGCCCGGCGGCCCTGCCCTCGGCGCCCCGCCGGGAGAGCCCCCAGGCGAGGATCGCCGCGGCGAGGAGGACCGTCGCGCAACCCGCGATGACCTCCCAGGGGAGGTTCGCGGGCGGCTGGATCGTCGCCTGGACGACGGTGGGGACCCCGCCGGCGGCCGCCTGGGGCGCCGGGTTCGGGCGCTCCTCGATGACGACCTCGTCCCCGCGCCCCCGGTCGACACCGGCGAGCTCCGAGGCGAGGCGGACGAGGAGATCCCTCCGCTCCCGCGGCATCACCGGATCGACGAAGAGGAGGACGGTCATCTTGACCACCTCCGTATCGATCTGGTGGCTCACGCTCTCCGTGATCTTCGTGCCCCCGTCGATCGCGATCTCCGGGAGGAGGTTCCCCTGCCCGCCTCCCCCGTCCACCATCCCGAGCCCGGGAAGCTTCACCTTGTTCTTCCCGCCGATCTTCACTGACGGGGTCACGTTCGCCTGCTTCGCGCGGATCTCGCGGACGACACCGCGGAGCTCGAGCCGGACCGCGGCCTCGACCCGGTAGGGCTCCGCGGGACGCGCGAGGCTGCTGGAGAGCCAGTCACCGAGCTGCCGCTGGAGGTCGATCCGGGCCGCCACGACCGCGCCGAGCCGGTCCCCCGACTGGGCTGCCCGCACCTGGAATCCCACAGGGACCACGGCGAGGAACGCCGCGGCGAGCGCCCAACCCCACTTTGTGGTCATGGGGGCGTTGCGTACCATCCCGCCGCGACGGTACGCGTGACTCGGGTCAATGGCTCCGCACTCCCACCTCGGCCCATACGCAGCCGCGGCGGCCTTCTTCCCGTCAGCGGCCGAGCTTGCGCTTCAGCCCCTCGAGCACGACCGAGGGAACGAACGCGGAGACGTCGCCGCCGAACGTCGCGACCTCGCGGACGATGCTCGCCGAGACGAAGAAGTAATCCTCTCCCGTCATCACGAAGACCGTCTCCAGATCCGGCAGGAGGTGCCGGTTCATGTTGGCGATCTGGAACTCGAACTCGAAGTCGGAGACCGCGCGGAGCCCGCGCAGCACGGTGTGGATCCCCTTCCGGCGGACGTACTCCACGAGGAGCGCGTCGAAGGAGTCCACCTCCACGCGCTCGTCGGCGCCGAGGGCCTCGGAGATCATCGCCTCGCGCTCCTCCACGGAGAAGAGCGGCTTCTTCCGGGGGTTGTTCGCGACGGCCACGACGAGCCGGTCGAAGACCTTGAGGCCCCGCTGGATGATGGCGAGGTGTCCGTTCGTGAGGGGATCGAAGGAGCCCGGGTAGATCGCGGTCCGCGTTGGCATGACGGGCGCGGAGTATCCCTCACTCCCGCCCGTAGATCGAGAAGCCGGTTCCGCCGTGGCTCCTGCGATCCCGGAGGACGAGCGCCCCGTGCGCGTCCCCCGGCGGCCGGCGCGCGTCGTGCTCCGCCACGACCCGCCCGCCCGGCGCGACGAGCGGGGCGAGCGCCGCGAGCGCTCCCTCCGGCCCCTCCTCGTACGGAGGGTCCACGAAGACGAGGTGGAACGCGCCTCGCGGGAGCCGGGGGAGGATCTCGAGCACCCGCCCCTGCCGGACCTCGACCCGGTCCGCCCAGCCGCAGGCCTCCGCGTTCCGTGCGATCGCCTCGGCCGCCCGCCGATCCGACTCCACGCAGACCGCCCGCTCGCAGCCCCGGGAGAGCGCCTCCAGCGCGAAGGCCCCCGTGCCCGCGTAGAGGTCTAGGACGGTCCCTCCCTCGAAGAACTGCCCGAGCACGTTCATGATCGCGGCCCGGATCTTCTCCGAGGTGGGGCGCGTCGCGAGCCCGCGCGGCGCGACGAGGCGGCGCCCCTTCGCCGCGCCGGCGACGATCCGGGTCATGCCGCCGGGCCGTCCTCGAGGCGGTCCTCGAGGAGCCGGGCGAGCGCCGGGGCGCTCCCGCCCGCCCCGAGCCGATCGAGGAAGTCGAGCACCTCCGCGTAGGCGAGCGCCTCGAGCCGGTCGGCCCCCTCCCCGGACAGGCTCCCCGCGGCCTGCTCCAGCGGGCTCTGCCGCGCCGCCTCCCCTCCGGGCCCCGGCACGAGCTCCCTCGGGATCACGCCCACCGCGCGCGCCGCCGCTCCCCCGCCGTCCTCGCAGGCCTTCACGGGCGACCCGCGGAGCCGCGCGAGGAGCTCCGGGGTCACCGGGCCCCGCCGCATCACCGGCACGCCCTTCACCGCCTGGCAGATCCGCGCGAGCGCGCCCGCCTGGAGCCT
>JBBIPT010000231.1:0-6334 GCA_037442705.1 Anaeromyxobacter sp.
GCCCCGCGGACGCGGCGAGGACGGAGAGGGCGACGAGCGCACCGCCGGGCAGGCCCGCGACGACGTCGCGGAGCCGGGCGGGGTCGCTCGCGAGCCCGGCGAGCGCCCGCGCCGCGGCGTCACGGTTCCCGAACGGACGGCCGAGGAGCGAGGCGGCGACCTCCCGGACCGGCGGCAGCTCGGCGAAGTACCGGACGTCAGACGGAATCGGATCCGGCACGGCGTGCCCTCGCGCTGGCGATGGGGATGACGTTGTCTCCGGCCGCCGGCGGGGAGGCCTCTCCCGCGTCCTCCGCTCCCGGCGCCCAGTCCTCGACGTAGTAGCGGTAACCCTGCTCCGTGAGGAAGAGCTGCCGCTTCCGCGCGAACTCCTGCTCCTCGGTCTCGCGGGTGACGAGCGAGTAGAAGCAGGCCTCCCGCTCCTTGGGCCGGAGGATCCGGCCGAGGCGCTGCGCCTCCTCCTGCCGCGACCCGAAGGCGCCGGAGGTCTGGATGCAGACGGCCGCGTCGGGCAGGTCGATGGCGAAGTTGCCCACCTTGGAGAGGACGAGGACCGGGTGCCGTCCGGCGCGGAACTCCGCGTAGAGCGCCTCGCGCCGCGCCTGGGGCGTCTCCCCGGTGACGATCGGCGCGGCGAGGTCGCGGGCGATCCGCTCGATCTGCCCGAGGTAGGAGCCGATGACGAGCGTGGGCTCGCCCGCGTGGCGCCGGACGAGGTGGCGGACCACCTCGAGCTTCCGCCGGTTCTCCGCCGCGACCCGGTGCCGCTGGCGCGGCTCGGCGCCGAGGTAGGCGGCGCGGTCGTCGGGGCCGAGCGCGACGCGGATCTCCCGGCAGCTCGCCCCGGCGATGAAGCCCGTCCGCTCCATCTCCTTCCACGGGACGTCGTAGCGCTTCGGTCCGACGAGGCTGAAGACGTCGCCCTCCCGTCCGTCCTCCCGCACGAGCGTGGCGGTGAGGCCGAGCCGGCGGCGCGCCTGGATCGCCGCCGTCATGCGGAAGACGGGGGCGGGGAGGAGGTGGACCTCGTCGTAGACGACGAGCCCCCAGGGGCGGGCGCCGAAGAGCGAGAAGTGCGGGAAGTCGGACGGGGAGAGCTCCGCGCCGGCCTTCGCCCGGCGCCGCGCGCCGGGGCGGTGGGTGAGGATCTGGTAGGTCGCGACCGTCACCGGCCGGATCTCCTTCGCGTCGCCCGAGTACTCGCCGATCTCCTCCGGCCGGATCGTGGTCTTGTCGAGGAGCTCCCCGATCCACTGGCGGGCCGCGGTGGTGCTCGAGCAGAGGACGAGGGTGTTCTCGCGCACCCGCGCCATCGCCGCCATCCCCACGACCGTCTTCCCGGCGCCGCAGGGGAGGGCGACGATCCCGTGCGCGCCGCCGGCGACGAAGACCTCGACCGCCTCGTCCTGGTACGGCCGCAGCCCGAAGGGAGCGCCGCGGAGCGTCTCCTCCCGGAGCGCCACGTCGAGCGGCTCGCCCGGCTCGAAGCCGGCGCGGTCGTCCACCGGCCAGCCGAGCCGGAGGAGCGCCTGCTTCACCTCGCCGCGCAGGAGGATGGGGAGCTCGAACGCGTCGGGGGCGGCGCGGCGGCCGAGGAGCGGCGCCGCCTTCGAGCGCGCGAGCACGTCGGCGAGGAACGGGTCGGCGGCGACGAGCCGGAGCGTGTCCGCGGTCCCGGCGCGCTCGAGCCGGATCCGGCCGTAGCGGCCGAGCTGCTCCTTCACGTCCGCGAGCACGTTCGGCGGGAGGTCGTACTTGGAGTGGGCCTCGAGGGCGGCGACGACCTCCTCGGCCTTCATGCCCGCCGCGGCCGCGTTCCAGAGGGAGAGGGGGGTCACCCGGTAGGTGTGGACGTGCTCGGGGGACTTCTCGAGCTCCGCGAAGCGGGCGAGCTTGCCGCGCGCCTCCGCGTAGTCCGGCGCGGCCACCTCCGCGAGGATCGTGCCGTCCGACTGGACGATGAGGGCGGCGTCTGGGCGGTAGACGGACACGGGGCGCTCGTTCCTGGGGCGGTGCGGAGAATGGGTTCCCCCATGTACCAGGGGGGGCCGACAGTCCGGCGGGTTCAACCCGGACCCGCGGGCGGACCCGCGGCCTCGACGGCGCGCAGCACCTCCCCCGCGTCGACGCGGCGGCGGTAGCGGACGAGGACCGCGCCCGCCGGAACGCCGGCGCCGCCGAGGTTCCGGTCCTCGTCCACGCAGAGGACGAGGTTGGAGACGCGCGCCCGCCGCAGCCGCTCGAGCTTGTTCGCGAGGTACTCCGCGGTCCAGAACCCGACGAGCTCCACGAACCAGCGGCGCGACGGGTCGAGCCGCGGATGGACGGCGAAGTCGGGGAAGAAGAGGTGGCCTCCGGCGTCGACGGGCTCCGGCTCCCGCACGACGGCCCAGTCCGGGGCGAGGCGGGCGAAGTCGCGGGCGAACCGCTCCTCGAGGCGGCTGTCGAAGCGGCGCGGCTCCTCCGACGGAAAGATCGGGTCACCGGTCGCGAGCCGGACGACCGCCCGGCGGCCGCGGACGTCGCAGGGCGCCTCGAGCTCGAACCGCCGGGTCCAGGCCAGCACCGGGACGAGGGCGCCGAGGGCCCGGCCGTACAGGAGGGTGCGCCGGAAGAGGGCGAACGGTCCGGAGATCTCCACGCGGGCGAGGTCGCCTCCGGCGCTCCCCGTGACCGAGCAGAGGAGGCCGCGGAGCGCGGCGTGGCGGGCGACCGCCCGGGCGTTGCCCTCGAGCGCGAGGGTGACGGAGTAGGCGCGAGCGAGGAGCCCCCGGGCGAGGGCCAGGTTCGCGTGCAGGGCGAGGTGGCCCGGGTCGAGCGACGGAGGGGGAGAAGCGGTGCGCTCGGGCGGCAGGTCGGCGAACAGAGCGCCCACGAGGGCCTCGGGAGAGAGGCTCAGGTCCGCGGCGCACCGGGCCACGACCGCCTCCCGCGCCCGGCCCGGGAGCCGGGCGGCCTCCGCGAAGAGCGCGGCCCTCGCCTCGCGGGGGGGCACGGGCGCGTCCACGCGAGGCCGCGCCATCCCGAGCAGGACGTGGGCCGCGAGCTTCCGCTTGTCGTCCGGCGCGCCGGGGATCGGCTCGCGGAGGCGCGCCTCGACCTCGCGGATGGGGCGGCCGGCGAACCGCGCGCACTCGTCCAGGAGCGCACGGAGCCAGGGGCGATCTGCGTCGCCGAGGAAGCGCGGGATCGCGGTCGAGCCGCGGACCTCACAGGAGAGCAGGCTGGCGGGCAGCAAGGGATCCGCGCCTCCTCGCCGCCTGCGCGACCTCGGAGGTCCCGCGCATGACGAGCTCGTAGACGACCGCGGTCTTCCCCGCCTGGGGGCGGAGGAGCCGGCCGATCCGCTGCACGTGCTCCCGCTCGCCCTGCGTCCCGCCGACCACGACCGCGACGTCCGCGTCCGGGACGTCGATGCCCTCGTTCAGGACGCGCGCCGAGACCAGCGCGCGCAGCTCGCCGCGCCGGAAGCGCTCGAGGGCCGCCGCGCGCTCTCCGCGGGGGATGTCGCAGGTGATCGGCATGACGAGGTGCTCGCGGGAGACCGCGTAGGCGGTGGCGTTGTCCGGCGTGAAGACGAGGGTCCGCGAGCTCGCGTGCCGCGACAGGAGCGACCGGAGGGCGGCGCGCTTCGCCGCGGGGAAGGCGATGAGCGCGCGGCTCTCCCGGAACGCTGCGAGGGCCCTCCGGCCCGTCTCGCTCCGGGCCGCCGCCCTCGCGAACTCGAGCCAGCCGGCCCCGGGCGCCTCGCGCAGGAACGCCCGCAGCACCGGCCGGTAGACCCCGACGGCGCGTTCCCACGCGGCGCGCTCGGCCGGATCGAGGTCCAGGCGCAGGGTGACGAGCTCGAAGGGCGCGAGCCAGCGGCCGGCCAGGTCGCCGACCGAGAGCTCGAAGACGGTGGGGCCGACGAGCTCCTCGATCCGCCGGGCGGCCGGCCCGGAGGGCGGCGTCGCGGTGAGCCCGAGGCGCGCCGGGGCCGCGCAGAGCTCCAGCGCCTCGTCGTGGACGCCGGAGCCGAAGTGATGCACCTCGTCCACGACCAGCAGGTCGAACCGGTTCCCGAGCTGGTCCATCCGCCGCCATCCGCTCTCGAAGGTCGCCACCGTCACCGCCTCGATCCGGCGTTCGCCGTCTCCGAAGCAGCCCACCGGAGCGCCGAACGCGCCGGAGATCTCGCGGATCCATTGCGCGAGGAGGACGCGCGTCGGCACGAGGGCGAGGGTGGGCCTGCGCAGCCGCGCCATCGCGGCGACGGCGAGCCGCGTCTTGCCGCCGCCCGTCGGGAGGACGACGACCCCCCGGTCGCCCGCGGCCCGCCAGGCCCGGAGGGCCGCGTCCTGGTAAGGGCGGAGGTCCGGCTCGCCCCACGGGCACTCGCCGCCCGCGGCGCGGACCTCGTCCGAGAAGCGGACCCCCCGGCGGCCGAGCTGCTCGCGGAGGGCCGCGTGATGGCGTGCGGGCGCCCGGAAGGCGCGCACGCGGGAATCCCAGAGGACGCCCGGGAGATCCGAGGCGTCGAGCTCCGCGGGCACGTCGCGGAGCAGGATGGTCCCGCGGTCGAACAGGAGGCGCATGGCCGGCGGGGTAGCAAGGGGCGCGCCAGCCTCCCGCGCCGCCGGAGGCGCGGGCGCTCGACGCGGTCCGGGCCCTCACCCCGCTCGCAGGCCGCACCGTGCACACCCCTACCTCCTCACCCTCCACGCATGGCGACTCGACCGTCGTGGCCCCGGTGCGTCCGGCCTCCTTGGCAGGCCGTTGCGGGCAGGCATACGACGTTATACGCTCCACCCATGGCCATCAGAGAGAGCATCATCGCGGTGAGGGTCACGAAGGAGGACCGGGCGCGCCTGCGGCGGGCCGCCGGGGAAGAGCCGGTGTCGAGCTGGCTGCGGCGCCTCGGCCTAGTCGAGGCCCGCAAGCGGGAGGCGGCGGTGGCGGTCTCCCGCGGCCTGGCCGCGCTCAAGGCGAGTGGGCCGAACCTGACCGAAGAGGAAGCCGCGAAGCTGGCCGCCGAGGCCAAGGCCGAGGTGCGGAGCCGCAAGCGGTGAAGCGCGCCGTCATCGACACCAACCTGGTGGTGAGCGCCATCCTGAGCCCGGACGGCAGCCCCGGCCGCGTCGTGGCCGCGGCCGGCGTCCTGTTCCAGCTCGTGTGGACGCCAGCCATCGTCGCCGAGTGCCACGAGGTCTTGGCGGGCCGGAAGCTCTCCCGGCTGCTGCGCGGCTCCGAAGAGCGGGCCCGAGGCGTCGTGGCCGACCTGGCGGCCGGCGCCGAGCTGGTCTCGCCTGACCTCCTCCCGGCCGTGCGCGTCGTGGAGGCCGACCCCGACGATGACGTGCTATTCGGCGCGGCGCTGGTCGGCGGCGCCGGCTACGTCGTGAGCGGGGACGGCGCGGTGCTCGCCGTCGGCAACTTCGGCGGCGTGGTGGTGGTCAGCGCCGCCGAGTTCCTGGCGCTGCTCGCCGAGCACTGACCGGGGTCGACCGCCGCCTTCAAGGTCGCGAAGAGCCATGGTGGGGTAGCGGGGCACCCTTCGTCAAACGGGCAGTCGCGCCCGACGGAGAGGAAGCGGCGGTCGACGGTGTCGCTCACCCCGGGTGCACCACCGCCACCGATCCCTCCGGCCCGCGCCTCACCTCGATCCGCGCCGGGATCCGCCGCCGCAGCTCGGGGACGTGCGAGATCACCCCGACGAGCCGCCCGCGCTCCCGGAGCCCCTCGAGCGCCAGGATCGCGTCGTCGAGGGTCTCCTCGTCCAGCGACCCGAACCCCTCGTCCACGAAGAGCGAGTCGAGCTGGAGGCCGCCCGACCGGCGGAGGACGACGTCCGAGAGCCCGAGGGCGAGCGCGAGGCTCGCGAGGAAGCTCTCGCCCCCCGAGAGCGCGCCGACGGGACGGTCGGTGACGCCGGTCCAGGCGTCCTCCACGACGAGCCCGAGGCCGGCCGCCTGCCTCGCGTCTCCCACCTTCGCGTCGTGCCGGAGCCGGAAGCGCCCCCGCGACATCACCAGGAGCCGGGCGCTCGCCGCCTCCGCGACCTCCTCGAGCCGGGCCGCGAGGACGAACCGCTGGAGGCTCATCTTGCGAGGGTTCCGGTCGCCGCGCCCGTTCGCGACGTCGGCGACGTCACCCACGACCGAGAGCTTCCGCTCGATCGCGTCCCGCTCGCCCGCGAGCTCGCCGAGCCGTTTCTCGCGCTCGCGGATCGCGCCGAGGTCGCGCCCGAGGTTCACGGTCCGCTCGCGCGCCTCGCGCTCCGCCTCCGCGGCCGACCTCCGCGCGGCGCCGATCGCGGCGAGGTCGGGCCTGCCCGCGCCGCGCAGCTCTTCCC
>JBBIPT010000232.1:0-6299 GCA_037442705.1 Anaeromyxobacter sp.
CCCCGGCGAGCGCCGCGGCCAGCCTCCGCTCCACGAGCGACCGGAGCGAGAAGGCCGCCAGCGTGCCGCCCGCCGCCCAGGCCCAGGCCCTCGTGCTCCGCGCGCCGAGCGCCGCGTCGAAGGCAACCACGCCGCACCACGCGAGGAGCACGAGCACCGCCGGGGGCGCGGCCAGGGCGAAGACGGTCACCGGCGAGGACGCGAGCCGGAGCGCCGAGCCCACGAGAGCGGCGGCACGGCTCACCACTTGCGCCCCTCGTCGTCCGGGGGCGCCGGGATGTCCTCCGGCTCCCAGGCCGTCACGATCCACCGCCCTCCGTCCTTCCGGAGCCGGTAGCGAAACCCCTGCCCCAGGCCCTTGATCTCGGAGGACGGGACGCGGTCGGCCGCGCGCTGGAAGACCCAGTTCCACTCCTCGTAGGTGAGCGCCTCGGCCCGGTCCTCTCCGGTCCGCTCGACCTCCACGAGCGTGGCCGTGGCGAGGTCCTGCACGAGCACCAGCCCCGCGTCGCGGACGAAGCCGATGTCCCGGAAGAGCTGGTGCTTCACCTCCTTCGTGGCCGGGAACTCGTCGAGCAGGGCCGGCACCCCGCCGGTCGCGAAGAAGTCCTGGTAGATGCGCTGGAAGTCCACGAGCGCCCCGAGGACGCCCGCCGCGTCCTCGGGCGCGAGCGGCGGGCGCGCCGGCCCCGGCCGGAGCCCCGGGTCGAGCAGGGCGGCGGCGCCGCCGAAGGCCGCGAAGCTCGCGAACACCGCGAGGAGCGGCGCGGCCCTGCGCGTTCTCGTCGGGCTCATCGGACGTTGAAGAAGTGGTTGGACGTCTCGACCACGAAGGTGACGCCGAAGAAGGTGATGATCATGCCCGCGATGGCCGCCACGGCGAGGCGCGCGAAGCGAGCCCCCTTCCAGCCGCGGGTGACGCGGAGGTGGATCGCGAGGCCATAGATGAACCAGGTGACGAGCGACCAGGTCTCCACCGGATCCCAGGACCAGTAGGAGCCCCAGAGATCCTTCGCCCATATGGCGCCCGAGGCGATCATCACCGCGTCGGTCACGAACCCGAAGACGATCCAGCGGAAGGTGAGCTCGTCGAGCCGCTCCAGGGAGGGGAAGCGGTCGTAGACGGGGTTGCGCTCGGCCCGCGCGGCGTCGCGGCCCTTCAGGAGGTGCACGACGCCGCCGGCCATCGCGAGCGCGTAGGCGCCGAACGCGAGCCAGGCGAAGAAGACGTGCACGTAGAGCCAGAAGGACTTCAGGGAGGCCGCCATGGGTCCCAGGGCCGGCTCCCGCATCGCCCCGTAGCCCATGAGGAGGAACGTGAGCGGCAGGGTGGCGACGGCCAGGATCTGAAGCGGCTTCTGGCGCCAGGCGACGGCCAGGGTGAAGCCCACGATGAAGAGCCCGCCGAAGAGGCCGTTCTCGTAGTCCCCCGCCCAGGGGAGGTGGCCGGTGGCGGCGTAGCGCGCCGCGATGGCGGCGGCATGGAGGACGAAGCCGCCCGTGGCCAGGACGATCATCCGCGGGAAGAACCGCTCGTTCCGGAAGACGACCGCGTAGACGAGGCCGCCCGTGGCGAGCGCGTAGGCCGCGAGCGCGATCCAGAAGAACACCGCTTCGAGTGGAGCCAAGGGTGCGACCTCCGGCGGCAGGATAGCACCGCCCGGACCCGCGGGCCGAGGGGTGCCTAGTGGCCGGGGCTCGCGCGGAGGAAGCGGGCCCGATGACCGTTCTTCCGGAGGAGCTCGGCCGCCACGCGCGAGCGCTCTCCGATGCTGCAGAAGGCCACGACCTCCCGATCGCGTGGGATCTCCGCGAGACGGCCGGGAAGGTCCTCGAGAGTGATCTTGAGGACCCACGGCTCCTGCGACTCTCCCATTCGCCGGACGTCGAGCAGGACCGTCCCCGTCCCGCCGCGCTCCACCCACAGCCGCTCGAACTCGGCGGGAGCGACCTCGAGCTCCGCGGCCTTTCGGAACGGGAACTCGCTCCTGGGCTCGCCCCCTCGCTCCACGGGAAGGCCAGCGCGCGCCCACGCGTCGAACCCTCCCGCGAGCACGAGGATTCGCAGGGCGCTCCTCACCGAGCGGGCCGACCGGAGGAGGCGCACCCGTTCGGCGATCTCCGTCGCGGACCGATCCGAGCTGCTCGCGCCGGCGAGGAGGAGGGTCGGAAGGGGGCGAGTCCCGTCGAAGTCCTGCCAGCGGAAGGCCTCCGGCGGGACGGAGACGGAGTCGATGGGCCGCACGGTCGCCGCCGCGGCCGGCGGCCTCGTGTCGACCACGAGCAGGGGCGTCCGGGCTCGCAGCAGCCGCGCCACGTCCTCTGCCCGAACCTCGAGGTGGCGATCGACGTCCACCCACCTCCGGATGCCACCGTCCAGAATTCGCACCTGCCGGTGCCCGCGCGCCAGCAGGCGGCGTGCGAGGACGTGAGCGGCGGGGCTCCGCTCGTCCTCCGCGTACACGACGATCGGATCGCTCGCGTCGCCGGGACGCAGCCGCGCCAGCGTGGCTTCCGGCGCGTCGTGCGGGAGAGACATCGCGCCCGGAATGTGGCCTGTCCGGTAGTGCTCCCGCGAGCGAGCATCGACGACCAGCTGGTCTCGCCCGGCGGACAACCTCCCGGCCAGCTCGTCCTCGCCCATCCGGTACTCCGGTTCGAACCGCACGAACGGATCGACCGTCAACTCCTCCGCCATCCGCACGCCCGAGATGGTCCTCCTCCAGACCCAACGCACCCTGTCCCCGGCCCGAAGTTCCCGGAGATCCTGCAGACCGAAGAGGCTCGCAGCCGGAGCGAGGCCCACGACCTCGAGCCCCTTCGAGGTCTCCACGAGGACGGGCCCGCCGCGCGCGACGACGACGATTCCCTCGCCGCGCGACGGCTCGTCGGCCCGGGGTTCCCCGGGGGCCGCGACCAGGAGCAAGGCCACGAAGCCCGGGACTACCCTCTGCACCCTCGCGAAGCCCATCAGGAGCCCTCTCAGTACTGTAGCGGGCGCGCCCGGTTCGGAGCGCTGCCGTCGCGCCCGGTTCCGTGCTGGGTGCAGCCGCCGAAGGAGTCGGCGGAGGAGATGGTGTAGCAACCGTACGTCGACGTGCCTTCCCACGCCGTATCGACCGTGGCGGCCGTGAGGGTCGCGTTGGTGGGCGAGTACCAGCGCATCGAGCCACCCGTGCCCATGAAGCGGTACCGCTTGGACGCCGACCCCCCGTTGAACGGGAGGTAGGTGGTGTTCGTGCCGTGGATCATGCCGGGCGAGAGCCCGCCGTGACAGAGGAGGCAGGCGATCTGCTGGTTCCCGGCCACGGAGTCGCGGCCGAGGGTCGCCCCTCCGGTGCCGGCGGTCTGCCCGTACAACGTCGCTCCGTCGATGCGGCTGCAGTCGCCTGCATGAGCGTCGGTCCGCGGCGCAGAGCCGGAAGCCGAGCCGCCTTCCCCGTACGCTGCCGCCGAGTGGCACCTCATGCAGTTCTCCGTGGACGCCGGCAGCCCGCTGTTGATGAACGCCGCGTCCGCGGACGCGTCGGAGAAGCTCGAGTTCGCCAGCATGTACATCGTGTTCCGCGTCCCGTGCGCGTTCACCTCGTTCAGGTGGCAATCGGAGCAGTGCAGCCCCGCCACGACGCCCGCGTTCGCCGCGCCCGAGTTGAGCGTCACCCCTTCCTTCGTGACGTACGCGGTCCAGACCGTGTTCGGCAGGTAGGTCACGTTGTTCGTCGTGTACCGCTTCGTGAACTGGTTCAGGTTGTGGTGGCTCGCGAAGTTCCGCCCGGTGAGGTTCCCGGAGTTGAACGCGCTCTTCACGTCGATCACCCGCCCGAGGTTCGTCGTCGTCCTCCAGGTCTTGAGGGCCGCCACCTCGCGGACGTTCTGCGCGTTGTCCGCCTGGTTGAACGGCCGCAGGTTCGCGGTCGTCCCGCCGAAGGCCACCGCCGTCGGCAGCGTCGTTCCCGAGTACAGCATCCCGTTCGGCGGGTTGTTCTTGTTCACCGCGACCGTGCTCGCCCCGTTCGAGTCGTGGCAGTTCATGCAGAACCGATCCATCGCGTCCCGCTGGGCCGTGCTCGCCGTGAACGCGGCGAGCCGCCGCCCGGGCCAGGCCACCTCGATCCCCGTCCCGCCGGCGCTGTCCACGTTCCGGAGGTCCACCGACGTCGTGCCGCCGTCCGCGCCGTGGTTCGCCGCGATCGTCCTGATGTTCGCGGTCGCGCCGCTCCCGGTGGAGGTGACGTCCCCCTCCGCGTGGCAGAGGATGCAGTCGTAGTTCGTCACGATCGACGTCGTCGTCCCGTTCGACACGTGCCGGCTCGACCGGATGAAGTCGTCACCCTCGCTCCCGGCCGTGCCCCCGGCGATCCGCGCGCGAGGGATCGAGCCGGTCCGTGCGGAGTGGCAGTCGATGCAGGTCCCCGTCCCGCGGAAGTTGTCCTGGTGGCTGTGGCAGCTGATGCAGTACGGGGTGGTCGCGCTCGTCCGGTTGTGGACGCTCGCCACCGCCGCGGTCCCGCCCGGGCCGTCCGGATCGTCCCGGCCTTCCCGGTTCCAGTACTTCGTCCAGTAGGTCTCCGTCGTGGGGCCGTGGCACGCCTGGCAGACGCCGAGGTGGGGAGCCCCGAGCGCGGTGGTCTCCTCCACCGCCTTGCCGATCGCGGGCGGGCTCGCCGCCCTGTTGTTGAACGTGACGTTCCTCGAGACGCCGCTCGCCCCGAGGAACCCGTACGTCCCGTCCGTGACCTGGAACACGATCGCCCGGATCATCGCGATGTTCTCGCCCGCGTTCGTGTTGTTGCTCGCCCGGTCACCGTGCGGCGTGTGGCAGTCCCAGCAGAACTTCCCGCCGAGCGTCGCCACCGTGTGCTTCGCCCCCGCGTGCGCGGTGTTCATGTTCTTCGCGCCGTTCCTCAGGAGCGCCGCCCCGGCCCCGTCCGGGTCCACGCCGAAGTCGCTCGTCGAGTGACAGCTCAGGCAGGGCGCGTTCGGATCCGTCCCGGCGTTGTACGCACTGAACGTCTGACCGCCCGAGAGCGACCGGCCCTTCAGCCGGTAGGGGTTGGTCGCCGTGGAGTGCGCGACCCCGGAGTCGTGGCAGTAGAGGCACTCCGTCGTGCCCGCCACCGTCGTCGAGAACGCGGGTGCTGCGTTGCCGGTCCCGTCGTACGTGCCCGTCGTCTTGCCGTGGCCGGAGTAGAGCCACTGCGTATCGTTGATCGTCGCCGTGACGCCGTTCGCCCAGAAGTTCGCGCCGAAGTCCCGCTGCTCGACCACCGCCGTCGAATGGCAGGACTTGCACGTCACCGCCCCGCCCCACTGGGGCGTCGAGGTCCCGTGGCAGGAGATGCTGTTGCACGTCTTCGTCCCCGCCGTGTAGTTCGACGTCGCCCCGTTCGTGTCGTACGCCGCCAGGATCGCGATGTTCCGCGTCCCGTTCGTGTGGCTCGAGCCCGCGATCGCCGTCCCGCCCGCGTTCACGAACCCGCTGTGGCAGTTCTGGCACGCCGCCCCCGTCGTCGCGTGCACCGCGTGGCTGTTCGCCGTCGCAGCTCCCGCTCCGCCGTTCGCGTAGTCCGGACGCCCGAACGCGTTCCCCGTCCCGTGGCACCCGTTGCACCCGAGCGCCGCCCCGCCCCACGTGATCGCCCGGTACGTCGGCGTCTGCTGGCCCGACGAGTGGCAGTAGTTCGACGCGCACGTCTGCGTCGCCGCCGTGTACGCGCCGCTCGCCTGCGTCCCGCGGTTCGCCACCGAGACGGTCTTCGTCCCGTTCACGTGGTTTCCGAACGTCGTCACCGGCGAGTTCGTGCCCGCCGCCACCACCGTCGCATGGCAGTCGCCGCAGAAGTAGTTCGTCCCGATCACGCTCGCGTTCGACACGTGGTTCGCGTGCCGGGCCGACCCCTGGAAGCTCGACCCCGCCGCCACGCCGATCGTCGGCGCCGCCGCCGCGTCGAAGCCGTGGCACGACCGGCAGGTCGACGTCCCGGCCCCCCACCCGATCGCCGCGCTCGCCGTCGCGTCGAACGGCGCCGCCGTCGCCACCCCGCCCGAGTGGCAGTACGTCGCCGAGCAGGTGCCCGCCGCCGCCGAGTACGTCCCCGCCGACTGGTTCAACGTCGTCGACAGGAGCGTCGGCGAGAACGCCACGTTCTTCGTCGCGTTCACGTGGCTCGCCGGCGTCGCGATCACCGTGCTCGAGTTGTCCGCCATCGTCGCCCGGTGGCACTCGTCGCAGGTGTACGCGTACCCCGTCATGTGCCTCGAGTGGCGCTGCGACAGGTTCGTCCCGCCGTACGCCGACG
>JBBIPT010000233.1:0-6223 GCA_037442705.1 Anaeromyxobacter sp.
GGCTCCGGCGCCTTCCGGCCGGGGAGGAGCGCGACGGCGGCCACGGCGGCTGCCGCGAGCGCGGCGACGCCCCCCACCCCCAGGATCACGTTCCTCCGGCGGTGGGCAGCGGCCGCCCGCTCGTAGGCCACGATCGCGATCTCCCCCGTCGTCTCGCCGTGCCCTGCGGCGGGCGCGCGGGAGGGGCGCTCTGACGACTGCGCGGGCCGGCCGGGGGGGGCGCCCCCCCTGGAGGGAGCCGGAGCGGGCCCGGGTGTCGGCTCGGGAACGGCGACAGCCGGTTCGGCCGGCGCCCCGACCTTCACCTCGAATGCGTGGCCGCACTCCGTGCACTTCGCCCGGATCTGCTCCCGGCCGAGCACGAGCTCGTCCGGGATGAAGTAGCTCCTCCGGCACCGGTCGCAGGCGAAGTCCACGGGGACCGCGATCCTACCCGGATGGGTGATCCTCCCGCCAGACCGGGATCAACCGCGCAGCGTGACCACGTCGGGCAGGGGCGCCGCGTCCTCCTCCTCCTCCGCGTCGATCCAGGGGTCCTTCCCCGTGGAGGCGGCGAGGGAGCGCTGGAGCTGCCGGTCGAGGAGGTGGGAGGGGACGACGCGGGAGAGGGCGTGGAGGAGGTTCCCCTTCACGGACGGGTGCTCGCTCGAGAGCTCGGCGAGGAGGGCCTTCACACGCTTCCGGCGGAGGTTCGGCTGGGAGCCGCAGAGGTCGCACGGGACGATGGGGAAGCGCATCGCTGCGGCGAAGGCGGCGATGTCCTCCTCCGCGGCGTAGCAGAGCGGCCGGACGACGACGTTCCGCCCGTCCTTCGAGTGGAGCCTCGCCGGCATCGCCTTGAGGGAGCCGGAGTAGAGCGCGTTGAGGAGGAGCGTCTCCACGAGGTCGTCCCGGTGGTGGCCGAGGGCGATCTTCGTGCAGCCCATCTCCGCGGCCGCGCCGTAGAGGACGCCGCGCCGGAGCCGGGCGCAGACCGAGCAGGTGGTCTTCCCCTCCGGGACGAGCCGGCGGACGACGGAGTAGGTGTCGCGCGCGATCATCCGGTAGGGCACGCCGACCGAGCGGAAGTGCGCCTCGAGGACGTGGGCCGGGAATCCGGGCTGTCCCTGGTCGAGGTTCACCGCCACCAGGTCGAAGTCGATCGGGGCCCGCTCGCGCAGCCGCATGAGGAGGTGGAGGAGCGTGAAGCTGTCCTTGCCCCCGGATACGGCGACCATGATCCGGTCCCCGTCCTCCACGAGGGAGAAGTCGGAGATCGCCTCCGCGGTGGCGCGCAGGAGGCGCTTCTCGAGCCGGGCCAGGTCGTCCATCGGCGCCGTTCCATACCAGACCGGGGTGCGCGCCGCCCACCCCCGGCGCCCTTTTCCCTTTGACGCGCCCGGGAGGGCCGCGATAAAGGGCCGGTCTCCGAAGGGATCCGGGAGAATCGATGGCGACGAAGGACCTGGGCACCAAGTACGTCTGCTTCAAGTGCGGGACGAGGTTCTACGACCTCAAGAAGCCCGAGCCGCTCTGCCCGAAGTGCGGGGCGGATCAGCGGCAGAGCCCCGCCGTGAAACCCCCTCCCTCGGAGCGGCGGGCGCGCGCCCCGAAGCCCGCCCCGGTCGTGGAGAGGGTCGAGGCGGAGGCCGACCTCGACGAGGAGCTCGAGGCCGACGAGGCCGAGGCGGAAGACGCCGACGAAGAGTAGCCCCGGCGGCCCCAATTCGCCCTCGACGGGCCCCGGGGCGATCGGAGGCAGGCCGGACGTCCGGGGGAGCGAGCCCGGAAGCGACACCCGTCCGGGTTCACGAGCCTTCGTTGACCCCCGGGTGGTCCGCCGCTATCCGAACCGGGCGATGACCGCCACCACCGCTTCTCGCGTCGCCGCGGCCTCCCCGCTCGCCACGCTGAAGGACGTCCTCCTGCTCGCGAAGCCCCGCCTCTCGGGGCTCGTGGTCCTCACGACCGCGGGCGGGCTCGCCCTCGCGCCGGGCCGGATCGGGACCGCCCGCGGCATCCTCACGGTGCTCCTCGTCGCGGGCGTCGTGGGGGCGGCGAATGCCCTGAACGAGTACGCGGAGCGGGAGGTCGACGGCCGGATGCACCGGACGCGCGACCGGCCCCTCCCCGCCGGGCGGCTGGAGCCCCTCGTCGCGCTCGGGCTCGGCATCGCGATCCCGGCCTTCGCGCTCCCGGCCCTCGCCCTCGTCGCGAACCCGCTCACCGCGCTCCTCGCCTTCCTGGCGCTCGCGATCTACGTCGGCGTCTACACCCCGATGAAGCAGCGCTCCACCCTGGCGCTCCTCGTCGGTGCGGTCCCCGGGGCGATCCCCCCGCTCATGGGCTGGACGGCGGTCACCGGGCGGCTCGACGCCGGGGGGCTCGCGCTCTTCGCCCTCCTCTTCGCCTGGCAGATCCCGCACTTCCTCGCGATCTCCCTATACCTCGCCGAGGACTACGCCCGGGGCGGGCTGCGCGTCTTCTCGCTCGTCCACGGCGAGCGCGCCACCCGCGCCTGGATCGCGACGAGCGCCGTCGCCCTCGTCCCCGTCTCCCTCGTCCTCGTCCCCCTCGGCGTCGCGGGGCCGGTCTACGGGGCCCTCGCGAGCGTGCTCGGCGCCGGGCTCGCCGCCCACGCCCTCTCCGGCCTCGGCCGGACCGGGGGACGCTGGGCGCGGAGCTTCTTCCTCTCCACGCTCGCCTACCTCACGATCCTCTTCGTCGCGCTCCTCGCCCTCCCGCGGTAGGCTCCCCACCCGGATCCCGGCGTCCGTGTCACGTCCGCTCGCCCCGAGCCTGTCGAAGGGCGAGCGGAGCCGGTGCAGCGACCGCGCTCGTGCCTCGACAGGCTCGGCACGAGCGGAGACAGGCCGGCCGGTCCGGACTCGTGAGACCGCCCGGCCCGCCGAGAGGATCACGCGCGCATGTCCCTCGCCGACGCTCTCCCCTCCGTGAACGCGGCGCTCAACTCCGCGAGCGGCGTCCTCGTCGTCCTCGGCTTCCTCGCGATCCGGCGCGGCGACCGGGAGCGGCACCGGGCCCTCATGCTCTCGGCCCTCGGCGCCTCCGCGCTCTTCCTCGTGAGCTACCTCACGCGGGTCGCGCTCACCGGCACGCACCGCTTCCCCGGCGAGGGCGCGCTCCGGGCCTTCTACCTCTTCGTCCTCGGGAGCCACACCGTGCTCGCGGCCGTCGCGGTGCCCCTCGTCCTCGCCGTGGCCTGGCTCGCGCTCCGCGGGCGGTTCCCCTCGCACCGCCGGCTCGCGCGGGTCACGCTCCCGATCTGGCTCTACGTCTCGGTGACCGGCGTCGTGGTCTACGTCCTCCTGTACCACGTGGTCTAGCCGCCGTTCCGATGCGGTCACGGATGCGGTAGCGGCTGCCGTTACGCGGTTGCCGTTCCGGTTCCGGTTGCCGTTCCGGTTCCGGTTGCCGTTCCGGTTGTGGCTGCGCCTGCGCCGCAGCCGCACCCGTAGCCGCACCCGAATCCGGACCCGGATCGGCTTCGGGCCGCCCGGAGCCTGCAGTCCGTGGCCTCGAGCTGTCGCGCTCGATCCCTCGCGCCGCGCCATCCCCGGCTCGGGGCGCGGTAGCATGGCCGCATGCCCACGCCCCGCTCCGCCGCGCTCGCCCTCGGCCTCGCCGCCCTCGCGCTCGCCGCCTGCGACGGCGTCGCCCGCGTCGAGCTCGATCCGTCGGCCCTCCGCTTCGGCGTCCGCGGCCAGACCGCGAAGGTCCACGCGACGCCGGTCGCGAAGAACGGGAAGCCCCTCCCCGGCGAGCGCTGCACCTGGAGCTCCACCGACGAGAAGGTCGCGACCGTCGCGGGGCCGGCGAACGACGCGACCGTGACCGCCGCGGGCCCGGGGAGCGCCACGGTCCGCTGCACGATCGGCAAGGTCGGCGCCGACCTCCCCGTGCTCGTCCGCGTCGTCGCGCGGGTCGAGGTGAAGCAGGCCCGCGCGGAGCTCCGCGTGACCGACGAGCCCGAGCCCTTCCCCCTCGAGGTCGCCGCCTTCGACGACGGCGGGGCGGCCGTCCTCGGCCGCTCCGCCTTCAGCCGGTGCGCGCACGAGGAGGTCTGCCGCGGCGACGGACGGGCCCAGCTCTGGGCGGTCGCCGCCGGCGAGACGACGGCGTTCGTCGAGGTGGAGGGGGCGCGGAGCGCGGAGATCCCGGTGAAGGTCGTGGACGCGCGCACCTCGGCGGGCCGGCCCCGGGCGGTGCGGGGAAACCCGATGGAGGAGATCGAGCGGGAGATCCGCAAGCGCGAGGAGGCGGAGCGGAAGGCCGCCGGGCGCTGATGGCGGTGATCACTCGCGTCGAGCCTCGACGTTCGCCCTTCGACAGGCTCAGGGCGAACGGCTGCGTGCAGGGCCGCTCTCGTGCAAGCAAGGCCGTTCGTGGTGAGCCTGTCGAACCACGAACGTCGCGGATCAGCGCAAACGGTTGCCGCCGTGAGGGCGCCGCCCGGTCGCGATGACGCGCTACCTCCCGAGCCTCGACGCCTCGGCGACGTTCGGGGCGCGCGGGCAGAGCCGCACGTAGGCCTGGAGCCTCGCCTTCCCGTCCTCGCCGAGCCGGCCCGCGTCCGCCTCGATCTTCGAGGCGCCCCAGAGCGCCTCGCAGCTCGCCGGGTCGCGCTCCAGCGCCTCGAGATAGAGCCCCCGGAGGACGTCGGGCTTCGCGCCGCGCGCCCGCTCCGCCTCGGCCATCGCCACGTAGGCCGCGGCCGCGCCGCCCGCGCCGCCCTGCCCGTACTCGTCGATCGCCTGGGTGAGCTCCACGAGCGCGCCGGGGATGTTCCCCTTCGCCCGGTGCATCCGGGCGATCGCGACCCGGGCGTCGGGGAAGGTCTTCCCGAGCTGGATCGCCTTCTCGTACTGGCCACGGGCGAGGTCCTCGTCTCCGAGGGCGAGGTAGGCGTCGCCGAGGACGAGGGCGAGGCGGGGCTTCTCCCCGAGCCGCGCGATCGTCCGCTTCACGAACTCGATCGCCTGCTTCGGCCCTCCCTCCCTCGGGAGGAGGGCCCGGACGAGGTCGGCGACGACGGAGATCCGGCGGGGGTCGAGGTCGTGGGCCCGCTTCAGGGCCTCCACCGCGCCGGCCCCGTCCCCCTCGCGCAGCTTGCGGAGGCCGACGAGGTAGGGGATGTCGGCGGTCGACGGGTCGAGCTTCGCCGCCTGCTCCTCCGCCTCCGCCGCCTCTCTCGCCTTCCCCTGCGCGGCGAGCGCCCCGCCGCGCAGCGCGTGGGCGAGCGCCTGCTGCGGGCGGGAGGCCCCCGCCTGCGGGGAGAGGGCCGCCTCCGCCGCCCGGAGGGCCTCCTCGGCCTGGCCGCGGTCGAGGAGGACGAAGGCCTTCCCGAGGATCGAGGCGAGGTGGTCCTTCTGGATCCGGAGCGCGTAGTCGTAGAAGCCGGACGCCTGGAGCTCGTACCCCACGCCGCGACGGCGGAACTGCTCCGCGAGGAGCCAGGCCACCCGGACGTCCCCGGGGCTCGCCTTCTGGGCGCGCCCGAGCACGTCCCTCGCCGCGTCGAGGTCGCCCTCCCGGAGATGGATCGCCCCGAGGACGCCGAGGAGGAACGGGCTCTGGACCCCCTCGTCCCCGCCGATCACGTCCTCCACCGCCTTCCGCGCCCCCTCCGGATCGCCGCCGTGGAGCTTCAGGTAGGCCTCCGCGGCGACGAGGTGGGAGTGGCGCTGGCCGAGCTCGAGCGCCGCCTCCACGTGCGCGAGGGCCTCCGCCTTCGCCTCGTCCCCGTCGCCGTGCTCCCCGGCGCGGATCGCGTCCACGTAGGCGAGGTAGGCGTGGCCGGCGACGGAGGTGCCGTCCGCGTCCAGGATCTCCCTGCACTTCCCCGCCGCCTCCACGTACGCGGCGTAGGCGTCCTTCTCCACGAGCGGCAGCGTCTCCTTCAGGAGCCGGTCGATGGTGCGGATCCGGTCCTTGCGCGCCTGGTTGAAGAGCGCCCAGCCGCCGAGCGCGGCGGCGAGGACGACGAAGAGCGCGATCGTCGTCGCGACCGTCCCCTTCTTCGAGGCGCGGGCCTTCCTCCCCGCCGGGGTCGAGAGCGTGAACTCGCGCGTCGCGTACTTCTCCGCGAGCGCCTCGGCGTACTTCACGTCCCGCGTCCGCTTCGACGGCACGGGGGTGGGGACGGGGACGTCCTCGTCGATCCGGATCTCCCCGGTGATCCCCGTCCGGTCCTGCGGGGGCGGGGCGGCGGGCGCGCCGGCCG
>JBBIPT010000234.1:0-6201 GCA_037442705.1 Anaeromyxobacter sp.
GGACGGCCCCACCACGACCGCGTAGCTCGCTGGATCGAACGGCACCGCATCCGCCATGGCGCCCCCCTTGGACGGGGTCCGGGACGAAAAACCTTGCCCAGGACCTTGCCCGAAAACGCCCGAGGGGCCCCGCCCTGTCGACGGAACCCCTCGGAAGAACTTGGAGCGGGAAACCGGATTCGAACCGGCGACCCTCAGCTTGGGAAGCTGATGCTCTACCAACTGAGCTATTCCCGCGTGCGGCCTACTTCTGCCGCGAAGGGCCTCCCGAGTCAAGCCGGACGGCCCCGGCCCCGATCGGCTTCGAGGCGCTCCCGCCCGGCCCCTGCTACAAGGGGTGGCGTGACCGACACCGAGCGCAGGATCGCCGAAGGGATCGCCGAGCTCCGCGCGCGCTTCGGCGAGAAGATGCGCGCCACCCCCTCCCTCTCCGACCCGAAGCCCCAGGGCGACGGCCCGAAGAACCGCCACGGGATGCCGAAGGAGCCCCCGGGCCAGAACGTCTACGAGAAGCACGAGTGGCCGGTCCTCGACCTCGGCCAGACCCCGGAGATCGCCGCGGAGCGGTGGAAGCTCACCGTGGACGGGGCGGTGGAGAACCCCCTCGTCCTCACCTGGCAGGACCTCCTCGCCCTCCCCCAGGCCGACGAGGAGGCCGACTTCCACTGCGTGACCGGCTGGTCGATCCTCGACGTCGCCTTCCGCGGCGTCCGCTTCGAGACGGTCGCGGCCCTCGCCCGCCCGAAGGCCGACGCGACGCACGTGATGACCCACGCCCACGACGGCTACTCGACGAACCTCCCCCTCGAGGAGGCCCTGAAGCCGGACGTCCTCCTCGTCCACACGGTCGAGGGGAAGCCGATCACGAAGGAGCACGGCGGCCCGGTCCGGATCGTGGTCCCGCAGCTCTACGCCTGGAAGGGCGCGAAGTGGGTGAACCGGCTCGAGTTCATGACCCACGACCAGCGCGGCTTCTGGGAGATCCGCGGGTACTCGAACACCGCGCACCCGTGGCGCGACGACCGGATGTGGTGAACGAGGAGCCGCTCGCCCTTCGGCGGGCTCGAGGCGGCCGGTCCTTCGGAGCGAGGCGGGGAGCTACTTCAGCTTCGCGAACGACTTGAAGAAGTCGACGAGCTGTCCCACGGCGGCCTTCCCGTCGATCGTCTCCGCCGGCTCGTCCTCGTCGCCGTCCACCCAGATGCCCCCGCAGGACTCGCAGGTGTCGTAGGCGAGCGACTTCCGCTCGCCGCCCTCCACCACCATGAGGTCGACGTTGCAGGCCGGGCACATCCCGGTCATCTCGTCCGGGTTCACGAAGCCGCCGATCGCGGTGAGCGCCGGCAGGTTCGCGTGCAGCAGGATCGGGTTCAGATCCGTGACGTCGATCCAGAGACCGCCGCAATCGGCGCACCGGTGCATCGCGCCGTCCTCCCGGGTGATCTCCGACAGCTCGACGCTGCAACGAGGGCAATCCATGACGAAGGCGGTCCTCCTTGGGGACCGTGGTACGAGCGCTGGGGTTATCGGGGAGACCGCATGAGGTGACGAGCGGGGGAAAGTCTGTCAGATGCGGGGAGCGCTTTCAACGGGCAACCGCTCCCGATCGCCCCGGCGGGAACTCGCCGAACCCCGCGCGGCCCGCTCGCCCTTCGACAGGCTCAGGGCGAGCGGATCTCTCCGGCGGTGCCGCTGCTCCCGGATCATCCTCGTGCGCCTAGGCCGCCACCGCCTCCCGCAGGGCCGCGATGAGCCGGCGGAGCCGCTCCGCGTGGAGCTTCAGCGCCACCCGGTTCACGACGAGCCGGGCCGAGACGTCGAGGACCTCCTCCTCGATCACGAGCCCGTTCGCCCGCAGGGTCTCGCCGGTCTCGGTGATGTCCACGATCGCGTCGGCGAGGTCGAGCGACGGCGCCACCTCGATCGACCCCTGCAGCGGGATGATCTCCGCGGGGATCCCCTTCCTCGCGAAGTGGCGGGTGGCGAGCGAGACGTACTTCGTCGCGACCCTCGGCGCCACCCCGGGGGGCAGCGGCCTCGCGTCCTTCGGGCGGGCCACGATCACCTTGCAGCGTCCGATCCCGAGGTCGAGGGGCTCGTAGAGGTCTCGCGGCTCCTCGCGGAGGACGTCGAGCCCGACGATCCCCACCTGGGCCGCCCCGTGCTCCACGTAGCTCGCGACGTCCCCCGCCCGGATCGAGATGAACCGGAGCCCCGCCTCCGGCGCGTCCGCGGCGAGCTTCCGCGTCCCCTCGAGGAGCCTGCGCGGCGAGACCCCGAGCGCCCGCTCGAAGAGCGCGGACGACTCCTCGAGGAGCCGCCCCTTCGGGACCGCGACGGTGAGGAGCTCGCCGGTCATGCGATCAGGCCTTCGCCCTCCGGATGCGGGCGCCGAGGGGGGCGAGCTTCTCCTCGATTCGCTCGTAGCCGCGGTCGAGATGATAGACGCGGTGGACCTCCGTCGTCCCCTGCGCGGCGAGCCCGGCGACGACGAGGGCGGCGGAGGCGCGGAGGTCCGAGGCCATCACCGGGGCGCCCTGGAGCGCCGGCACCCCCTTCACCACCGCGAGCTTCCCGTCCACCGCGATCTCGGCGCCGAGCCGCTGCAGCTCCTGGACGTGCATGAACCGGTTCTCGAAGACGGTCTCGGTGATCCGGGAGGAGCCGTCGGCGAGGCAGAGGAGCGCCATGAGCTGCGCCTGCATGTCGGTCGGGAACCCGGGGTGGGGCATCGTCCGGACGTCCACCGGCCGCGGCCGGCCGTCGCCGACGACGCGCAGCCCGCCCGGCACCGGGAGGATCTCCGCCCCGGCGGTCCGGAGCTTCTCCACGAGCGCCTCGAGGTGGTCGGGCACGCAGCCCTTCACTGTCACGTCGCCGCCCGGGAGCGCCCCGGCGACGAGGAAGGTCCCCGCCTCGATCCGGTCGGCGATCACCGTGTGGTCGAGCGGCCGGAGCGCTGCGACTCCCTCGATCCGGAGCTCGTCCGTCCCGGCCCCCTCGATCCGCGCCCCCATCCGGACGAGGGCCTGGGCGAGGTCCGCGACCTCCGGCTCGCGGGCGCAGTTCCGGAGCACCGTTCGCCCCCGGGCGAGCGTCGCGGCCATCATCACGTTCTCGGTGCCGGTCACCGTCTGGCCGTCGAAGGTGAAGACCGCGCCCCGGAGCCCGCCCCGCGGCGCGGTCGCCTCCACGTAGCCGTGGTCGAGGTGGATCTCGGCGCCGAGGGCGGCGAGCCCCTTCAGGTGCTGGTCGATGGGCCGGGCGCCGATGGCGCAGCCGCCGGGGAGGGAGACGCGGGCCTTCCCCCAGCGGGCGACGAGCGGGCCGAGCACGACGACCGAGGCCCGCATCGTCTTCACGAGCTCGTACGGGGCCTCGGGCTTCACCGCCGCCGGGACCCGGACCGACACCTGGTGGTGATCGGCGCTCCGCTCCGCCGGGCAGCCCATGTGGCCGAGGAGCCGCCCGAGGGTCCGCACGTCGGCGAGGTCGGGGACGTTCCGGACCACGTGGTCGCCCTCCGCGAGGAGGGAGGCGGCCACGATGGGGAGGGCGGCGTTCTTCGCGCCGGAGACGGAGACGCTCCCGCGGAGCGGCACGCCTCCCTCGATGACGATCTTGTCCATCTCGCGGGGTTCCTCGGAGAGCCGTCTTGCTTCTCCGGCGAAGGGGCACGCGGATGAGCGTGCCCCGGAGCCGGGAGGGGGTTCGGGGGAGCGCAGCCTCCCCCTGCGAAGCGAGGGGGAGGCGAGCACTCCCCCGTTCAGATTGACCGCGGATTCTAGCCCCCGTCCGCCCCGTCCGCCATCCGGGCGACGACGAGCCTCGGCAGCCCCGCGAGGTCCCGCCGCGCCTCCGCGGAGGCGAAGCCCGCCTCGAGGCAGAGCCTCGGCAAGACCTCCAGATGGCTCTCGTGCATCTCCACGCACAGCGCACCTCCCGGCAGGAGCCGCGAGGGCGCTCCCGCCACGATCCGGCGGAGGAAGGTGAGCCCGTCCTCCCCGCCGTCGAGGGCGATGCACGGCTCGCGCCGGACCTCCCGGGAGAGGCCGGCGAGCTCCTTCGTGGGGATGTACGGGGGGTTCGAGACCACGACGTGGAACCGCACCTCCCCGTGGACGGCGGCCCACAGGTCCCCCGTGGCCAGCTCGACCACGGCGCCGAGGCGGGTGGCGTTCTCGCGGGCGACCGCGAGCGCCTCCTCCGACACGTCCGTCGCGAGGACCCGGGCGCCCGGCCGGTCGAGGGCGAGGGAGATCGCGACCGCGCCCGACCCGGTGCAGAGGTCGAGGGCGCGCCCCCCCTCCGGGAGGGCGGCGAGGGCCGCCTCGACGAGGTGCTCCGTCTCGGGGCGGGGGACGAGGACGCGCGGGTCCACGAGGAAGGGGCGGCCGTGGAACTCCCTCCGCCCGAGGAGGTAGGCGGTCGGCTCGCCGTCGGCCCTCCGGCGGACGAGCTCGCGGTAGCGCGCGAGCTCCGGCTCGCCGAGCGGCTTGTCGAAGTCGAGGTAGAGCCGGACGCGGTCGCAGGAGAGGGCGTGGGCGAGGAGGAGCTCCGCGGTGAGGCGAGGCGCGTCCACGCCCTTCCTCGCGAGGAAGTCCTGGGTCCAGCCGACGAGCTTGAGCGTGGTCCAGACCTCGGCCATCAGGGCCGCTTCTCCCCGCCCTTCTCCGGCTCCGCCCTCGACGCCTCCTCGAGGGCGCGGGCGGCGAAGAAGGTCCGGCAGGCCTCGACGAGGTCGTCCACGTCGCCGTCCATCACCGCCGGGAGGTTGTGGCGGGTGTAGTTCACCCGGTGGTCGGTGAGCCGGTCCTGCGGGAAGTTGTAGGTCCGGATCTTCTCGGAGCGGTCGCCCGTCCCCACCTGGCTCTTGCGCGCGGCATCCCGTGCGCTCCGCTGCTTCTCCTGCTCCATTTCGTAGAGCTTCGCCCGGAGCATCTTCATCGCCATGGTGCGGTTCTTGAGCTGGCTCTTCTCCTGCTGGCACTTCACGACGATCCCGGTCGGCTTGTGGGTGAGCCGCACGGCGGAGTCGGTCGTGTTCACGCTCTGGCCGCCCGCCCCGGTGGACCGGAACACGTCCATCTCCACGTCGGCGGGGTTCACCTGGATGTCGATCTCCTCCGCCTCGGGCATCACCGCGACGGTGACGGTGGAGGTGTGGATCCGCCCCTGGGCCTCGGTGGCCGGGACGCGCTGGACCCGGTGGACGCCCGACTCGTACTTGAGCCGCGAGTAGACGGCGTCGCCCGAGATCGTGACGACCGCCTCCTTCACCCCGCCGAGGCTGCCCGCGGAGGTGTCCATGACCTCCGCCTTGAAGCGGTGGCGCTCGGCGTAGCGCAGGTAGAGGCGGAGGAGCTCCGCGGCGAAGAGCCCCGCCTCGTCGCCGCCCGCGCCGGCCCGGATCTCCAGGATCACGTCCTTCTCGTCGTTCGGATCCTTCGGGACGAGGAAGAGCTTCAGCTGCTCCTCCGCCGGCTCCACCCGGGGGCGGAGCGCCGCGAGCTCCTCCTTCGCCATCTCCCGGAGCTCGGCGTCCTTCTCCTGGAGGAGCGCCTCGTTGTCCTGGAGGTCCTGGAGGAGCTTCCGCCAGGCGCGGAGCGCGTTCACGGTCGGCTCGACGGAGGCGCGCTCCTTCGAGACCTTCCGGTACCGGTCGCCGCTCGAGGCGACGGCGGGGTCGGAGAGCTGCTGGGTGAGCTCCTCGTACCGCTGCTCGATGGCCTCGAGCTTCTTCAGGACGTCGGGGGGCAGCATGGGGGCGATTTCTTACCGTTCGGGGCCCGTCGCGGCAAGGGATGGGGCCCCTCGGCGGGGCGGCGGTGGACCGGCGGGTCCGGGCGGAGGGATGATGCGGCCCGTGGAGGGGCGGCTCGTCATCCGGAACGGAGTCCTCCCCGGCGCGGGGGCCGGGGCGACGGTGGTCGTGTCGGGCCGGACGATCGCCGAGGTGGCGCCCCCGGGGCGGGCGGTGCCCGCCCTCCCGGGCGACTGGGAGGTGGACGCCGCCCATCGGCTCGTCGTCCCCGGGCTCGTGGACGGGCACGCCCACCTCGGGATCGGGGGGCTGCTGCGGCTCGCGGGCGTGCCGGGCCGTCCCCCGCCGACCGTCGCGGATCTCCGGGCGAGCGTCCGCCGCCCGCTCGAGGAGCGCGCGACCCCGGAGCTCCTCGAGCCCCTCGTCCGGGCCGGGGC
>JBBIPT010000235.1:0-6175 GCA_037442705.1 Anaeromyxobacter sp.
GCCTCGTCGGTCTCGCTCTCCAGCGCGTCGAGCTCGGCCCGGGCGGCGCTGTCGTCCTCCTCGGGGAGGGAGGCCGCCGCCGCGTCCACCTCGTCGCCCGGGACGGGGCGATCCAGCTCGAGGCCGTCGAGCGCGGCCGCGGCGTCCTCCGCCGCGGGCGGAGCGGAGAGCCCGTCGAAGGCGTCGTCGAGGAGGCGCAGGTCCTCGTCCTCGTCGCGGCCCGAGGGAGGGGCCGCCTCCTCTGGGAGCGACTGCAGGTCGAGCCCGGGGAGCTCCTCGTCCTGGGCGCCGTCGGCCGCCTCGAGCCCCGCCTCCTCCTCGAGCGTGACGAGCTCCTCGTCCGGCGAGACGAGCTCCCCCTCCTCCTCCAGCGGCGAGCCCGCGCCCTCGGGGAGCCCGACGAGCCGGTCGAGCGCCTGGAGGAGGCCGGCGGGGTCGAAGGGCTTCAGGAGGTACTCGTCCGCGCGCGCCTTCAGGGTCCGGTGCTTCTCGAAGGTCTCCTCGGTCGCCTCGGCGCTCGTGAGGACGAGGGGGATCGCCTTCGACGCCTCGTCCTTCCGGAGCTTCTGGCAGACGAGGTAGCCGCTCATCCCCGGGAGCTCGACGCAGAGGACGATCGCCTCGGGGGCCCAGTCGCGGGCGAGGTCGAGCCCCTCCTTGCCGTCGGCCGTCACGCGGACGTCGAAGCCCGAGGCCTCGAGCGACCTCGAGAGCTCCCCCGCGAAGGCGGGATCGTTCTCGATGAGGAGGATCTTCTTTGCCATCTCGGTCGGCGTCTCGCGCGGAAGGGGGAGGCGCGGCGTGGACCGCGCGGAAAAGTCTCGGGAAATGTTAACCGCGCCCGCCGCGGGGTGTCAAAAAGCGGCGCGCGCCTCCGCGGAGCGGGCGGCGTTGGGGCGCCGTCGCCCGGCGCCCGCGGAGGCCCCGAGGAACCCCCTCACTGGCCCTGCGCCGCGCGGACGAGATCGCGGAGGGCCTGCTCGTCGAGATCGGAGACGAGGGAGTAGACGATCTCGTCCTGCCGCCAGATCGCGACGTTGTAGCCGCGGGAGGCGACGAGCCGGACGACGGACGGGCCGACGCGGACCTCGCGCCCCTCCGCGCCGAACTTGCCTCCCGGGTCGTCCACGATGAAGAGCCCGGCCTGGCCCCGGGGCAGCTCGTAGCGGATGTACGCGGCGGGCAGCTCGCGGATGTGGGAGAGGCGCGCGCCCACCACGCGGACGCCGTCGGCGCGGAAGCGTGGCGGCGACGGGTGGAAGTCGAGCTTGCCGGCGAACCACTCCGGGATGGAGCCCTCGCCCACCGACGCGGCGGTGACCTCGAGCGGGAGGCCGCGGTGGTGCTTGCGGACCGCCTCGTCCACGAGCCCCTCGCCGCCGCCGTGGGAGGCGAGCACGACGAGGACGCCCGCCGCGCAGGCCGCGGCGGTGGCGATGGGGATCGGGGAGAGGGCGCGGCGCCAGAGCGGCAGGCGGCGCACGGCGATCTCGCCCTGGATGCGGGCGCGGAGGGCGGCGGGCGCGCGGACGGCCATCGCCTCCCGGAGCTTCGCGCGGAGCGCCGCGCGGGCGGCGTCGCGGTCCCCGGCGAGGCCGCGGCAGGGAGGGCAGGCCGCGACGTGGGCCTCGACCTCGGCCCGCTCGCGGGCGTCGAACTCGCCGTCGAGCCAGGCGTCCACCGAGCGCTCGAGCTCGCCGCAGTCCATCGCCGCGCCCTGGGTCGGGTCGTTCGCCATCGCTTCCTACGCGGACTTGCCGCGACGCCTCCGGTAGGCCTCGAGATCGACCGAGCCGTCCTCGCCTGCCTCCACGACGCCGGAGGCGGCGGCGTAGCCGGCGAGGGAGCGCTGCAGGAGCCGGCGGCCGCGGTAGAGGCGGCTCATCACCGTGCCGACGGGGACGTCGAGGATGTCCGCGATCTCCCTGTAGGAGAACTCCTGCAGGTCGGCGAGGATCACGACCATCCGGAAGTCGATGGGCAGGGCGTCCACGGCCCGCAGGACGTCGTCGGAGAGGAGCTTCTCGAAGAAGGCCTTCTCGGGGTTCGCCGCGACCTCCGTCGCGTCGCGGGAGACGAACCGGTCGTGGACGTCGCGCTCGGCGCCGTCCACGATGCTCCGCTCCTTCGTGGACCTCCGGTACCGGTTGATGAAGGTGTTCGTGAGGATCTTGAAGAGCCAGGCCTTGATGTTCGTCCCGCGCTCGAACCTGTCGAAGAAGCGGTAGGCCCGGAGGAAGGTGTCCTGGACGAGGTCCTCCGCGTCGCGCTCGTGCCGGGTGAGGCGGAGCGCGGCCGCGTAGAGGGGGTCGAGGTGCTCGAGGGCGAGCCGCTCGAACTCGCTGCGGGTGAGGTCGGTCTGTCGCGTTCCGAACATTCGACGGGTCCTCGGACGTAACGGGCCAGGGGTCCATCCGATTCCCGGGTCCGGCCCTCCGCAGTCTACCGCCGGAATGGGGGCGGCGGCTCGCCAGAAGCTGCCGGGAATCCGCGGATGTTCCGTGTTACACCCCCCGCACCGGACGATGCCGCGCCTCCTCTTCGCCGACGACCAGGGACGGGTCTACGACCACCCGGAGCTCCTCGCCGCCGTGCGGAGCGGGGACGAGCTCCGGGCGCCCCGGCGGGAGCGGCCGGTCCCCCTCCCCGAGGGCGCGACCCTCACGACGCTCCCGGGGCGCCGGCCCGTGGGCATCGATCCCGCCACGGGGGCGGCCGCGCCGCTCCACGAGGTGAAGGTCGGGCGGCGCCGGTTCGTTCCCCACGCGGTGGGAGCGACCCTGCCTCCCGGCTTCACCCGGACGCTCCTCCCCGCTTCGGCCCGGCCGCCCCTCGCGACCGTCTCCGGGGCGCCGGTCCTCCCGCAGTGGGCCTACACCGCGGCCGCCTGGGGCGAGGAGGGGCCGGTCGTCTGGGCGCTCCGGACGGACCGGCGGAGCCACTGGAGCCCGGCGAGCCACTCCACCGCCGACCTCCCCCGCATCGTCGAGCGCACGCTCGCGGAGAGCCCGAACCCCATCTACCGCCAGCTCGCCCGCTGCGCCCTCGAGTGGCGCTGCTTCACCGCGCAGAACACCTTCTACGCGCGGGACGAGGCGGCGATCCCGTCGTCCGCCGCCTGCAACGCCGCCTGCGCCGGCTGCCTCTCCGAGCAGGAGGAGGGGATGCCGCCGCCGAGCCACGAGCGGATCCTCCGCCCGCCCACCGCGGAGGAGATGGCCGACCTCGCGCTCCGCCACCTCGCGCGCGCGACGGGGCGGCTCATGGTGAGCTTCGGGCAGGGGTGCGAGGGGGAGCCGCTCCTGCGCTGGAAGGAGATCGAGCGCGCCATCCGGCTCATCCGCGCGCGCACGGCGCGCGGCTCGATCCACGCGAACACGAACGGCTCGCTCCCCGGGCCGCTCGCGCGGCTCGTCCGGGCGGGGCTCGACTCGGTCCGGATCTCCACGAACTCGGCCTCGAAGGACCTCTACGACGCCTACTACCGCCCCCGCGGCTACGGGCTCGACGACGTCGTCCGGGGGATCCGCGCCGCGAAGCGCGGCGGGGCCTACGTCGCGCTGAACCTCCTCACCTTCCCGGGCGTGACCGACCGCGAAGGGGAGGTGGAGCGGCTCTGCCGGCTCGTCGCGAGGACCGGCGTGGATCAGGTCCAGACGCGCCCGCTCGCCATCGATCCCGACGTCTACGGGGAGATCGCCCGCGGCAGGGGCGCGGGCGGCCGGCCCATCGGCGTCACGGCGATGGTGCGCGCGCTGAAGGAGGCGCGCCCCGGGCTCGTCGTGGGAAACTTCTCGCGCGCGAGGAGCGAGCGGCGCGGGGGGCGGCCCCCGGCGGCGAGGAGGAACGGATGAAGGCCCAGGCGGAGCTCTCCCTCCAGAAGGACCTCGCCCGCCACCTGCGCGCCGGCCACCCCTGGGTCTTCCGCAAGGCGATCGAGAAGGCGCCGAAGGGGCTCCCCGCCGGCGCGATCGTGGACGTCACGGACGGCGGGCGGTTCGTCGCCCGCGGCTACTTCGACCCGCACTCCGCCATCTCCGTGCGGATCCTCACGCGCGAGCCGGCCGAGGGGATCGACGAGGCCTTCTGGCGGCGCCGCGTGGCCCGAGCCCTCGCGCTCCGGCGCGAGCTCGTCCACGGGACGACCGGCTGGCGGCTCGTCCACGGGGAGGCGGACGGCCTCCCCGGCGTCGTCGCGGACCGCTACGACCGGTTCGCGGTGGTGAAGCTCTACTCGGCCGGGCTCACTCCCCACCGCGGGGCGATCGTGGAGGCCCTCCGGGCGGAGGGGGAGGGGCTCGCCGGCGTGTTCGGGCGGGACGAGATCCCGAGGGACGACGACGAGGAGGAGGGCGGCGCCCCCGCCGGGCGGGTGCTCTGGGGCGCCGAGCCGCCGGAGCGGATCGAGATCGACGAGCACGGGATGAAGGTGCTCGTGGACGTCCGCCGGGGGCAGAAGACGGGCCACTTCCTCGACCAGCGGGAGAACCGGCGCATGGTCCGCGACCTCGCCCGCGGCCGGGCCGAGGCGCTGAACCTCTTCGGCTACACCGGAGGCTTCTCCGTCGCCGCGGCGCTCGGCGGCGCGAGCCACGTCGTCACGGTGGACGTGGACCGGGACGCGATCGCCCTCGCCCGGGAGAACTTCCGCGCGAACGGGCTCGACCCGGCCGCCCACGCCTTCGCCGCGGAGGACGTCTTCGAGCTCCTCGCGCTCCACAAGCGGCAGGGGCGGCGGTTCGACCTCGTCGTCTGCGACCCGCCCGCCTTCGCGAAGTCGCAGAAGGCGGTGGAGGGGGCGATCGCCGGCTACGCCTCGCTGAACCGGGCCGCCCTCGCCGTCCTCGCGCCCGGCGGGCTCCTCGTCACCGCGAGCTGCTCGGCGCGCGTCTCGGTGGAGCAGTTCGCGGACGCAGTGAAGGAGGCGGCCTTCAAGGCGCGCGTGGACCTCCAGCTCGTGGAGGAGACGCGCCAGCCCCCCGACCACCCCGTCTCGCTCCAGTTCCGCGAGGGGCGCTATCTCAAGTGCCTCGTCCTGCGGCGGGTGTCGTGACGGCCCGTTCGTGGTTCCCCCGAGCCTGTCGAGGGGTCACCACGAACGGACGGGAAGAAGTCCGTTCGCCCTGAGCCTGTCGAAGGGCGAACGTCGCGCCTCGATCCGGGCGACTATCGGCCTCAGATCGCGTTCCTCGGCGAAGGCCCCATCCCCTCCTTGCCGCAGTTCGCCATCTCCCTCTCGACGACCGCCCGGAGCTTCCCCGCCTTCTCCGCGGCGAGGAGCCGGTCGAGCGCCTCCCACCGCGCCCCGGAGTCCGCGCGCCGGAGCGACTCGTAGGCGCGCAGGACGCTCGCGATCCCGGCGGTCTGCACGGCCGCCCAGTCCCCCGCCTTCCTCGGGTTCTCCACGAGGAACGCGGCCATCCCGAAGACCGACTGGACCCAGAGGATCTGGGCCCAGTCGTCCTCGTCCTCCATCAGCGGGTCGAGCGGTCCCGAGCAGCTCGTCACGTGGAGGTCCGGGATCTCCACGATCCACTGGAAGAGCCACTTCCGCGCCTCCCGGGCGCCGCGGGCGAGGGGCTCCTGCTCGAGCTTGCGCGCCGTCTCCACCGCGCGCTTCCGCTCCTCGGGAGTGGACGGGCCGCGAGCGAGGACGGCGGCCGGGGAGAGGAGGGCGAGGGCGGCGGCGACGGCGACGGCGACGGCGACGGCTCGGTGCACGGAATCCTCCGTTCGGGCGGGCGCGGCGTCCGGGTTGGGCCGCGGTTGCCCAGGCTAGACGCCCGAGCGCGATTCGGAAACACCCAAGGCTTCAGGCCTCAGGCTTCTGGCCTCAGGATGTGAATCTCTGCCTCCGTTCCCGAGGCCTGAGGTCCGAGGCCCGAGGCCAGGGGTGGATCGCGAATCGCGAGCGGCCGCTTAGAATCCCCCCGTGGTGCTCCCGGGGCAATACCTGGAACGTCCTGCCGTGATCGTGGCGGGTTCGCTCGTCCTCGAGGGGCTCTACCACCGGGGGTCCCGGAGGCCGGCGCTCCTCGTCTGCCCCGCGCCGGGCCCGGGCGGCGGGATGGACGCCCCGCCGGTGGCGGAGCTCGCCTGGGCGGCGGCGCGCGCGGGCCACCCGTCGCTCCGCTTCCAGCACCGGGGGGAGGGGGCCTCGTCCGGGGAGGCGGAC
>JBBIPT010000236.1:0-6089 GCA_037442705.1 Anaeromyxobacter sp.
CCGCCGGCGCTTGCGCGCCGCGATCGCGAGGATGCGCCCGCCGCCCACGGTCCGCCCCCGCCCCTCGAGCGCCGCGAACCCGCGGAGGATGAAGCGCTGGCCGGGGAGGGCGGCGACGGGCGAGCCGAGGCGGAGCTGCCCGAAGGCGGTGGCCCCCGGGGCGAGCTCCCCGCGATCGAGGAGCGAAACCGTCGCCGGGACCTGCGCCGTGCCGACGTGGAGGAGGAGCTTGGTCCGGTTCCGGAGCGGGCGCTCGGCGGCGACGAGGAGCGTGAGCTCCGCGTCGAGGACGGAGGACGGGGGGACGACCCCGGCGTGGACGAGGGCCTGGCCGCGCCGGATCGCGGTGGGCTCGACGCCCGGGAGGTTCACCGCCGTCCGCTGGCCCGCGAGGGCGCGGGGCACGGACGCCCCGTGGACCTGGACGGAGCGCACGCGGAGCGCCCCGGCGCCCGGGGAGCGGGGGAGGAGGGCCGCCTCGTCCTCCGGCGCGAGCTCCCCGGAGAGGAGGGTCCCGGTGACGACCGTCCCGAAGCCCTTCATCGAGAAGGCGCGATCCACGGGCAGGAAGGCGGGGCCGTCGGCGGGCCGCTCCGGGACCTCCGCGGCGAGCCGCGCGATCTCCGCGACGAGCCGGTCGAGCCCCTCTCCCGTGACGGCGGAGACCGGCACGACCGGCGTTCCCTCGAGGAAGGTGCCCCGCGTCGCGTCGCGGAGCTCCTGCTCGAGGAGGGGCATCCACTCGGGCCCGAGGCCGGGGAGGAGGTCGGCCTTCGTCACCGCCACGAGCCCGCGGGGCACGCCGAGGAGGCGGCAGATGTCGAGGTGCTCCCGCGTCTGGGGCATCACGCTCTCGTCCGCCGCGACGACGAGGACGACGACGTCGATCCCTCCGGCGCCCGCGGCCATCGCCCGGACGAACCGCTCGTGGCCGGGGACGTCCACGACCCCCGCCACGGTGCCGTCCGGGAGCGAGAGGTGGGCGAAGCCGAGCTCGATCGTGATCCCCCGCCGCTTCTCCTCGCGGAGGCGGTCGGTGTCGATGCCGGTGAGGGCACGGACCAGGGAGGTCTTCCCGTGGTCGATGTGACCCGCGGTGCCGACGACGACGCGCTTCATGCCCCTGTCGGTCGTCATGCGAGATCGCTCTGCGGCTCCAGGCTGCGGGCTACGGGCCACGGGAGCAGCGCCCGGCGCCTCCTCCGTAGCCTGGAGCCCGCACCCCGTAACCTCGACCGTCTCCGGTTCGAGCTCCGCCGCTCAGATCCCCACCTCGCCCGGATCGACGGGGCCGGACCCCTCGAGCTGGTAGTCCCAGCCGAAGAGGACGAGCTGGTCGGTCTCGAGGGCGGAGAAGTCGGGGCGGGCGCCGCGCGGCCGGGCGACGAGGACCGCGGTCCTCACGTCCTTCGCCCCCGCCTTCCGGGCGGCGTTCCGCGCCTTCGCGAGGGTGGCGCCGGTCTGGGAGACGTCGTCCACGACGAGGGCGGTCTTGCCACGGAGCGAGGGCAGGTCGAAGGGGGCCTCCGGGGCGCCCGCGCCGTCCCGCCTGCGGCGCTCGATCCGCAAGGGGTGGAACTCCGCGCCGAGGATGGCGGCGAGCGCGCCGCCGACGAAGACGCCGCCCTTGGCGACGCCGACGACGACGTCCGGCCGGAACTTCAGGGAGATCCGGCCGGCGAAGACGCGGGCGAGCTCGCCGAACGCCGCCCAGCCGATCTCGCGCACCGCCTTCCTCGGAGGGCGCCGCGACCGGACGGGGGCGGCGAGCCGATCCATCGCGAACCCGTCCGCCACGGCCTCGCCGAGCGGGAGCGCCTCCGGGGCCATGGTCCTCCGCGCCGGCGGCGCCGGCTTCCGGGCGGCGGCGCGCGCGGGGATCTTCCTGCGCCGGGAGGGCGCGCGGGGCTTCGTCGGCTTCTTCGTTCTCGAGATGGCGAGTCCCTCCGGACGGGCCCGCGGAGCCGGCCGGGATCGCGGGAAATCTACCACGCAACCCCCGCGGATCCGATTGCCGCGGTCGAGGGACGCGCCCCCGTCACCCCACGCTCCGGATCGTCTCCCGGAGCGAGAAGGCCGGCGCCCACCCCGCCTCCTTCGCGAACCGCGAGCCGTCCACGACGCAGAGGTACTGGATGTGGTCCACCTCCTCGGGCGGGAACGAGGAGAGGCGGGCGGCGAAGGCGCGGCGGACGAGCGGACGGAGGAGCGGGTGGGGGACGGGGATGGGCCTCCGCCCGAGCTCCCGGAGCGCGGTGGAGAGGGGGACCTCGCCCGGACCGGTCACGTTGAAGACGCCGCGGAGCCCGGGCCTGAGCGCGAGGACGAGGGCGCGGCAGACGTCCTGCTCGTGGATGGGCTGGACCATCGGATCGAAGCCGAGGACGGTGAGCGGCCGCTCCAGCCGGAGGTAGTTCGACGGGGCGTTCCGCACCGTCGGACCCACGATGTTCACCGGGCGGAGGATCACGGTCTCGATCTCGGGGTGCCTCCACATGAACGACTGGGCGTACATGTCGACCTCGATGAGGTCGCGCATCTCGCTGAACCGCTCCGCCGCCATGAGCGGCGTCTCCTCCGGGAGGAAGTTCGAGTTGTCCGGGCGCGGCCCGTAGACGTTCGCCGACGAGAGGACGACGGCCTTCCGGACGCCGTGCCGGACGCAGAGGTCGAGGATCCTGTGGGTGCCGATCACGTTGAAGGAGTGAGCCTCGCTCCGGGGCACCCGCGGGTCGTGCACGATCCCCATGTGGATGAGGGCCTCGACCTTTCCCCTCCGGAAGGCCTCCTCCACCCGGGCCTTCCGGACGTCCACCTCGTGGTGGTCCACGTCCTTGGGCCGGCCCGGGAAGGGCCGGCGGTCGATCCCCACGACGCGCGCCTCGCCGTGGAGGAGCTTCGCGAGGGCGCGGCCGAGGTTGCCGGCGATCCCGGTGACGAGGACCGTGCGCGGCATCCCGGGAAAGGAGGGGGGCTCGACGGCGGGCAAGGCGTTCGCTCCGGTCCGGGTCAGAGGTAGATGCTCGTCCGCTCGGCGAGCCCGCGGTCGAGGAGCGACTTCACGGCGCGCTCGACCTCCGCCACCTTCCCCTCGAGGACCGCGTCCTCGTCGTCCGGGGATCCCTCGAAGCGGAGCGGCTCCCCGAACCGGATCTGGTAGCGGGACGGGAGCGGGAAGGGGAGGAGGGTGGGGGTGATCGGGAACGCGGGGAAGCCGAGGAGGCGGGCGAGGGGTTTCACGTCGAGGAGGGCCGGCGCCTGCTCCTCGGCCCCCACGACGCCGACGGGTACGACCGGCGCCCCCGACTCGAGCGCGAGCCGGAGGAAGCCCGTGCCGAACCGCTGGAGCTGGTACCGCTCGCTGAAGGGCTTGTTGAGGCCGCGCACGCCCTCGGGGAAGACGAGGATCGCCTCGTCCGCGGAGAGGAGCCGCCGGCAATTCTCCGGCGTCCCGACGATCTGCCCGCAGCGGGCCATGAAGGTGGAGACGAAGGGGAGCGTCGGGACCCACTTCTCCACGAGGGCGCGGGCCACCCGCGGCGGGTCCTTCTCGACGAGGAGGGCGACCCCGATCATCGCCGCGTCGAACGGGAGCTGTCCGGAGTGGTTCGAGACGAGGACGACGCGCCCCTCGCCCGGGACGTTCTCCAGTCCGTGGAGCCGGACCCGGAACCAGTTCCGGTAGAGCCAGAGGAGCGGCGCCACGGCGGCGATGGCGAACTCGAGGTCGAGCCCGTAGGGATCGACGCCGTACTCGTTCCGCGGGGGGACGATCCGCTCGAGCCGCTCCCTCGCCCCGGGCCCGCCGAGCTCGAGCGTCCAGGCCCGAAGCCGCTCCAGGATCGACCCCGAGACGTCCGCCATCCCCTTCGTGTACCACGCGCTCCCGCCACGCCGGTCACCCGCGAGGGGCGCGGGCGGCCGTCCTTGAACGCGCGGCGGGGCGGGTGGTACCGTCCCGGGACTCCTGGCGTTTTCCGAGCGTGCGCGGACGCTTCGATGACCTCCGACCCATCGGCCGCACAGATCTACGGGCGCGACTTCCCCGCGGGCGCCGTCCTCTTCGAGGAGGGGGACCCCGGGAGCCGGATGTACGTGATCCGGTCGGGCGGCGTCCGCATCGTTAAGCGGGTCGGCGGGAGGGAGATCGTCCTCGCCCGGCTCGGCCCGGGCGAGGCCTTCGGCGAGATGGCGCTCCTCGAGGGGCAGCCGCGCTCCGCCGCGGCGATCGTCGAGTCCGACGCCCGCCTCCTCGAGATCGACGAGGCGGCCTTCGCCGGGCTCGTCCAGGGGAACGGCGAGATCGCGCTCCGGCTCCTCCGCCGGCTCTCCGGGAGGCTCCGGGAGGCGAACCGCCAGATCCGGAACTTCCTCTCCGCCGACGCGATGGGGCGGGCGGTCGAGGTGCTCCGCGCGCTCGCGGGGCCGCCGGGCGAGGACGGCTTCCGTCCGATCCCGGGCGAGGTGGGGCCGGAGACGCTCGCCCGGCGCGCCGGCGCCCAGCCCTCTAACGTGGAGCTCTGGGCGCGCCTGCGGCGGGCGCGGCTCGTGCGCGAGGTGGGCGGCAGGCCGGAGCTCGCGCCCTCCGAGGTCGTGGACGCCTTCCTGCGCTACGTGGATCTCCGCGCCCGCTGGCACGCCGTGGCCGCGGGGGAGCTCTCCGAGGCGCCCGACGCCGCGGCGCAGGCGCCGGACGGGATCGCGGCCGAGCTCCTCGAGGCGAGGCTCCCACCGGAGGGCGAGCCCGCCTCGGCCTCTCCGGCCGGGCTCCAGGACTACCTCGCGCTCCGGCGCCGCTTCGAGCCGGAGGAGAGCGGGAGGAACGCACCATGAGGGTGGAGTGCCCGCACTGCAGCGTCGCCTACAACATCGACGACCGGCGCGTTCCGGCCGGCGGGCTCAACGTCCGATGCCCGAAGTGCCGCAACGCCTTCCCGGTCCGCCCGGAGGCCGCCGCCGTCCCCCTCCCCGCGCCCGGCTCGGCGCCGCCCCCGGGCGCCGTTCCCCTCCCGCCGCCGCAGGCCGTGCCCACTCCTACCGCGGGCGCCGGCTCCATCCCGCTCCCCGCGCCGTCCTCGCGGGAGGCGGGGAGCGTTCCCCTGCCCGCGCCCGCTCCGGACGACGGCTTCCCGCTGCCTCCGGTCGAGGCGGACGTGCCGCTCCCCGCGCCGGAGACGGACCCGTTCGGCCGGCCGGCGGGCCATCCGGCGGCGAGCGAGCCCTTCGCGCCACCGGAGCCGCCCGCGTTTCCGGAGCCGTTCCCCGCGCCCGAGCCGTTCGAGGCGGCCCCCGCCGAGCCCGCCCGGCCGCTCGGCTTCGGCGAGGTGGATTTCGCCGACCCCACTCCGTCCCCCGCCCCCGCAGCGCCGGAGCCCGATCCGTTCGCCGCGCCGGCGGAGCCGCCCGGCCCGCCCCCGCCCTCCGAGGAGCTCGAGATGCTCTTCGGCGAGGGGGGGCCGCAGCCTCTCCCGGCGCCGGCCGGGGCCGCGGGCGGCTACCGGGTCCGCCGGCGCTCGGGCAAGACGTTCGGCCCCTTCGACGAGGCGCAGGTCGTCGAGATGCTCGCGAAGGGCGAGCTCATGGGGAACGAGGACGTCTCCCGCGACGGCGGAGGGAGCTGGACGTCGATCGGCTCGATCCCCGCGTTCGCCGAGGCCCTGCGCAAGATGACGGAGGAGCCGGCCTCCGCTCCGGCGGCGGCGCCGGCCGCTGCGCGCGCCCCCGCCCGAGGGGTCCCGTACGGCGAGCGGATGGCGGCGGCGAAGGTCACCGAGGGTGGCGAGGGGCGCGGCGCGCCGCGCTGGGCGAAGGTCGCGATCCCCGCGGCCGCGCTCCTGCTGATCGCCGGCGCCGGCGTGGGCGCCGGCTTCACGAAGTACGGCTGGTTCTTCACGCGGGTCTTCCGCTCGGGGGACGCCGCCCGCGTCGCCCCCCTCCTCGCGAAGGCGAGGGCCGCCCTGCCGCGCGACGACTTCCCCTCGGAGCGCGCCGCCCTCGAGGCGGCCGCGCAGGCCCTGGCGGCCGACGAGGGCAGCCTCGACGCCGCGGCGCTCCACGCCGTCGCGGTCGAGGCGCTCGAGCTCCGGCAC
>JBBIPT010000237.1:0-6028 GCA_037442705.1 Anaeromyxobacter sp.
GCCGCGCGACCACGCGCGCCGTGCCGGGCGCGACCACGTCGAGCGGGCGGCTCTTCGCGAGCCCCACCATCTCCACGAACGGCGCGCCGGGGATGCCGGCGATGGGCGAGGTCGCGACCCCGGCGTCCTTCGCCGCCGCGAGGGCGGCGTGGAGCTGCCCCTTGCCGCCGTCGATCACGAGGAGGTCCGGGAAGGCGCCCTCCGCGACGGCCCGGCGGAGCCTCCGCGAGACGACCTCGTGGAGCATGGCGAAGTCGTCCTGGCCGGCGACCCCCTTCACCTCGTAGCGCCGGTAGTTCTCCTTGTCGGGCTCGCCGTCCCTCATCGAGACGCCCGACCCGACGGCGAGCGCGCCCTGGAAGGTGGAGATGTCGTAGCACTCGATCCAGCGCGGGACCCGGGCGAGGTGGAGCGTCCGCACCAGGGCATCGAGCGCCTTCTCGCGCAGCTCCCCCTTCTCGTGCCACGTCCGGAAGCCCTGCTCCGCGTTCCGGGCCGCGACCTCGAGGAGGTCCGCCTTGGCGCCGCGCCGGGGAGACAGGATCCGGACCTTGCGTCCCCTCCGCTCGGAGAGCACGTCGGCGAGGGCGTCGGCGGCGGCGGGCTCGACCGGAACGAGCACCTCGTCCGGGGCCGGCTCCCGCTCGTAGTAGAGGGAGAGGAAGGAGGAGAGGAGCTCGTCGTCGGGGAACTCCGTCCCCTGGAACGGGTGGCTCCGCGAGTCCTGGAGCTTCCCGGCCCTCATGGACAGGACCTGCACGACGAGGTCGGGCCCCTGCCGGTGGAGGCCGACGACGTCCCGGTCCGCCCGGTCGGCCATGAGGACCCGCTGCTTCTCCAGGCTCCGCTCCACGGCGGCGAGCTGGTCCCGCAGCCGCGCCGCCTCCTCGAAGCGGAGCGCGGCGGCGGCCTCCTCCATGCGCCCGCGGAGCCGCTCCACGAGCTCCGACTCGCGCCCCTCGAGGAACTCCACCGCGTCCTCCACCGACCGGCCGTACTCCTCCGGCGGGATCTCGTAGACGCAGGGGGCCGGACAGCGGTGGATCTGGAAGAGGATGCAGGGCCGCTTCCGGTGCGCGAGGACGTGGTCGGTGCAGGTCCGGAGCTGGAAGTGGCGGTTCACCACCCGGAGCGTCTCGCGGATGGAGGAGGCCGAGGAGTACGGGCCGAAGTAGCGGGCCCCGGAGACGCGCTTCTCCCGCGCGCGGCGCACCTCGAGGCGCGGATACGGGTGCCGCTCGTCGAGCCGCAGGACGATGAAGTCCTTGTCGTCGCGCAGCCGGACGTTGAACCGGGGCTTGTGCCGCTTGATGAGCTCGTTCTCGAGGAGCACCGCCTCCTTCTCGGAGCGGGTGACGATCACGTCGATCGTCCCGAGGAGCCCCTCGAGCAGGGGGACGAAGATCCGGTCGTCCCCACCCCCCGCGTCGAAGTACTGCCGGACGCGGGCGCGGAGGCTCGCCGCCTTGCCGACGTACACGACGTCTCCGGCGCGGTCCTTCATGAGGTAGCAGCCGGGCGAGGCGGGGAGGTCGTCGAGGACCTTGCGGAGGGCGGGCTCCATCCGGGGAGGGTCTTACCGCGGAACGGCGCGGGAGACACGAGGCCGGGCCCCGCGCCGCGCCTTCAGGGCGGATCGGGGGAGTCGAGGACCGTGCGCACCCGCGCGGCGAGCACGTCGGGCGTGAACGGCTTCTCCAGGAGCGCCGTGGCCGGGTCGAGGACCCCGTGGTGCACGATCGCGTTCTCCGTGTACCCGGACATGTAGAGGATCTTGATGCGCCTGCGCGAGACCCGGATCTGCTCGGCCAGCTCCCTCCCGCTGATCCCGGGCATGACCACGTCGGTGAGCAGCAGGTCGATCGATCCGTCGTGGGTCTTCGAGAGGATCAGGGCCGAGGTTCCCTCCGGCGCCTCCAGCACCCTGTACCCGAGGGAGCGAAGGACCCGGACGACCAGCGCGCGGAGCGAGTCGTCGTCCTCGACGACGAGCACCGTCTCCGCCCCCCCCGCAGCCCTCGCCGGGGCGGGCTCCTCGACCTCGGTGGCGGGGCCGCCCACCTCCGGCAGGTAGACCTTGAACGTGGTTCCTCGCCCGAGCTCGCTGTACACCCAGATGTGCCCGCGGCTCTGCTTGACGATGCCGTGCACCGTCGCCAGGCCGAGCCCCGTTCCCTTCCCCTTCTCCTTCGTCGTGAAGAACGGCTCGAAGAGGTGCCCCATCGCCTCATCGCTCATCCCGGTCCCGGTGTCGCTCACCGACAGGACCACGTACCTGCCCGCCTCCATCTCCGGTCGCCCGCGAGCGTACTCCTCGTCGACTTCCGCGGTCGCGGTCTCCACGGTGAGCTGACCCCCGCGCGGCATCGCGTCGCGCGCGTTCACCGCGAGGTTCATGAGCACCTGCTCGATCTGCCCCGGATCGACGAGGACCCACCCCGGCCGGGGCAGGAGGGCGAGGGTGAGGGTGACGTCCTCGCCGATGAGGCGGCGGAGGAGATTCGCCGCATCGGAGACGAGGGCGCCGAGGTCCACGACCCTCGGCTGGAGCACCTGCTTCCGGCTGAAGGCGAGGAGCTGGCGCGTGAGGGCCGCGGCCCGCTCGCCGGCTCTCCGGACTTCCAGGAGCTCCTCACTCCACTCACCGCCCGGCCCCGTGTCCTTCAGGATCAGATCGCAGTAGCTCAGGATCGGGGTGAGCAGGTTGTTGAAGTCGTGGGCCACGCCGCCGGCGAGGCGCCCCACCGTCTCGACCCGCTGGGACTGCCTGAACTGCTCCTCGAGCCGGCGCCGCTCGCTGATGTCGAGCACGAAGAAGATCCTCGCGTCCCCGCCCTCCCCGGTGGAGCCCGACCCCATGAGCACGGGGAAGGTGCTGCCGTCCCTCCGCACGAGCTCCGCCTCGAAGGGGGCGGCGCGGTCGCCGCCCTTCGAGGGGGCGAGCACCCGGCCCATCGCCCCGGGGGACACGACGTCGGGCAGGCGGAGCCCGCCCCGCAGGCGCTCCAGCGAGTAGCCGACCATGCCGAGGAACGCCTCGTTCGCGTCGAGGAGGCCCCCGTCCGCGGACGCGGTCGCGATGCCGATGAGGTTGGTCCGGCTGAGGGTCTCGAGCCGGGCCTCCGTGGCGCGAAGCATCGCCTCCGCCGTCTTCCTCCGGGTGATCTCCTCCACGACGGAGATGAAGTAGTCGGGCTCTCCCGCGGCCGTTCGCACGAGGGAGACGGTGAGCTCGATCCAGACGACTCGTCCGTCCTTCCGGAAGTAGCGCTTCTCCATCGCGTAGGTCGTCAGCGACCCGTCCAGCATCCGGGCGACCTGAGTCAGATCCCTTTCCAGGTCGTCCGGGTGGGTGATGTCCTGGAAGGTCAGCCGGAGGAGCTCCTCGCGCGCGTAGCCCACGATCTCGCAGAGCTTCCGGTTGACCCGGAGCCACCTGCCGTCGGGGGCGACGTGCGCGATGCCCACGGCCGCCTGCTCGAAGGTCGCGAGGAAGCGCTCCTCGCTCCGGACGCCCCGCTCCGCCCGGCGGTGCAGCCTCACGGCCGCCCACCACACGAGCAGCGCGAAGCCGATCGCCGTCGCGAGGGCGAAGGTGGACAGGGCGAACTCCGCCCCGTAGTGGCCGGCCCGCCACCCCTTGAGGATCACCCACCCGAGCAGGACTGGAAGGAGCAACGACGCCGGGAGCAGCCTGCGCACCACCTGCGCCCCGGTATCCGCTCCCACGCCGTCGAATCCGAACGAAGGAGGGAGCGAGAGCGCGAGGACCGCGCCGCTGAACGCGAGGAACCCGGCCGAGGTGTGGATCGCCATCCTCGTGTAGTGCGCGAGCCCCACCGGCTCGACGCCGTAGAGGTATCCCGCGAGGGCGAGGAAAGCGACGAGCGCGATCGCCAGGGCGACCCAGCGCGTGGCCCGCTGCCAGCGCTCGCGCGGGAGCAGCCAGAGGGCCACCCCGGCGAGCGCGAAGGCGAACGCGGTCGTCGGGGCCATGCGTCCCGGGTGCGACGTGTAAGCCGCGCGCGGGTCCTCGCGGAACAGGATCTCGTCGATGCCGAGCTCGACGCCGAGGGAGTACTCGAGGAGCGAGAGGACGCCGAGCGCACCCACGACGAGGGAGAGCGTCTTCCCGGCGGCCTGGGCGCGCTTCCCCCGCGCCGCCCCAAGGAGGAACAGGGCACTGCCGGCGAGGAGGAAGCCCACCGCCGTGTTCGGCTTCATCGTGACGAGCCCCGGGCCGGCGCTCTTGAGGAGCGGGACGTCCAGGACCCATCCGGTGAGGACGATCGCCCCGGTGGCGAGCACGCTGCCTGCGAGGATCAGGCCCAGCCGCGAGGGTGTTCGTTGCCGTTCCATGAGCTTCCCGCACTGAGAGTAGACGGATGATGCCGGAAGCGGAACGGCGCCACAAGCGTCCGCCTCGCGCGGGGGCGGGGGTGCAGCGAGACCGGGGCCCGCGTCCGCTCGCCCCTGGCGAGCCCCGCCGTCTGCGAGCCGACGCACCCGCCCCGCGCGGGACGGGGCACCAGGGCCGGCGCGCGGCTAACCTCCCGCCATGCGCACCGCCCTGACCGTCGCCGCCCTCCTCGCCGCCGCCCCGTCCTTCGCCTCCGAGCCCGCGAGCTCCCACGGATCCGACGCGCGGTTCGATCGGCTGAAGACCCTGGCCGGCATCTGGAAGGGAAAGGGGGGCGAGGCCGGCGCCAAGGAGTCCTTCGAGGCGATCCTCACCTACCGGGTCACCGGCGCGGGGAGCGCGCTCGTCGAGACGATGGGCCCCGGCACCGAGCACGAGATGATCACCGTCTACCACCTCGACGGCGAGGACCTCGTGCTCACGCACTACTGCGCCGCGGGCAACCAGCCCACGATGCGCGCCGCGAAGGGCGGGGCGGCGGACTCGATCGCCTTCGACTTCCTGCGCGCCAGCAACCTGAAGGCGGGAGCCGTCCACATGCACGACGCCCGGATCCGCTTCGTCGACGGCGACCACATCGTGAGCGAGTGGACGAGCTGGAAGGACGGGAAGCCGTCCGGGACCATGCGCTTCGAGCTCGCGCGCCAGAAGTAGGGCCCGCCGGACGGAGCCGGCGCCCGCTCAGGCGAGGGCGTGGAAGACCTTCTGGACGTCCTCGTCCTGCTCGAGCGCGTCCACGAGGGCGAGCACCTCCTTCGCCTGCTCCTCGGAGAGCTCCACGGGCGTCGTGGCGACGTACTCGGACTCCGCCGAGACGAGCGGGAGCTTCCGCTCCTCGATCGCCGCCTGGAGCTGGCCGAAGCTCCCGAAGGGGCAGCGGATCACGATCTGCCGCTCGCCCTTCTCCCCCGTCCCCTCCCCCAGCTCCTCCAGCCCGTGGTCGATGAGGTCGAGCTCGATCGCCTCGAAGTCGAGCCCCTCCGGCTGGAGCCGGAAGACGCCCATGTGCGCGAACTGGAAGCCGACGCTGCCGGACGTGCCGAGGTTCCCGCCGTGGTCCTTGAAGTGCATCCGGACGTTCGCGACGGTGCGGACCACGTTGTCCGTCGCCGTCTCCACCATCATCGCGATGCCGTGGGGGCCGTACCCCTCGTAGAGGACCACCTCGTAGGCGGCCTGGTCCTGGCCGCTCGCGCGCTTGATGGCCGCCTCGACCTTGTCCTTCGGCATGTTCGCGCCGCGCGCGTTCTGCAGCGCGCGCCGGAGCGCGGGGTTGTTCTCGGCGTGCGGGCCGCCCGCCTTCACGGCGATGGCGATGTCCTTGGCGATGCGCGTGAAGACCTTCGCCATCCGGTTCCACCGGGCGAACATCGTGGCCTTGCGCGTCTCGAAGATGCGTCCCATGGTCGTCCCTCGGCCAGGCGCGCGACGGTCGCGCCCGGGAGGCGGGTTATGCCACCGAGGCGCCCCCCTGTCACGGCGCATCGGGCGCCGAGGCCGCGCCGCAGACCTCGATCGCCGCTTCGACCACGTGCTCGAGCACCTCGGCGACCGTGCGGTCGAGCTGGTGGCTGTGAACGAGCGGTACGCCGTGCTCGTGCGCCATCT
>JBBIPT010000238.1:0-6027 GCA_037442705.1 Anaeromyxobacter sp.
CCGCACGCGAGCCGGACTCTTCGACGTGTCGCACATGGGCGAAATCGAGCTCAGGGGCGAGCACGCGGCGTCGGTGGTCGACTATCTCGTGACCGGCGAGGCGTCGGGGGGGAGGGGACCGGGCGCGCCCCTCACCGCCGGCGGCGCGACCATCCGGGCGGCCGCCTGGGTCCTCGCGACGGGGCGGTTCGTGGGGGGCGGCATCCTGCGGCGGGGCATCCTCGTCGAGCCCGTGCTCGGGGTGCCGGTGCAGGCGGCGGAGGGCCGGGAGGCCGGGGTGCATCTCTCCGGGCGTCCGCCGGCGTCCCTCACGGTGCGCGACCGGAGGGAGCGCCAGCCGCTCCTCTCCGCCGGACTCCGCGTGGACGGGTCGCTCCGGCCCCTCGACGAACGGGGCGCTCCGGTCCACCCGGCGCTCTTCGCCGCCGGGGCCGTGGTGGGAGGGCACGAGCAGGCGACGGACGGCACCGGTCTCGGGGTCGCGATCCTCACCGGATTCCTCGCCGGCGCCGCCGCGGCGCGTGCCGCGGGGAGGAACCAGACGGTCGATCGGGTTTCGTGATCGGCCCCTGGCCTCAGGCCTCGGCCCTCGGGCCTCGGGAACGGCGACCGAGTTGCATTTCCTGAGGCCTGAGGCCTGAGGTCCGAAGCCTTGGGTGTTTCCGAATCGCGGGCGGGCGTTTAGTATCCCCCGGTGTCCGCCCTCGGCGCACTCTCCTACCTCGCCTGGCGCGCCCTGGTGGCTCACCCGGTGAAGATGCTCTCCCGGCGGGGCTCGGGGCTCGACCGGTTCGAGGCGGCCTACTTCGGCGAGGGGCTCGTGCCGACCCTCCCCGCCGAGCGGGCCCTCCGGGAGGAGGCGGCCGCCTGCATCGCCTGCGGGCTCTGCGAGTCGGCCTGCGAGCTCCCGGGGGCCGCGCCGGCGATCCGGGCGCTCGGCCTCCCCGCCGCCTTCCGGCTCTACTCGCGGAGCTCGGCGATGCTCCCGCGCGCCCGCGAGGCCCTCGAGGCCTGCGCCGGCTGCGCGGGGTGCGAGGCCCTCTGCCCGACGGGCGTCCCCGTCTCGCGGATCGTCGCCGCCCTGCGCGAGGCGGCCGGGCGCGGCGTGCCCTCGCCCGTGCCCCCCTGGTATCCTCCCGCCCCGTGAAGCCGTTCCTCGTCGTCAATCCCAGGAGCGCGGCCGGCCGGACCGGGCGCCACTTCGACCGGATCGCCGCCGCGGTCCGGAGGGCGGTCGGCGACTTCGAGTGCGCCTTCACCCGGGAGCCCGGAGACGGCGCGCGCCTCGCCCGGGAGGCGGTCGCCGCGGGCGGGAAGCTCGTCGTCGCGGTGGGGGGCGACGGGACCGCGAGCGAGGTCGTGGACGGGCTCACCTCGGCGCGGCCGAAGGACGCCGACCCCCTCTTCGGCTTCGTCCCGCGCGGCACGGGGGGCGACCTCCGCCGGACGCTCGGCCTCCCCGAGGACCTCGACGAGGCCGCCCGGATCCTGGCGGGCCGCAACGACCTCGTCTGCGACCTCGGCCGGGTGGAGTTCGTGGACCGCGACGGGAAGGCGGCCGTCCGGCACTTCGTGAACGTCGCGGACTTCGGGGTCGGCGGTGTCGTCGCGCGCGAGGTGAACCGGGGGATCAAGCTCGGCTCGGGGAAGTTCTCCTTCATGGTCGCTTCGGCGAAGGCGCTCGTGAGCTGGTCCGACCGGCCCGTCCGCTGGCGCGCGGACGGCGGCGAGTGGGCGGAGGAGACGATCACCGCGATCTCGGTCTGCAACGGGCGCTTTTTCGGGGGCGGGATGAAGGTGGCGCCGGAGGCTCGCATGGACGACGGCCTCTTCGACGTCGTCGTCTGGTCCGGGTTCGGCCTCGTGGACTTCCTCACGAAGAAGCGGATGCTCTACGACGGGAGCCACGTCACGCTGCCGAACACGCGGACGTTCCGGGCCCGGACGGTGGAGGCGGAGCCGCTCGGCGACGAGCCCGTCCTGCTCGACGTGGACGGGGAGCAGCCGGGGAGGCTGCCTGCGCGGATCGAGATGTTGCCGCGCGCGCTCCGGGTCCGCGTGAGCCCGGCCGGCGGCCGGGCCGCCTGACGGCGGCGGTCATTCGCGTCGAGCCATGGCGTTCGCCCTTCGACAGGCTCAGGGCGAACGGCTGCGTACATGCCCGCTCGCCCGCAAGGCAAGTCCGCTCGTGGTGGTCCCTCGACAGGCTCGGGGGAACCCCGAACGGTCCGGATCGGCGCAAGCTGGCGCCGCCACGAGAGGCATCACCGCGCGGCGGCGCCGTTGCTCGCGACGGGGGCGATCGTCTCGAGCCGGTGGTTCACCGCCGCGACGAGGGAGATGATCTCGGCCGACTCCTCGCGGAGGGTCCCCGCCGGGCCGGCGTCCGCGTAGAGGATGGCGACCGCGCGCCCCCGCAGGACGAGGGGGGCGGCGATCGCGTTCATCGGCGGCGGCGGGCCGAGGGCCGTGAACAGCGGCTCCGTCTCCGCGTCCACCTTCACGGGGAAGAGGACCGGGGCGCGGAGCTCGATCGCGGCCTGGAAGGGCCCCTCTCCCACGAGGGGGAGCTCGACCCCTCGCACGTCCCTCGCGAGGGCGCCGGCGCCGAGCCAGACCACCGCCCGCCCCGGGTGAGCCTTGAGGAACGCGGCGCGCGGCGCGAGGGCGGCCGCGCCGCGGACCAGGAGGGAGGAGAGGACGATGGGGTCGGTCACCGTCTCCACGATCCGGAGCGTCTCCCGGGGCGAGAGCGACCGCGCCGTCTCCCCGGGCGCCGGCCCGGACCCCGGCATGCCCACGCGACCGCCGCGATCCAGGGCGGCGCCCTCGAGGTCGTCCGCCACCTCGAGGCCGCGCAGGTGCTGGTCGATCCCGTAGAAGCGCCGGAGGAGGGCCCAGAGCCGGGCCTCGGGGACGAGGACCGGCTCGATCTTCTTGCCGATCGCGAAGGCGAGGTCGTCGAGCTTGCGGATGTCGCGCGGGTCGCTCACGAGGACGCGGAGGCGGCGGTCGTCCGCGTGGATCGGGACGACCCCGAACTTCTGCGCGAGGGCGGCGGGGAGGGCCTCCACCGCTCCCTCCTCGGGGACGACGCTCCCGGCGGCGCAGGGGATGCCGTGGGCGCGGGAGAGCGCCGCGGCGAGCTGGGCCTCGTCGATGATCCCGAGCTCGAGGAGGTTCGTCCCGATGCGGCCGCCGAAGATGGCCTGCGTCTGGAGCCCGGCGCGGACCTCCGCGGGGGTGCAGGCCTTCATCTCGACGAGGATGTCGCCGATCTTCCCGAGCGGAGTGCCCAACGCCGGACGTACCTCCCCTTCCTCAAGCTAGCCCGCGCGGGGAGGACGGCCCGTCCCACGATCCCGGGGCACCCGGCAGGGTTGAGACACGAACGAGCGATGACCCCGAGGGGGCCGCACGTCAGGGGCAGCGCCAGTAGGCGGTCGCGACGAGGGTCCTGCGCTCGCGCGGCTCCGCGCGCCTGCGGAGGTCGGCGACCGCGCGGTCCTTCTCCGCCCATCGCTGCGCCTCGGTGGCCCGGAGGTCGTCGAGCTTCCGGCGGTACTCCCGCTCCGCCCGCTCGAGGAGCGCCCGGCGGTCGCGGAGGGCGAGCCCCTCGTCGTGGAGCGCGCCCCGCGCCCGGGCCCAGGCCGCCCTCGCCTCGTCCACCGCCCTCCGCGGCGCGACGAGGGCGTCCTCCACCGAGCGATCCCACCGCTCGCGCGACTCGTCGAAGGCCGCATGGCTCCGCTCCGCCACGGCGGCGAGGAGCCGCGCGTGGAGCGCCTGGAGCGCCTCCTCCTGGGCGGCGCCGATGGAGACGGTGGCCCCGCGAGGCCCGCCCCTCGCCTCCTCGGCGGGGAGGGCCGCGAAGGCCTCGGCCTCCTCCGGGGAGAGGGCGCGGAAGGCCGTGCCGTCGAACCAGAGGACGAGGTGCACGACCCGCTCCTCCGAGACGAGCGCGTCGAAGGCGAAGCGGTAGGCGAACCACCAGCCCTCCCTCCCGGCGAGCTCGCCGAGCGGGGCGGGGAGGTGGCGGGAGGGGATCTCGAGGAAGGAGACCGCGTCCTGGGGCCGGGCGCGGACCTTCTCGGCGGCCGCCCGCACGAGCCGGGCGCGGCGCGCCTTCCCGGCGGCCTCCTCCCTCGCGGCGTCGGGCTCCTCCTCGAAGACGGCCTCGACGAGGGCGTCCTCCTCCGCCTCGCGCCGGGCGACGGCCTCCTTCGCGGTCTGCTCCGCGAGCCGGAGCCTTCCCCGGACGTCGCCGTCGAAGCGCTCGAAGAGCAGGGTGCGGGCGGCCGAGAGCCGGGCGTGGATCCGGCCGTCGAGGTCGGTGCGCAGGCTCTCGAAGGCCCGGTCGATCTCCTCGCCCGACCGGCAGGACTGGTAGATGTCGAGGACCCGGCGCTCGAAGTCGATGCCGCTCCCGAGCGCGCCCAGGATCTCGTCGGAGGACCCGAACACCCCGTCGAAGAGGGCGAGCTTCCGGGAGAGGAGGTCGAAGAGCCGGGCGTCGGCGGCGTTCGCGCGGTTCAGGAAGTTGAGGACGAGGACGTCCCGCGCCTGCCCGTACCGGTGGCAGCGGCCGATCCGCTGCTCCACCCGCTGCGGGTTCCAGGGCAGGTCGTAGTTCACGACGAGGTTGCAGAACTGGAGGTTCAGCCCCTCCGCCCCGGCCTCCGTCATGAGGAGGATCTGGGTCCGCTCCCGGAACTCCTCCACGAGGGCGCGCCGCCGCTCCGTCCCGGAGACGTCGCCGGAGAGGCAGGTCACCCCGTAGCCCTGGGAGGCGAGCAGCTTCGCGAGGAAGTCCTGCGTCCGGCGGAACTCGGTGAAGACGACCGCCTTCTCGGGCCAGCCGCAGGCCTTCGCGACGGTGAAGCAGCGGTCGAGCCCGCGGACGAGGGCGTCGGCCTTCGCGTTCCGCCGGATGGAGCGGGCGAGCCGGGCGCACTCCCGGAGCTCCTCGAGCTCGGCCTTCATCGCGCGGACCGCGGCGGCCCCCTTCGTCCTCGCCGGGGCGCCACCGTCGTCGAAGAGCTCCTCCACCTCGTCGGAGAACCCGTCGAGGTCGAGGAGGAGATCGGCCTGGGCGGAGCACTCCGCCCCGGCGAGCTTCTCGTCGAGGGAGGCCGCGAGCCGGTCGAGGGTCGCGGCGAGCGCGAAGGAGGAGGAGGCGAGGATCTTCCGGTAGACGAGGAGGAAGAGCGCCCGGCGCGCCTGCGGGATGGCGTGGGCGTCCTCCCGCCGGAGGTACTCCGAGACCCGGTCGTAGAGCGCCTGCTCCTCGGGGGTCGGGGCGAAGTCCTCCACCACGGATCGCCGCGCGGTGAACTTCACGTACTCCTTCACCTGCCGCCGGAGGGTGCGGACGACGACGGGCGCGAGCCGGGCTTTGAGGTCGGCCGCCCGGTCCTCGTCGAGCTCCCCCGTCGCGTACTGGAGGCGGAAGGCCTCCTCGCTCCCGAGGAGCGCGTCGTCGATGAAGGCGGCGAGCCCGAGGAGCTCCATGAGGTCGTTCTGCAGGGGGGTCGCGGTGAGGAGGAGCTTCGGGCACCGCCGGAGGGCCTTGCGGAGCGCCTGCCCCGTCCGGTGGTCCCGGCGGTAGGCGTTCCTGAGCCGGTGGGCCTCGTCGATCACCGCGACGTCCCACGGGACCCGCTCGAGCTCGCCCGCGCGCATCGCCGCGAACGGGTGGGAGCAGATCACGATCCCGCCCGTGTCGAAGGGGTTCGTCCTGAGCCCCTGCCGCTCCGCGGCGCGGACCGAGTCCCCGTCGACCACCGTGGCGTCGAGGCCGAACTTCGTCGCGAGCTCGTCGCGCCACTGCGCGCGGAGGGACGCGGGGACGAGGATCGCCGCGCGGGCCTTCCCCTCCGCCGCGAGCTGGGCGAGGACGAGGCCGGCCTCCACCGTCTTCCCGAGCCCGACCTCGTCCGCGAGCACCGCGCCGCCGGTGGGGAGGGCGCCGAGCGCGAAGGCCGCCGCCTCGATCTGGTGGGGGTTCAGATCGACCGAGGAGTGGGC
>JBBIPT010000239.1:0-6020 GCA_037442705.1 Anaeromyxobacter sp.
GGCGTCGTAGGCCCGCTCCGCGGACCAGCCCCGGACCCGCGGCGCGAGCGGGATGGCGGCGTGGCAGTGGAGGCACCTGGCGGCGAGCACCCGCCGTCCGAGGGCGAGCGCCTCCGGGGTCGGCCGGAGGTCGGGCGGCGGCCGCAGCCACCCCGCCTCGAAGGCCCAGGCGGCGGCGAGGAGGAGGCCGGCGGCCACCAGGGCGGCGTTGCGTGTGCGCGGGCGCACGGTCTCCGTTGTATAACCCGGTTCCCATGCGCCCCGCCCGCCTCTCCCAGGCCTTCGTCCCGACGCTCAAGGAAGCGCCCGCCGACGCACAGGTCGCCTCCCACCGCCTCCTCGTCCGAGCCGGCTTCATCCGCCAGCTCGGCGCCGGCATCTACGACTACCTCCCGCTCGCGAAGCGGACCCTCGGGAAGATCGAGGCGATCGTCCGCGAGGAGATGGACGCGATCGGCGGGCAGGAGTTCTTCCTCCCGGCGCTGAACCCCGCCGAGATCTGGAAGGAGTCCGGCCGCTGGGAGGTCATGGGCGACAACATGTTCCGGCTGAAGGACCGGAAGGGCGGCGACTACTGCCTCGGGATGACGCACGAGGAGGTCTTCACCGCCATCGCCCGCGACGAGCTCCGGAGCTACCGGCAGCTCCCGCAGGTCTGGTACCAGATCCAGACGAAGTTCCGGGACGAGCCCCGCCCGAAGTCCGGCCTCCTCCGGGTCCGCCAGTTCACGATGAAGGACGCCTACTCCTTCGACGTGGATCGGGCCGGGCTCGACAGGAGCTACGAGGATCAGCGGCGCGCCTACGAGAACGTCTTCACCCGCTGCGGGCTCGACTTCGTCGCGGTGCAGGCCCACTCGGGCGCCATGGGCGGCTCCGAGTCCTCCGAGTTCATGGTCCGCACGGACGCCGGCGAGGACCTCGTCGCCGCCTGCCCGAAGTGCCGCTACGCCGCGAACACCGAGACGGCCACCAGCCGGCCGGCGGCGAGGCAGGACGGGCCGGGCCTCCCGAAGCCCGAGAAGTTCGCGACCCCGGGCGTCGTCACGATCGACGCCCTCGCGCAGAAGCCTTACTCCGTCCCGGCGGACCGGCAGCTCAAGACCCTCGTCTACGTCTGCGACGAGAAGCCGGTCGTCGCCATCGTCCGCGGGGACCAGGAGCTCAACGAGGCGAAGCTCCAGACCGCGACCGGGGCGCAGGTCGTCCGGCCGGCCCACGCGGAGGAGATCCCGCCCCTCATGGGCGCGAAGGCGGGCTCGCTCGGCGGCGCCGGCTTCTCGAAGGCGCCCGTCCTCGTCGATCCCTCCCTCGCCGACCGCAAGGACATGGTCACCGGCGCGAACGACGACGGCTTTCACCTCCGCGGCGTGGACGTCCGGCGCGACGTCCTCTCCGGCCCCCACGCCCGGCTCGCCGACCTCCGGACGGTGCAGGCGGGCGAGGGCTGCCCGAGGTGCGACGGCACGCTCGACGTCTACAAGGCCCTCGAGGTCGGCCACATCTTCAAGCTCGGCACGAAGTACTCGGAGTCGATGAAGGCGACCGTCCTCGACGCGGAGGGGAAGCAGGTCCCCATCGTCATGGGGAGCTACGGGATCGGGGTGGAGCGGATCATGGCCGCCGCCATCGAGCTCCGGAACGACGAGAACGGGATCCTCTGGCCGATGTCCATCGCCCCGTTCCAGGTGACCGTCCTCACCCTCGGGCCCGAGCCGGAGCTGAAGGCGGCCGCGGACGGGATCGTGGACGCGCTCTCGAAGGCCGGCGTGGAGGTCCTCTACGACGACCGGGACGAGCGGGCCGGGGTGAAGTTCAAGGACGCGGACCTCGTCGGCATCCCCATCCGGATCGCGGTGGGGAAGAAGGGGCTCGCGAACGGCCAGGTGGAATGGAAGCTCCGCGCCTCGAAGCAGGTGGAGCTCGTCCCGCTCGGCGACGTCGCGAAGAAGGCGGCGGAGGCGGTGAAGGCGGGCTGACCGGCGGTCCCGTCGAGCGTTCCCCTCGCGGTGCCGGCCGCTGGCCGCCCGGGCCGCCGTTCCGCCGTGTGCTCGGCGCGCACGGCTTGGGCGCGACGCGCGCGCTTCCGTGCGCCGCTCGACGCGCGTCGGTCCGAACTCGCCTCCGCCGTTCCGTTCGCTTCGCTTCGCGGCGGCGGAGGCTCGGACAACGGACCTCCGCGCCCTCGTGTGGCTCGCGACGCGCGCGTTCCTCGGATCTTCGCGGCGGGCGCGCCTCACGAACACGGCGTCACGGCGGACCGGGCGTCTCGCGCTGCGTCTCGGGATAGGGAGTTCCGAGATGATGTCTGGAGTTCCTGAAGCCTCCCCTCCCCCCCACGGCGCCGCCACGCGCCGGCTTCGGGGCTCCGCAGCGACCGGCGCGACTGCGCGTCTTCTGCAGACGCCTCCCCCACGGACCGCACTGCAAAGGGCGGGACACCGCGCTTCCGGAACCTCCTGAAGCCCCCGCGCGGTGGCCCGCACGGCTTTGCAGGCGGGGAGCGGGCATGGCGGGACAACTCCACCACGGACCCGTCTCTGGCGCGCGGAGCGCCGGGAGTCGCGGAGCCCCGAGAGCCGGCACGCGGCGACGCCACCCCGACCCCGAGGAGCCCGCACGCCGCGGCGCGCCCGTCACCGCGGGTCCCTCGCCCGGCGGGCCGGGCGCCTGATAGTCTCCCTTCGTCTCGGGGGCTCGGAGGGCCGGGTTGCGCGCGAAGCTCAAGGTCGGGCCGGAAGGACAGGTGGCGGTTCCGCCGAGGACGGCGGACTCCCTCGGGCTCTCGGGCGGCGGGGACGTCGACCTCGTGAGCGCGCGCGGCGCCTTCGCGCTCCTCGTCCCCGCCCGGGAGGATCGCTCGAAGGCCTTCTTCGCGGGCTCCCTCGCCTCCCTCACCGTCCCCGAGGTCGTCCACTTCGTCTTCTCCTCCCTGAAGACGGGGGTCCTCCTGCTCGCCTTCGGGCCCGAGGGCGGCGGCCTGCGCGGCGACGGCCCGGAGACCCTCCGCCGGAAGAGCGTCTACTTCAAGGACGGGCAGGTCGTGTTCGCCTCCTCCTCGGATCCCGCGGACCGGCTCGGCCCCGTGCTCGCGAAGCACGGCTTCGTCCCGGAGGAGGAGCTCGAGCGCTGCTCGCGGCTCGTGAAGAGCGGCCGGCCGCTCGGGCAGGTCCTCGTGGACGAGGGGGTCGTCACGCCCGGCCAGCTCTACGAGGCGATCGCGCTGCAGGTGAAGGAGATCTTCCTCGGCGCCTTCTCCGAGATCGAGGGCGAGTTCGCCTTCCTCGAGGGGCCCCAGGACGAGCAGAACCAGGTGAAGCTCCCGGAGCGGACCCGCGAGCTCGTCCTCCAGGGCATGAAGCGGGCGGAGGCGGCGGAGCTCGCCCGCGCCGAGGCCGAGCTCGCGAGCGGCGCGCCTCCCGGGGAGATGGAGATCGCGATCGAGATCGAGGAGCCGGCTCCCGCTCCAGGCATGGCGCCCGCCGGGGGCGCGCGGATCCCCCGCGCCTCGGGCCCCTTCGAGACCTACCGCCGGATCTTCAAGCGCGTCTTCGGCGCGCTCGCGGCCGTCGAGCCCGACGCGGCGGGCCGGATCAACAGCTACTTCGACCGGCTGCCCGAGAAGCGGCGCGCCCTCTTCGAGGGCGTCCGGATCGACGCCGAGGGCGAGATGGACGTCGCCCAGATCCTCGTGAACGTGAGCGGGACCGGCTCCTACACGGGCGCCGGCGCGCGGGCCCGGTCGCTCGAGGCGCTCGAGGAGCTCCTCGCCTTCGCCCTCTTCGAGGCGAAGAACCGGCTCCCGAAGGCGGAGGCGGAGCGGCTCCTGCGCGAGGTGGGGAAGATGCAGGTGGGGAAGGCGTGAGATGACGTCCGCCCTTCGACAGGCTCGGGGCGAACGGCCACGGTGAAGGCGTGACGTTGCACAATCCGATCTGCGCTGCCCTCGACTACCCGGCCTGGCGGCTCGCGGAGCCGTTCGCCCGCGCCGTGGCGCCGGCCGTGGGGATGCTCAAGGTCGGGCTCGAGCTCTTCGCGGCCGAGGGGCCCGAGGCGGTCCGCGCCGCGGCGGTGTTCGGCCGCCCCGTCTTCCTCGACCTGAAGCTCCACGACATCCCGAACACCGTGGAGGGCGCGGCGCGGAGCGCCGCCGCCACGGGGGCGTCCCTCCTCACGGTCCACGCCTCCGGGGGGGCCGAGATGGTCCGGGCGGCCGTGCGCGGGGCGGGGCCCGAGGTCCGGGTGCTCGCGGTCACGGTCCTCACGAGCCTCGACGGCGGCGTGCTCGACGCGGTCGGCCTCTCCGGCCCGCCGGAGGCGGCGGTGGTGCGGCTCGCCCGGCTCGCCGTGGCGGCCGGCGCCGGCGGGATCGTCTGCTCGCCCCACGAGGTCGCCGCGGTGCGCGCGGGGGTGGGCCCGGGGCCGCTCCTCGTCGTCCCGGGGGTGCGCCCTCCGGGGGCGGCGAAGGGGGACCAGGCGAGGGTCGCGACGCCCGCGGAGGCGGCGCGCGCCGGCGCGGACGTCCTCGTCGTGGGGAGGCCGCTGCGGGACGCGGCCGATCCCGCGGCGGCCGCCCGGGAGATCGCCGCCTCGCTCGGCCGGTGACGGCCGTCAGCGCGTCGATCGACGGACGAACCGCTCCCGGAAGAGGTAGCCCTGGACGAGCGGGATCCCGAGGTCGCTCGCGAGGTCGAGGTCGGCGATCGTCTCGACCCCCTCCAGGATCGTCCTGGCTCCCGTGCGCGCGGCCATCCGGACGAGCGCCTCGGCCAGGGCGAGCCGGCGGGGATCGCGCGGCGCGCGCAGGAGCGACCGGTCGAGCTTGAGGTAGTCGGCGCGGGCGAGCAGGTCGAAGGAGAGGATGGAGCTCTCGGCTCCGACGTCGTCGAGGGCGAAGGGGAGGCCGGCCTCCTCGAGGGCCGCGACCATGAGCCGCCCCCGGCGCACGTCGGCGGCGTCGAGGTTCTCGATGGCCTCCACCACGACGTCGCCCGGTGCTCCGGCGAGGAGCGAGAGGAGCTCCGCCCCGCCGTCCGCGGCCGCCGCGAAGCTGTCCGGGTCGAGGTTCACGAAGAGCGTGTGCCCGGGCGCTCCCTCGACCTGGAGCCGCTTCAGCGCGATCTCCGTCTCGAGGAGCAGGGAGGGTGCGGCGTGCAGCCGGGAGAAGACCTGCCCCGGCGGGAGCGGCTCTCCGTCCGCGCGGTAGAAGCGGGCGAGCGCCTCGAAGGCGACCGTCTCGCCCGAGGCGGCCTCCACGATCGGCTCGTACTGGACGCCGAAGCGGGCGCTCTCGAGGGTCTCGAGGAGGTCATCCGGCAGGAGGGGATCGAGGGCACGGGGATCGAGTTCCTGAGAGGTTTGCATGGCGACTCCGGGGGCCCCCGTTGAGATCGAGTCGCACCATGGACCGCGACGGAATGCCGCGCCTTGATTTGAGACAAGGTTTTGTGAGGAACACCCGCGACGCGCTTCGCTACCGCCCCGCCCGCCGGAGGAGCACGTAGATCGCCCCCGCCCCGCCGTCCGCGGGGCGGGCCGTGGCGAAGGCGAGGACGTGCCGCCCGAACCGCGCGGTCCCGAGCCAGGTCCGGAGCGCCTCCTTCAGGACCGGGAGCTGGTCCTTCGAGTGGAGCCCGCGGCCGTGGACGACGAGGACGCAGCGCTTCCCGGCGTTCCGCGAGGCCCGCAGGAACGCGTCCACCGTGCGCTTCGCCTCCTCCCGCGTCATCCCGTGGAGGTCCACGTGCCCCTGCACCGCGAACTCGCCGCGCCGGAGCTTGCGGACGAGCGCCGGGTCGAGCCCGGCCACCCTCCCCTCCACGTACTCGTCCGTGTCGGCGAGGTCGAAGGGGGCGTCGCCAGAGACGAGGGCGCGGAGCTCGTCCACCGCGTCGAGGTCGGGGTGCCAGACCGTCTCGGGGGCGCCCCGCGGAGGCCGGGGTCCCACGGTCGCCGGCCCGGCCCTCACCGGCCGGGCGCCCGCCGTCTCGCGCGCCCAGAGCTCCTCCTCGGTCGGCTCC
>JBBIPT010000240.1:0-6016 GCA_037442705.1 Anaeromyxobacter sp.
CCCGCCCCGCCCGCCGCGAGGCCGGTCACGCCGCCCGCGCCGCCGCCGGGCGACGGGAGGCTCCCGAGGGTCCCGATCTTCTCCGACCTCTCCCGGGAGGCCTTCGTCGAGCTCACCCGCGCCATGACGCTCCGGCGCGTGAACGAGGGGGAGGTCGTGATCCGGGAAGGCGAGACGGACACGGCGTTCTACGTCGTCTCCTCGGGCAAGCTCGCCGTGTCGAAGCGCAACGAGCGCGGGGAGGCGATCGTCCTCGCCCGGCTCGCGGACGGCGACTTCTTCGGCGAGATGGCCCTCCTCTCCGGCGCGCCCCGCGCGGCGACCGTGATCGCCGAGGAGCCCTGCGAGCTCCTCGAGTTCGGCGCGGAGGTCCTCCTCGACCTCGCGGGCCGTCACCCGCACGTCGCCGGCTCGATCCGGCGGTTCTACCGCCAGCGCCTCCTCGCGAACGCGCTCGCCGTGAGCCCCATCTTCCGCCCCTTCGCCAAGGGGGACCGGAAGCTCGTCATGGAGCGCTTCCGGACGCGCGCCGCGACGGAGGGCGAGGTCGTCGTCCGGGAGGGGGAGCCGTCCGACGGACTCTACGTCATCCTCGAGGGGGCGGTGGACGTCCTGAAGCGGCGGGGCGGGAGCGACCTCCTCGTCGGGCACCTCAAGGAGGGCGACCTCTTCGGAGAGATGAGCTGCCTGCGCAAGGCGCCCGCCTCGGCGACGGTGGCCGTCCGGCGGCCCGGCACGCTCCTCCGGCTCCCGCGGAAGGACTTCGACGACCTCGTCGTGTCCTATCCGCAGATCCTCGAGCTCGTCTCCGAGCTGTCGGAGGAGCGCGCGGAGAACCTCGACGCGATCCTCTCCGGGCACGCCCAGTGGACGGACGAGGGGCTCGTCCTCGTCTGACCACTCCGCTCAGGTAGCGGGCGCGGGCGGAGGCGCGGACGGCGGGATCGCCGTCGTGGGCAGGGCCGGGTCCTGCGTCCCGAAGCGGGAGCGGAGCACCGCCCCGAAGGTGAGCAGGGCCGCCGCGAAGCAGGCCATCCCCCCGAGGACGGGGATCGCCGTGATCAGCACGACGATGGCCGTGCCCAGCGCGAGCTGGAGCATGCCCGAGGGCTCCCCGCGCAGGGGGAGCCGCTTCCCGATCCAGAGGGCGAGCGAGGTGAAGCCGAGGATGCCCGCCGCGACGAGGAGGAGGATCGCCACCGGCAGCAGCGGGATGCCGATGATCGTCGCGATGAGGAGGACCGCCACGATCGGGGTGAGGATGAGCCCGAGGAATCCGGCGAGCACCGCCTTCCACGGGTTCGCGGTGAGGCTGGCCCCCACGGTGGTCACCCGGCGCGGGAAGAGGACGAGGACGAGGGCGCCGAGCGCGAAGAAGACCGCGAACTTCGCCAGGGTCTGCGCGAAGGTGAAGGAAGGCGACCGCGTCTCCCCGAAGACCTTCGGGAGCCCCGTGAGCCCGGTGAGGGCCGGGATGCCGACGCTCACGGCCTCCCCGCCGACCTCGGCTCCCGGATCCCGGACCACCTTCCCGCCGACGGCCACCGCGTCCTTCGCGACCTCCGCGCCAGCGCCGAGGCGCACGTCGCCCATGACCGCCACGGCCTCCCGCGCGCGGGCGCCCGGATCGAGGTTCACGCTCCCGAGGACGGCCACGGCGTCCCGGACCTCGGCCCCGGCCTCCACGTGGATGGAGCCCTGGATCGCGACCACGTCGCGGGCGGCCTCGCCGGCCCGGATGGTCACGTCGCCGTGAACCACGTCGTCGCCCGACTTGCCGCGGGCGTCCCGCTCGATCCGGCGCGCCTCCCGCTCCACCTCGCGGGCGGCGCGGGCCGCCTCGCGCCGGGCCTTCTCGGCGATCCTCCGGGCGTCGCGCGAGAGCCCCTCCGGGAGGGCGAGCAGGGCGGACCGCTCCCGCACGGTCACGATCGACCCCTCCCGCGCCGCCTCCAGGCTCGCCTGCGCCAGGACGGCCCGCAGCGCCTCCTCCGCGGGGACGTTCTTGAAGCGGGCGGAGATGGTCCCGTGCTCTCCCTTCGGGAGGACGACGGACCAGCCGGCGGCGTCGGCGATCGCCGCGATCGCGTCGTCCACCTCGGTGTCGTCGAAGTTGCCGGTGAAGCGCTTGCCGCTCGGGCGCTCGAAGCCGCGGAGGATCGGCTCCTCCCTCGGCTCGTCCGGCTCGACGTTGGTGGTCTTCACCCTCTTCTCGGCCTTCGGGGCGACCTTCTCCGGTTCGGCGGACGCCGGCGGTTCCGGCGCCGCGGGAGGCGCAGGGGGCGCCGGCGGCGTCTGGGCGAGGGCCAGGGAGAGGGCGAACGGGAGGAGGGCGGCGAGCATGGCGTCTCCGATCAGGCGGACTCCGCCTCGGGGGACGGGACGAAGCGGGAGAGGAGGAGGAGGAGCGGCACGGCGGCGACGGCCGAGACGACGAGGATCTGGACGCGCAGGGCGCCGAGGATGTCCGGCACGAAGCTCCCCCCGATCTGGAAGGCCCGGGCAGCGTCCCCGACCCGCTCCGCGAGCGCGGAGATCTCGGGAGCCCAGGCGCCGGGGCCGGCGAGGGCGAAGGCGCCGAGCGTGGCGAGGACGACGCCGGCGAAGATCGAGAGGCCGTGGCGGCGCTCGCGCGCGGCCGCGCGCTCCCGCAGGTCGATCCGGGCGAGGACGCCCTCCGTGAAGTCTCCGGGCGGCGGCTCGATCGAGAGGTCGTCGAGGGCGGACGAGAGGATCCGGTAGCTCTCCACGAGGGCGGCGCAGCCGGCGCAGCCCGCGGCGTGGGCCTCGGCGATCCCGGCCTCGCCGGCGGGGAGGGAGCCCTCCAGGAGCCGCTGGGCGATCTCGTCGGTGAGGTGGCGGTCGAGGGCGGTCATGGCGAGACCTCGGGGTGGGCGACGGAGAGGGTTTCCCGGAGCCGCGCGCGGGCCCGGTGGAGCCAGGTCATCACGGTCCCCACCGGGACGTCCATCGTGGCGGCGATGTCCTTGTAGGCGAGGTGCTCCACGTGGAAGAGGTGGATCACCTCGCGGTAGTTCGCGGGCAGCCGTTCGACCGCGCTCTCGAGGGCGCTCGCGAGCTGCCGCCGCTCCAGCGCGTCGTCTCCCCGCGGAGCGTCGGGGTCCGGGAGGTCGCGCGGCGCGCCGTCCTCGGGATCGGCGTCGAGGTCCATCCGCCGGCTCTCGGGGATGCGCCGCCGGAGGAGGTCGAGGCAGTGGTTCCGGGCGATCCGGAGGAGCCAGGGGGCGAAGGGCTGGGCCGGGTCGAAGCTGCCGAGAGAGGCCCACGAGCGGGCGAAGGCCTCCTGGGCCGCGTCGCGCGCCTCCTCGCGGTCCTCGAGGAGGCGGACGCAGAGGCCGTAGACCGTCCGCTTGTGGAGATCCACCAGGCGAGCGAACGCCTCCCGGTCGCCGCGGGTGGCCGCGCGCGTCCAGGTGGCCTCCGCGGTGAGGGGCTCCTCCACCGATCGGGTCTCCGCGACCGACAGCGATGCGAATCCGAGATCCGCGATGCCGACTCCCGCAACCATGTAGCGGAGTACGCGGAATCCCGGCGGATATTTCGCCCGGCTCGGCGTTCGACGCCCCTCCCGGGCTGACGCCAATGAGCTGGAATATCGGCTGTTTTGCGACGAACAGCCCCCGAGGATCGCCCGGGACGCCCCGATTTCCGCGCCCGGGGCCCCGCGCGCCCCCCTTCCGCGGCTAACATCGCGCACCCATGCGCGAGGCCGAGATCGCCCTGGACGGAGGGGCCGGGGAGGGGGGCGGGCAGATCCTCCGCACCGCCCTCGCCCTCTCCGCGATCACCGGCCGCCCCTTCGCCGTCGAGCGGGTCCGGGCGAACCGGCTCAAGCCCGGCCTGCGCCCCCAGCACCGGGAGGCGGCCCGTGCCGCCGCCCGCCTCTGCGACGCGGCGCTCGTGGGCGACGAGGTCGGGTCGTCCCGGATCTCCTTCCGGCCACGCCGCGCGGCGCTCGCGGGGGAGCACGCCTTCGACATCGGCACGGCCGGCTCCGCGCCGCTCCTCCTCCAGACCGTCTGCTGGCCCCTCGCGCTCGCCGGCGCTCCCTCCGCGGTGACGGTCCGGGGCGGGACGCACCAGGACCACGCCCCGAGCTTCCACTACCTCGCCCTCGTCTGGGCCCCCGCGGTCGCGCGGCTGGGGTTCCGGCTCCGGCTCGAGCTCCGCTCCGCCGGCTTCCACCCGGAGGGCGGTGGCGAGCTCGTGGCGACCGTGGAGCCGGCCCACCCCATGCCTCCGCTGGACCTCCGCGCACGCGGGACGCTCCGGGAGGTCGAGGTCGTCTCCATGGTGGGGGGGCTCGGCTTCGAGGTCGCCGACCGGCAGGCGGGGAGGGCCCTCGCCGCCCTCCGGGCCGCCGGCGTCGCCGCGGTGGCCCAGCGGGTCCCGGTGACGGCCCGCGCCTCCCGAGGGGGGCACGTCCTCGTCGTCTCCACGTTCGAGCGGACCGTGGCCGGTCACGGCGCGGTGGGGGGAAGGGACCGGAGCCCCGAACAGACGGCCGACGTTGCCGTGGAGGGCTTCCGCGAGCACCTCGCCGGCTCCGGGGCGGTGGACGTCCACCTGGGGGACCAGCTCCTCGTCCCGGCGGCGCTCGCCGCCGCGGGGCTCGTCCCGCCGCCGCCCGGCGTGGAACCGGTGACCCGCTACACCGTCTCGCGGGTCTCGAGCCACCTCCTCACGAACGCCGCCGTGATCCGCCGCTTCCTCGAGGTGGACCTCGAGGTCCGGGGTGGAGAGGGGGAGCCGGGCGAGGTGAGGGTCGGGCCGGCGAGGTGCGCGGCTAGAGCCACCGGTTCCGCTTGAAGAGCGCCCACATCGCGGCGGGGAGGGCGAGGAGACCCGCGAGGACGAGCGGGATCGCCACCTTCGGCGGCAGGATCTCGAGGTTCATCCCGAAGAACGCGGCGACGAAGTTGAGGGGCAGGAAGATCGTCGCGATGAGGGTGAGCCGCGCCGTGACCGCGGACATCCGCGCGTTCGAGTGGGAGAGGTACGCGTCCATCGCCGAGGCGAGGAGCTCGCGCCCGGTGTCGATCTCCTCGGTGAGCCGGACGGAGTGGTCCACGACGTCCCGGAAATAGATCGCGGTCTGGTCCCGGACGAGCGCCTGCCCGGGGCGCGCCAGGGCCGCGAAGACCTCGCGCTGCGGGGAGAGCCGGCGCCGGAGCGTCGCGTGGGAGCGGCGCAGGGAGACGATCCGGTCGAGGAGGTCCCGCGCGTCCGCGTACTCGTGTCCCCCGACCTCGTCGGCGACCTCCTCGATGTCGCTCGTGAGCGCGTCCACGAGGGAGAAGTGGACGTCGGTGAGCGCGTCGTGGAGGAGGTAGAGGGCGAAGTCGGGTCCCCGGGCGAGGAGGTCCGGCTCCGCCGCACAGCGCTCGAACACCCGGTCCACCTCCGCGATGGGGGCGGAGTGGAAGGTGACGAGCACCTCCGGACCGAGGAAGGCGTCGAGCTCGAGCGCGAGGAGCCCGGAGTCCTCGGGGGTCGGGGCGAGGCGGTGGACCACGGCGAAGAGGGACCCGGGGTACTGCTCGAACTTCGGGCGCTGGTCGCCGTGGGCGCAGTCCTCGAGAGCGAGCGGGTGGAGCTTGAACGCCTCCCCGACGAAGGCGAGGTTCTCCGGGGTCGGCGCGAGGTCGATCCAGTGGGGCGCGCCCTCGCGGACGAGCTCCTTCCCTCCGGTGACCGCCCGGCCTCCCTCCACCCGGACCACCCGCATGCCACGCCTCCCGTGCCCGTCTCGCGGCGAAGCCTACCGCGTGGCGGTGCCGCCCGGAATGGTGTATCCGGCTGGCGTGCGACCCGGAGCCCTCGCGTTCCTCTGCGCGGCCGCGTTCGCCTGCGCGACCACCGGCCCCGCGGGCGGGGGCGGGCGGAGCGAGGCGGCCGCCCGCGCCACCCTCGCCCGTTTCGCCCGAGCCCTCGAGGCGGGCCGCAGCCGCCGTCGGCCCGAAGGCGCGGATGCCCGCCGCGGCGAGCCTGTCGT
>JBBIPT010000241.1:0-5976 GCA_037442705.1 Anaeromyxobacter sp.
GCCGCGGCGTTCGCGCCGGCCATGAGGACGGCCGCCGCCCCGAACCGGGGGGAGGGGCGGGAGAGGAGCGCGACCCCGACGAGGAGCGCGAGGGCCCAGGACGCGCGGGCGCCGAGCGCGAGCGCGAGCGCCGCCCCCGACCGGGCGTCCATGACGTCCAGCGCCGCGAAGGGGAGGACGAGGAGCGCGCCGAGCAGCGCGGTGCGCCGCTGGTGCCGGATCGGAACGTAGGCCGGGAAGGGTCCCACGACGGCCGACCTTGCACGAAGGGGGCCCGCCGGCCTCGCCTTCCCGGGTGGGGAAAACGAAAGCTCCGCGCGGGGCTCCGGGGACCCGGGTTCTCCCTCACCGGGGACGCCGGGGACCCCTGATCCCCCGTTGCGGGGGGCGCCGGGTCGTGGCACGAGTATCGGGCCGCGACCGCCCGCGGCGCCACGCTGCCCCGGAGGTCCGGACATGCCCGCCCGCCTCGCCCTCGCCGCCTCGCTCGCCCTCGTGCCCGCCCTGGCCCTGGGGCTCGAGGGGACCCTGAAGCGCGTCCAGGAGACCGGGACGCTCTCCCTCGGCCACCGGGAGTCGTCGGTCCCGTTCTCCTACTACGACGACCAGCAGCGGGTCGTCGGCTACTCCCACGAGCTCATGCTGGAGGCGGTCGAGGCGGTGAAGAAGGAGACCGGACGGCCGGACCTCCAGGTGAAGCTCACGCCCGTGACGTCGCAGAACCGGATCCCGCTCGTGCAGAACGGCACGATCGACCTCGAGTGCGGCTCGACGACGAACAACCTGGAGCGGCAGCAGCAGGTCGCCTTCTCGACCACGCTCTTCGTCGTCTCCACCCGCCTCCTCACCCGCAAGGACTCCGGGATCCGGGACTTCGCCGACCTCGCCGGCAAGAACGTGGTCACGACCGCGGGCACGACCTCGGAGCGGCTCCTCCGCAAGCTGAACGAGGAGAAGGCGATGGGGATGAACGTGATCAGCGCCCGCGATCACGGCGAGTCCTTCCTCACCCTCCAGAGCGGGCGCGCGGTCGCCTTCATGATGGACGACGCGCTCCTCGCGGGCGAGATGGCGAAGGCGCGGAGGCCCGGCGAGTGGCACATCGTCGGGACGCCGCAGTCGCGCGAGGCCTACGGCTGCATGATGCGGAAGGACGATCCGGCCTTCAAGAAGGTGGTGGACGCGGCGATCGCGAAGGCGATGACCTCGGGCAAGGCGAAGGCCCTCTACGAGAAGTGGTTCCTCTCTCCGATCCCGCCGAAGGGGCTCACGCTCGGGCTGCCGCTCGGCGAGGAGATGAAGGCCCTCTTCGCGAGCCCGAACGATCTGGCCCTGCAGTAGCGGCCGTGCTCGCTCCAGACGGCCGGCCGTGGATCGGAGACAGCCGAATCGCGAGGCCGTCCCGCTCGCCCTGAGCCTGTCGAAGGGCGAGCGGGCGCCCACGCGCGCAGAGCCAGTCGAAGGGCGAGCGGCCGCGCCATGAGCTACGACTGGCGCTGGGGCGTCTTCCTCGAGCGGGCCCCGGCGGGCGACTCGACCTACCTCGGCTGGATCGCCGCGGGGCTCGGCAACACCGTCGCGCTCTCCCTCGCGGCCTGGGTCCTCGCCCTCCTCCTCGGCTCCGCCGTCGGCATCCTCCGGACGGTCCCGGGGCGGCTCCCGCGGGCCTTCGCCTCCGCCTGGGTGGAGCTCTTCCGGAACGTCCCGCTCCTCGTCCAGCTCTTCCTCTGGTACTTCGTCGCGCCCGAGCTCGTCCCCCGGGGGCTCGGCGACTGGTTCAAGCAGCAGAACCCCTTTCTGCAGATGTTCGTCTCGGCGGCGCTCTGCCTCGCCTTCTTCACGAGCGCGCGGATCGCCGAGCAGCTCCGCGCCGGGATCGAGGCCCTCTCGGCCGGCCAGCGGGCGGCGGGGCTCGCGCTCGGCCTCACCCTGCCGCAGACCTACCGGTTCGTCCTCCTCCCGATGGCGTTCCGGATCATCGTGCCGCCGCTCACGTCCGAGCTGCTGAACCTCGTGAAGAACTCGGCGGTCGCCTCCACCATCGGGCTCCTCGAGCTCGCGGCGATGAGCCGGCAGCTCGGGGACTACACCGCCCGGATGTACGAGTCCTTCGTCGCGGTCACGGTGGCCTACGTCGCGGTGAACCTCCTCCTCCTCTTCCTCCTGCGGCGCGTCGAGCGGTGGGCGCGGGTGCCCGGCTACCTCGGCGGGGGAGGCCACTAGCGCTTGCTCGACCTCGACTTCTCCTCGATCCCCGGCGCGCTCCCCTTCCTCTGGAAGGGGATGCTCGTGACCCTCCGGATGACCGCCGTGGCGATCCTCGCCGGCATCGCCTGGGGGACCGTCCTCGCCGTGATGCGGACCTCCCGGAACGGGCTCCTCGCCTGGCTGGCGGCGGCCTACGTGAACGCCTTCCGGTCCATCCCCCTCGTGATGGTCCTCTTCTGGTTCTTCCTCGTCGTCCCGGCCGTGATCGAGCGGCTCTTCTCCGTCCCGCGCCACGTGGACACGCGGATCGTCTCGGCGATGGTCGCCTTCTCGCTCTTCCAGGCGGCCTACTACGCGGAGATCATCCGGGCCGGGATCCAGAGCGTCCCCGCCGGGCAGCTCGCCGCCGCCCTCGCGCTCGGGATGACTCGGGCGAAGGCCTTCCGGCTCGTCGTCCTGCCCCAGGCCTTCCGGGCGATGATCCCGGTGCTCCTCACCCAGAGCGTCATCCTCTTCCAGGACACCTCCCTCGTGTACGTGGGCGCGGTCGCCGACTTCTTCGGCGCCGCCTACAAGGTGGGGGACCGGGACGGCCGGATCGTGGAGATGATCCTCTTCGCCGGGGCGGTCTACTTCGCGCTCAGCTTCGGCGCCTCGCGGCTCGTGAAGCGTCTCCAGGAGAGGCTCGCCCGATGATCTCGATCCGGAACGTGACGAAGCGCTACGGCTCCTTCCAGGCCCTCGACCGCTGCTCGACCGAGGTGGCGAGGGGAGAGGTGGTCGTGGTCTGCGGGCCGTCGGGCTCCGGGAAGTCGACCCTGGTGAAGTGCGTGAACGGCCTCGAGCCCTTCCAGGAGGGGGAGATCGTCGTGGACGGGACCTCCGTGGGCGCCCCCGGGACCGATCTGCCTCGCCTCCGCGCCCGGGTGGGGATGGTCTTCCAGCACTTCGAGCTCTTCCCGCACATGAACGTGATGGACAACCTCACCCTCGCGCAGGTGCAGGTGCTCGGCCGGCGGCCGGAGGAGGCGGCGGAGCGGGGGCTCGCCCTCCTCGACCGGGTCGGGCTCCGCGCCCAGGCGGAGAAGCACCCGGGGCGGCTCTCCGGCGGCCAGCAGCAGCGGGTGGCGATCGCGCGGGCCCTCGCGATGGACCCGGTCTGCATGCTCTTCGACGAGCCGACCTCCGCCCTCGACCCGGAGATGATCAACGAGGTGCTCGACGTGATGGTCGCCCTCGCCCGGGACGGCATGACGATGATGGTCGTGACCCACGAGATGGGGTTCGCCCGGAAGGTCGCCCACCGGGTCGTCTTCATGGACGAGGGGCGGATCGTGGAGGAGGCGCCGACGGACCAGTTCTTCGGAGAGGCGCGCTCCGACCGGGCCCGGCTCTTCCTCTCGCGGATCCTCCAGCACTGAGGACACCGAGCCCCGCCCGCCCTTCGACCCTTCGACAGGCTCAGGGTGAGCGGGGGCGGTTCGGGCGCCCGCTGGCAATCGTCCGAGGAAAAGAGAACGGGCGCCCGCGAGGGCGCCCGTCCTTCACTGCCGCTTCGGTCGGGCCTAGAACGAGTGGCGGAAGCCGAGGCCGAAGGCGGACGGGTCCGCGCCGGCCGGCGTGGCGCCCGCGACGGCGGGGGAGCCGCCGATCGTGAGCGTGTAGCTCGCCGCGTCGTCGTTCATGATCTGCGTGTAGTAGGCGAAGACCTCGGTGGACTTCGCGAGCGAGTAGCCGTAACCCACCGCGAACTGCTGCGCGCCGAACTCGTCGGTCTGGGCGGCGGGGCAGTCCGTGCCGTCGCCGAGGGTGCAGCTCGGCTCCATCGCCTGGGCGTAGCGGACCCGGAGCTCGTGCATCCCGGTCTTGAAGACGGCGCCGGCGAGGAAGGCCACGCGGTTCCAGTCGTCGAGCTGGTTCGCGGCCGTGGCGTCGTCCTGGTTGTAGGAGAGCTGCTCGAACATGCCGAGGACCCTCAGCGAGCCGCCGCCGAGGGGGAGCTCGTAGCCGGCCGAGAGCCGCCAGGCCATGTCACGGGAGGGTAGGGTGGCGCTGTTGTCCCCGTCGATCGTCCGGATGCCGAAGGCGTCGTCGTGGAGCTCGACCGCGGCGACGAGGGAGAGGCCGCCCTGGTCGAAGTTCAGGACGCCACCGTAGAGCACGGGCGTCACGATGCCGGTCGGGTTCCGGGCCTCGTCCGTCGCCCACTGGAGCTTCGCGCTCACGCCGGAGAACTTGGGCGACCAGTAGGCCACGCTGTTCTGGGCGCGGATGTCGAAGGCGGCCGTGGCGGCGCCGGACCAGCTCGCGCTCCGAATGTTGTAGCCCGGGCTCCCCATGATGCCCTGGAAGCCGAAGACGTCCGTGTTCCCGAACGGATCGTTCGCCTTGGTTCCGTAGGTGCCGGCCTTGAAGGGCGTGTCCCAGGTCCCGTAGAAGAGCGTGCCGAGCTTCTCGGAGGAGATCCCGAGCCGGCTGTTGCGGCCGCAGAGGCTGCCGGTGGAGGCGTCGATGACGGCCGCCGTCTCGCACTGGAAGATGGCCTTGAGCCCGTGGGCGACGTCCACGCCGCCGCGGATGCCGATGTTCGTCGAGTCGGAGGAGACGGCCCAGCGGCCCGAGACGTCCTGGGTCGCCGTGGTCGCGTCGCCGGCCTTCGTGTACTGCAGGTTCACGTTGAGCATGCCGTAGATCTGGAAGGCCGGCGCGGCCGGCTTGTCCTGTGCGGCTACGGCGAGGGGGACTGCGAGGGCTGCAGCGAAGAGCGTCTTCAGAGCAGTCATGCGTGGTCTCCGTTTGACGGTTGCGCGGGGGATGGTCCGGGCGCCTTCACCCGGACGGATGGACGATCCTCTACCACACCGGAACCCACACGAGCGGGAGGAACCTCGTACCTTGCAAGAGGCGAGCCCGCGTCGCGCGGCCGATCCGCGCGTCAGCGGCGCAACGTGATCACGGTGACCGCGTCTCCCCCTTCGTGCCGATCCCCCGAGCGGAAGGCGGCCACGTAGGGGGAGGCGGAGAGCCGGTCCCGCAGCGCCTGCTTCAGGGCGCCGGTCCCGTGGCCGTGGAGGACGGCGCACTCGGCCTCCCCCTCGGCGTAGAGGCCGTCGAGGAACCGCTCCACCTCGCGGAGGAGCTCCTCCACCCGCATCCCGCGCACGTCGAGCCGCCGCTCCGCGGAGCGGGCCGTCCCGGGCCGGGCCTCCTCGGCCGCCGCGAGCCGCTCGGCGCGCGTTCGCCCGAGCGCCGCCTCCCGCGCCTTCCCGCGGAGCGGGAGGAGGTCCGCGACGGGCCGCCGGATCTTGAGCGGCCCGGCCATGACGAGCGCGGTCTCACCGTCCGTCTCCACGACCTCTCCGTCCTGGCCGAGCGAGACGATCCGGACCCGGACGCCGGCGGCGACCTCGCCCCCGGGGTGGGCCTCGGACGCCGTCTCCGCCTTCGCCCGCGCGCCGCTGGCGGCGCCCGCGACGGTCGCCTTCCAGGCGTCGAGCTGCGCGGCGGCGTCGGTCGCCGACTTCACGGTCGGCTTCGCCTGGAGGCCGGCGAGGAGATCGGCGACCTCCGCCCGCGCCGCCTCGAGCTCCCCGGCGAGGGCCTCGCCCATCCGGGCGGCCGCCTCGCGCTCCGACCGCCGGGCCGCTTCCTCCGCCGCGCGCGAGTCTCGGTAGCCTCGGCCGCGTCGATCTCACGCCAGAGCGCATCCAGATCCACGGCGAGACCGGGACAGCCGGGGGCGCGCACCTTGCCGGCGCTCGCCGCCCT
>JBBIPT010000242.1:0-5964 GCA_037442705.1 Anaeromyxobacter sp.
AGTACGGGGGGGGAAAGGCGCCCGAGGATCTGCCGGCGGAGCTGCGGCGGCGCGAGTCGCGGCGAAGCCGGATCCTGGAGGCGAAGGCGGCGCTGGAGAAGGAAGCCGCAGAGGCGCGGGCCGAGGAACTGCGCGAGCAGGCGCGGTGGACGCCGAGGCGCAGACATCGTGGCCGCAGCGGGGACGAACCAGCCTCCCGATGTGGAGCACCTCGCGCCGATGCGAGAGTGGAATCGCAGAAGCCCGCAGGAATGGGGACTCGATCGCGCTTGACCTCGCGGCCGGCTCGACCGGTATAGTCTCGACCCGCGTTTGTGGAGGGATAGCGAATGGTGCGTCTGGGATTCTTGCTGGCGGTCGCGATGGCGCTCGGCGGATGCGGCGGTGACATCCGCGGCACGTACCTCAGCCGCAGCGAAGCCATCGTCATCGAGAAAGAGGGGGGGCAGGCATTCGTCAAGACCACTTCCTTCGGGAAGATGGCCGAGAAGATCTACAGGCTGGAGAAGGCGGACACCGGCTACGTCTTCCACGTGGACCCCTTCACCAGGATCGACGTCGTCAAGACTGAGACCGGTCTTCGACTGCTCTCTGACGGCCGCCAGCACGACTACACGAGGGTGGATCCGAAGGAAGCGAGGAACTCCCCCGGGGCGGATGAACTTGGCCAACTGCTGGCTCGAGAACTCGGAGCGGCAGGTGCCGCTCTGGCCAAAGAGAGGGTCTGCGAACCCCCGCAGTTCCTCACCTCGGGTTGGCGCCTGGAAACGACGAAGGCGAGACACCTCGGGACGCTCGTATCGGGGCTCAGACTCGAGGTCCGGTCCGTGACGCCTGAGACCAAGCCGTTCTTCGTCGAGGTTCAGGCCGAAGGTGTCATGGTGTTCCCGGACTCGCGGACGCCGGTGGACGACGCTCCGGTCTGCCTCGCGAAGAAGCTACGGATCTTCCCGACGAGCGAAGCCGATCGCTACGAGTGCACCAGTTGGGGGAAGAAGGCGGTGACCGTGACCACGGTCGCCTCCATCCTCCCTTTCAAGGTGCGGGTGGTTCTCGACCGCTTCCCGCGGGTCCAGGGCGATTCCGCACGATTCGAGTGGGACGATCGCGGCGGAACCGAGAACTCGACCAAGCTCCTCTGCAAGCTCATGGGCCGGAAGGAGCTTGCGTTCGCGACCGCGCCTTAGGGAATTCCGCGGTCCCGGCACCGAGACCGGAGGAGAGGCACCTTGAAGACCCTCGTTGCGCTGTTGCTCCTTGCGGGAAAGCCGACCGGGCCGAAGGTCGTCATTTACCCCCTGCAGTCCTCGGGCGTGTCGGCCGACCTCGCCAGCGTCGCCACGTCGCTCATCCCCTCCGAGGTGCAACGGGTCCAGCCGGCGGCTCAGGTGACCTCTCCTGATGACCTGAAGACGGTGCTCGCCCAGCAGAACCAGGACAAGATGATGGGTTGCACCGGCGACGCCGCGTGCCTCGCCGAACTCGGCGGTGCGGTCGGCGCCAGGGAGGTCGTGACAGGGCGGATCGGCCGACTCGGGCGGATGCTCGTCCTCGAGCTTCGGCGCCTCGACATGAGGAACCAGCGAACCGTCGCATCGTCAGCGCGCACGGTGATGGCCGAGGAGGGGCTCGTCGAGGCCGTCCGCCTCGCGGTGGGCGAGCTCTACGGGGTCGCCGCACCGGCCACATCCGCGGTTGCGAGCGCCCCGCTCCGGATCGACAAGGCGGAGGCGACCTACGATCCGATTCAGCAGGCGACGCCGACGCAACCATCCGACTCGTCGCCGGACTACGACGCTGCGGAGAACGGGAACCTGGACTTCAATCAGATCGATTTCCGGGCCACGAAGGCCAGGGCGCCTTGTGAACTCGCTCGCAAGGTACTGCTGGAGCAGGGCTTGAGCATCGAGGCAGGCCGATCGTCGGAGGACGAGCACTTCTGCCGCATCGTGACGAAATGGCGGTCGGTCGATCTCGGACGTAGATTCAGGGTCGAGGTCGTCGTCTCCAAGACCGTCGATGGGGTGTTCTTCCAACACCGCCACGAGCGCTGCACGGACCTCGGATGTGCTCAGGACGGACCGACGGAGCGCTCAGCCACCTTCCTCAAGTCCACTTACCGGTCGCTCTTCGACGCTTTCGAGAGCATTCGGTTCAAGTAGTCGGCAGCGGGATCGGCCGCCGGCTGGAGTTCATTTCGGCCCGACCTGCGTGACCTCCGCGCCTCACATGAACCCGAGCTGGAGCTTCGCCGCCTCGCTCATCCGCGAGGGGTCCCAGGGCGGGTCGAAGACGAGCTCGACGTCCGCCTCCTTCACCCCCGGCACGCCGAGGATCGCCCGGCGCACGTCCTCCACGAGCACCGGCCCGATCCCGCAGCCGGGGGCGGTGAGGGTCATCCGCACCGAGACCTTCCGCCCGCCCTCCACCTCCCCGGAGGCGACGAGGTAGACGAGGCCGAGCTCCACGATGGAGGACGGGATCTCCGGGTCGTAGACCTGCCGGAGCGCCTCCCAGACCTTCTCCTCGTCGAACGGCCCCTCCGCCGCCTTCGCCCGCTCCTCCGCGGCCTTCCTCGCCTCCGCCTCGTACTCGGGCCCGAGGGCGTCCGCGTCCTTCCCGTCCACGCGGACGAGCCCGCCCGTCTCGGTCATCGCGGTGAACTGGCCGCCGAGCGTCTGCTGGACGACGAGCCAGGACCCCGCGGGCAGGGCGACCTTGAAGCCGCTCGGGACCTGCATCACCTCGACGTCCCGGAGGGTGTGGACCGCCGCGCGCGCCATCCCGTCACTCCGTGGAGACCGGCTCGCCCTTCCCGGCGAGCGCCGCGCGGAGCGCGTGCCAGGGGAGGCTCGCGCACTTCACGCGGGCCGGGTACTCGTGGACGCCGCCGAAGACGGCGAGCTTCCCGAGGTCCGCCTCGTCCCCCCCGGCCGGCCCCTCGGTGACGAGCCGGTGGAACCGCTCGAAGACCGCGTCGATCTCCGCCGGGGACTTCCCCTTCACCACTCCCGTCATCACGGAGCCGGAGGCCTTCGAGATCGCGCAGCCGTTCCCCTCGAAGCGGGCGTCGCGGACGATCCCCTCCTCGACCTTCGCGTACACGGTGACGTGGTCGCCGCAGAGGGGGTTCAGCCCCTCCGCGCGGTGGGTCGCCCCCTCGAGCGGCCCGAAGTTCCGGGGCCGCCTCCCGTGGTCGAGGACCACCTCCTGGTAGAGATCGCTCAGCTCGGACATCCGGCTCCTCTCATGACCGTGCCCGCTTGCGTCGATCCGCGACGTTCGCGGTTCGACGGCCTCATCACGAACGGAGTTGCTCCCACGCGAGCAAGCCGTACGCAGCCGTTCGCCCTGAGCCTGTCGAAGGGCGAACGGGCTGTTTCGCGTCCCTTCGGCATGGACCCTCGACAGGCTCGGGGGAACCAGCAACCTCTGGATCGACACGAGCGCGCACTGCCATCATTCGAACAGGTCCCTCACGGCGTGGACGGCGTGGGCGAGCGCCTCCACCTCCTCGCGGGTGTTGTAGAGGCCGAACGACGCCCGCGCCGTGCCGGAGAGGCCGAGCCGGCGCATGAGCGGCTGGGCGCAGTGGTGACCCGCCCGGATGGCGACGCCGTGCCGGTCGAGCACCGTCCCCACGTCGTGCGGGTGGACGTCGCCGACGAGGAAGGAGACCGCGCCCGCCCGGCGCGCCGGCTCGCCGACGATCCGGACCCCGGGGACGGCGCGGAGCGCGGCGACCGCCTGCTCGAGCAGCGCCTCCTCGTGGGCCGCGATCGCCGGGAGCCCGATCGTCTCCACGTAGTCGATCGCCGCGCCGAGCCCCACCGCCTCCGCGATGGCCGGCGTTCCCGCCTCGAACTTCTGGGGCACGGGGGCGTAGATCGTGCGGTCGAAGGCGACCGAGAGGATCATGTCGCCGCCCCCCTGCCAGGGCGGCATCTCCTCGAGGAGCTCCCGCCGCCCCCAGAGCACGCCGATGCCCGTGGGCCCGTAGATCTTGTGGCCGCTGAACGCGTAGAAGTCCGCCCCCGAGGTCCGGACGTCGAAGCCGAGGTGGGGCGCGCCCTGGGCGCCGTCCACGAGGACCGGGACGCCGGCCGCGTGCGCGCGCTCCACGATCTCGTCCAGGGGGTTCACCGTGCCGAGGGCGTTCGAGACCTGCGCCACCGCGAGGAGCTTCGTCCGCGGGCCGAGGAGCCCCTCGAGGGCCGCGAGATCGAGATCGCCGCGGTCGTCGACCGGCACGACCGCGAGCTTCGCCCCCTTCTCCTGGCAGAGCATCTGCCACGGGACGATGTTCGAGTGGTGCTCGAGCCCCGTGACGAGGACCTCGTCGCCCGGGCCGACGCGGAGCCGCCCGAACGTCTGCGCCACGAGGTTCACCGCCTCGGTGGTCCCGCGGACGAAGACGACCTCGCGCGGGTCCTCCGCCCCGAGGAAGCGCGCGACCTTCAGCCTCGCCTCGTCGTGGGCCTTCGTCGCGAGCTCGGAGAGGAGGTGGACGCCCCGGTGGACGTTCGCGTTCTCCTGCTCGTAGTAGCGGGTCATCGCGTCGATCACGGCGCGCGGCTTCTGGGTGGTGGCCGCGTTGTCGAGGTAGGCGAGGGCCTTGCCCCGGACGCGCCGCTTCAGGATGGGGAAGTCCCTCCGGGCCCGGGCCGGGTCGAAGCCGGGCCGGCCGGTGGGACCGATCCGCCGCGTCGCCACCTTCGCCTCCTCGCTCGTCTTCAGCGCAGACGTCATGCGGCCTCCAGGATCCTCGCGCCCGCGGGCAGGCGGGCGGCCACCAGGCCCTTCGCCCGGGCGCGCAGGGCGGGGTTCGTCACGAGCCCCACCATCTCGCTCGCGAACGCCCAGACGAGCAGGCTCCGGGCCTCCTCGACGGGCACGCCGCGCGAGCGCAGGTAGAAGAGGGCGGCCTCGTCGAGCCGGCCGACGGTCCCCCCGTGCCCGCACTTCACGTCGTCCGCGAAGATCTCGAGCTGGGGCTTCGCGTCCACGATCGCGTCGCCGGAGAGGAGGAGGTTCGAGGTCGCCTGGCGGGCGACCGTCTTCTGGGCGCCGGGCAGGACGCGGATCCGGCCGGAGAAGATCCCGCGGGCCTTCCCGTCGAGGATCCCCTTGTAGGTCTCGCTCGTCGTGCAGCGTGGGACCGCGTGCTCGACCCAGGAGAAGTTGTCCGCGATCCGCTCGCCGCCGGCCATCACGAGGCCGTTCGCCGACACCTTCGCCCCCTCGCCCGCGAGCCGGGCGCGGATCTCCGCCCGGGAGAGCCGGCCACCGAGGGTGAAGGCGTGCGCGACGAGGTTCGCCTCGCCGTGCTCCTCCGCGTGGACCGCCGAGACGTGGAAGGCCTCGTCCCCCTCGACCTGCATCCGGACGTGCTCCACCCGGGCGCCCTCGCCGAGGACGAGCTCGGTCACGGCGTTCGTGAGGTAGGCCCCGCCGCCGCCGAGGTAGACCTCCTCCACCGTGGCGCGGGCGCCCTCCCCCACGACGACGAGCGTGCGCGGGTGCGAGGCGACCGGCCCGGCCGAGGCGTCGGAGAGGAAGACGAGGGCGATGGGGGCGTCCACCGACGCGTGGGCCGGCAGGTGGAGGAAGGCGCCGTCCTCGAAGAGCGCGGCGTTCGCGGCGACGAAGGCCTGGTCGTCGGGCCGGGCGAGCCGGCCGAGGTGGGGCCTGACCTCGTCGGGCCGCTCCTCGAGCGCCTCGGCGAGGCTCGCGAGCACCGTCCCCCGGGGCAGCGGCCCCGCGGAGGAGAGATCCTCCCGGTAGCGGCCGTTCACGAAGACGAGGCGCGCCCCGCCCGGCAGGGCGGCCCGGGCGAGGAGCCCGGAGGCCCCGTCGCCCCCGCCCTCCGGCGCGCGGCCGAGGGTGAGCGGGGAGAGGGCGGAGAGGCTCGTGAACCGCCAGTCCTCGTGCCGGCTCGTGGGGAGCCGGAAGATCGGAAGAGCA
>JBBIPT010000243.1:0-5955 GCA_037442705.1 Anaeromyxobacter sp.
CCCGTCCCCGCGACGCCCGAGGCGCCCGCGACGGAGGCGGCTACGGCGGGCAAGGTGACCGCCTCGGTCGCGGCGCCCCCGGCCGCGCCGCCGGCCCCGCCCGTCCGGCCGGACGGCTTCGCCTCGCCGGCCGACGGCGAGCTCGCCCCGGACCGGATCGCCGCGGTCCAGATCCAGCTCCCGTCCCACCTCACCCCCTCGCTCGCGGTGGACGGCGTGGAGGTCCCGGCGGAGCGGATCGGCTACCGGGCGGTGGATCCGCGGACCGGGAAGACGACCTACACGTACGTGGGCGTGGATCTCGGCGAGAAGGGGAGCCGCGCCCTCACCGTCACCGGCAAGGACCCGTTCGGCAACGTGCGCCTCTCGGAGACGGCCCGGATCCTCCGGACCGGCGAGATCGCCTCGATCCGGCAGCTCCCGGACGAGGGCAACGTCGCGGACGGGAAGACCCCGGTGAAGGTGCGGGTCGAGCTCCGCGACGCGTCGGGGGATCCCGTCCGCGGCGCCACGCGGCTGGAGCTGCGCGGCGGCTCGCTCCGCCCGCTCCGGCGGGAGGGGGAGAGCGTCGTCCTCGAGGACGCGGCGGCGGCCCGGACCGTCCAGGTGGACAGGGACGGATGGGTCCTCTTCGCGCCGGTCGCGGAGAGCGGGTCGCACCGGGCCCTGCTCGCGGCCGGCGGGGCCGCGCTCGAAGCGGAGACCTGGGCGAGCCCGGAGCCGAGGGACTGGATCCTCGTAGGCCTCGCGGAGGGGACGGCCGGCTGGTCCGTCGCCCACGGCAACATGGAGACGCTCGACGCCGCCGGCGGCGAGGAGGACCTCTGGGCCGACGGCCGGGTCGCCTTCTACGCGAAGGGACGGATCCGGGGGAGCTGGCTCGCGACGATCTCCTACGACTCCGGCCGTCCGCGCCCGGGGGAGGGCGACGGCATCTTCCGGGCGATCGACCCCCAGGCCTGGTACACCCTCTACAGGGACGCCTCGGCGATGGGGCGCGACGCCCCGAGCGTCCGCAAGGTGTACGTGAAGATCGAGCGCGACCGCTTCCAGGCGTTCTTCGGGGACCACGAGACCGGGCTCACGGTGACCGAGCTCTCCCGCTACTCCCGGAAGATGAACGGGGCGAAGGTGGAGCTCCGGACCCGGAACGTGGAGGTCACGGCCTTCGCGGCGAGCACCGACCAGATCCGGGCCCGCGACGAGCTCCCGGGGGACGGAACGTCCGGGCTCTACCGGCTCTCCCGCGCCTCGCTCGTCCCGAACTCGGAGACCGTGACGCTCCTCACCCGCGACCGGCTCCGGAGCGAGGTCGTCCTCGTGGAGCGTACCCTCACGAGGTTCCTCGACTACTCCATCGACTTCGACCGGGGGACGCTCTTCTTCCGGGAGCCCGTGCCGAGCCGGGACCTCGCCTTCAACCCGGTGACGATCGTCGTGGAGTACGAGACGACCGCGGGCGGCGAGGACACCACCCTCGGCGGCCGGGCCGGCGTGAAGCTCCTCGACGGGCGCGTCCGGGCGGGCGCGACGGCGATCCACGAGGGGCAGGGGACCGTGACGCGGGACCTCTACGGTGCGGACCTCCGGATCGACCTCGGTCCGAGGACGGCCGCGCGCGCCGAGGCCGCGGTGAGCGAGGGGAGCGGCCCCGGGACGGACGGCGTCGCGGCCGCCTGGCTCGCCGAGGTCACCCACGCCTCGCGGACCTTCGAGGCGAAGGCCTGGGTCCGCGTCCAGGAGACCGGGTTCGGGCTCGGGCAGCAGGCCCTCTCCGAGGCCGGGACCCGGAAGCTCGGGGCGGAGGCGCGCTACCGCCTCACGGAGGCGCTCACGCTCTCCGGCCGCGCCCTCGGGCAGGACACCTTCGCGACCGGCGCCGAGCGGACCGCCGCCGAGGTCCGCCTGGGCTGGAGGTCCGGCCCCTGGTCGGCCCAGGCCGGCCTCCTCCACGCGAGCGACGCGCTCGCGGACGGCAGCCGCCGCGACTCCGGGCAGGTCGTCCTCGGCGGGAAGCTCGCCGCCTGGAAGGACCGGCTCCTCCTCGGCCTCGACTTCGCCCAGTCGGCCTGGGGCGACGAGGCGGCGGACTTCCCGAACCGGGTCGCGCTCCGCGGCGAGTACGAGCTCACGCCGGCGGTCGCGGTCGTCGCCGCCCAGGAGCTCACATGGGGAGAGGCCGCGACGACGCAGACGACCCGCCTCGGCCTCCGCTCGACCCTCTGGAAGGGCGGAAGCCTCACGAGCTCCCTCTCCCGCGACCTCGACGAGAACGCCGAGCGGGTCTTCGGCAACGTGGGGCTGCGCCAGACGCTCCAGCTCTCCGACGCCTGGAAGGTGGACGCCGGCCTCGAGCGGAGCGAGACCCTCCTCCATTCCGGCTCCTACGAGGCGAACCCGGCCGTGGCCCCCGCCCACGGCACGAGGGGAGAGGACTTCACGGCCCTCTCCCTCGGCGGCAGCTACCAGGTGAGCCGCCTCGCCTGGAACGGGCGGGCGGAGCTGCGGCTCGGCCCGGACGAGGACAAGTGGTCGATCCTCTCGGGCGCCGTCCTCGAGCGGAAGGGTGGCTGGGGCTACTCCGGGCGCGCCCAGCTCCTCGCCACGCGCGCCGCCGCCGGGGACTCCACCTCGGCGGGACTGCGTCTCGGCCTCGTCCACCGCCCCCCGCGCACCCGCTGGATCTTCCTCGCCCGCCTCGACGGGATCCGCGAGCTCGTGGAGCCCGCCGCCGGGAGTGCGCTCGCCGCCGCCGACTCCTCGCGTCTCGTCGCGAACCTCCTCGCGAACCACCGCCCGCGGAAGGACCTCCAGGTCTCGCTCGGCTACGGCGGCAAGGTCGCGCGCGAGCGGCTCGACGGGGCCGCCACGAGCGGCTACACGGACCAGGTCTCCCTCGAGGCTCGCCACGACCTCTCGGAGACCTGGGACCTGGGGCTCCGCGGCAGCGTTCTCCACTCCTGGAGCGGCGGGGAGGCCTCCTGGAGCGCCGGCCCCTCCGTCGGCTACAGCCCCGTCCGGAACGTCTGGGTCGGCGTGGGCTACAACCTCTCCGGCTACGAGGATCGGGACTTCTCCGCGGCGAGCCACACGGCCCACGGCCCCTGGCTCCGCCTCCGCCTCAAGCTCGATCAGGAGTCGGTCCGCGAGGCGGCCGCCTGGCTCAACCGGCAGTGACCATGACGACGGCGCGCGCGACACGGATCGGCAGGCTCCTCGGGATCGCCCTCGGCCTCCTCGCCGCGGCGCCGCCGCCCGCGGCCGCGCAGACGGTGACCGCCCACACCGGGCAGAGCTGCGCGGGGACGCGGTCCGGACGGAACCTCGGCTGCACCTCGAACGACTTCACGACCTCCGCCTCGTTCTCCCAGCCCCCCCCGGGGCTCGCCTCCTGCATCGCCGGGACGCCCCTCACGATCGACGTGATCTCGACGATCACCTCGAACAGCCCGACCCGCTACGACGGGGCGATCTTCGTCGGCGAGCGGGGGAACGACCCGAGCCGGAACGACGCCACCCAGACCTGCTCGCTCGGGGTCTTCCCGACCGGGCCGGCGCCCTTCCTGCAGCTCGACGGGGACACGGTCGGCGACTTCCAGGCGGCCTCCACCGCGACCCTCACGATCACCGGGGCCGTGGCCTACTGCGCGCCGGTCCCCGGGACGAACGTCCTCGGCCTCCCCTACACCCTCGTCTTCGACAACAACTCGAACACCCCCGCGACGCCCGCGGACGTCACCGCCGCCTCCAACGCGAAGTGCGTCTCCACCCTCGCGGCCCAGGTCACGGGGGTCATCGTGCAGGGCTGGATCGAGGTCCGGGTGCAGACGACGCCCGCGGGAGATCCCCAGGCCTTCCCCTTCACGGCGTCGGGAAGCGCGACGCCGAGCCCGGCCTCCTTCTCCCTCGCCGCCGGCGGGAGCCGGATCGTCCAGATCCCGCTCGGCGCCACCGGCGGGACGCAGACGCTCCAGATCGACGAGGGGCTCGTCCCGGGCTGGGTCTCCACCGCCGCGATCTCCTGCACGAACCCGGCCGGCGGCGCGGCGCCGTACGTGGCGGTGGACGGCGCGAACCGGCGGATCACCGCGACGCTCGACGCCACGAGCTTCGGCGCGATCTGCACGATCACGAACACGAAGCTCGCCCGGGTCACGGTCGTCGAGGAGAGCGTGGGCGGGTCCGGAACCTTCTCCTTCACCTCCGGCACGAACGGCCTGCCGGCGAGCTTCACCCTCGACACCGCCGTGTCGAACCCCGCGAGCGCGGGGCCCTGGGCGGTCGGGGCGAACGGCGTGGAGCTCTCGATCACGCAGACCTTCCCCGCCGCCTTCACCCTCGCGAGCGCGAGCTGCACGGACGGCGTCGCGACCTTCGGAACGCTCGCCGGGTCGACGCTCACCGTCGCCGGCGCCGAGGTCGGGGCGGGGAGGAACATCGGCTGCACCTTCCGGAACGGGAGGAAGGCCGCGCTCGGAAAGGCCTTCTCCCCGGCGTCCACCGGCACCGGCGTGCCCTCCACGCTCACCTTCACGGTGGCGAACGTGCCCGGCTCGCCGGCGCAGTCGGGGCTCGGATTCACCGACACCTTCCCCGCCGGGCTCGTCGTGGCGAGCCCGCCCGCCACGTCCACGACCTGCGGGGGCACGCTCTTCCGGGGCGGCACGGCGATCCCGCTCGCCGCGGGGGATGCGTCGCTCACGTTCACGGGAGGCTCGATGTCCGCCGGGACCGCCTCCTGCGCGGTGACCGTCGCGGTGACGAGCTCGGTCGTGGGCAGCTACGTGAACGGCCCCGCCCACGTGAGCGGGGTCGTGGGCGGGCTCGAGAGCGCCGTCACGGACCAGACGCTCGCCGTCTACGCGCTGCCGAGCCTCCTCGTCGTGAAGTCGGCGAGCGCCGCGACCGCGAGGCCCGGAGACGTCGTCACCTGGACGCTCGTCGTGCAGAACGGCGGGCCCGGCGTCGCGACGACCGTCGTGGTCATCGACCCGATCTCCCGTCACCTCGCCTTCGGCGTGGACTCCCACGGAGCGGGCGTCCCGTTCCAGTTCACGGACGGCGTCCCGCCCTCCGGGCTCGCGCTCGGGACCCCGTCGTACTCGTCCGACGGGGGGACGACGTGGACGCTCGTGCCGGCGTCGGGTGGAGGCGGCGCGCCCGCCGGCTTCGACGGGCGGGTCACCACCTTCCGGCTCCCGATGACGGGAACCCTGCCTGCGGGGCGGCAGTTCACGCTCACGTTCACGACGTCGGTGAAGTGACGCGCGGCCGACCGTTCCTCCAGAACGCCCGAGCGCGATTCGGAAACACCCAAGGCTTCCGGCCTCAGGAGATGCATCTCTGCCGCCGTTCCCGAGGCCTGAGGTCCGAGGCCTGAGGCCAGGGGCCGATCACGAATCGCGAGCGGCCGCTTCAGACGTCCAGCACCGCCTGGGCCACCCAGCCGTCCCCCTCGCGCTCGAGCCGGGCGGCGTGCCAGGTCACGGCCTTCACGTCCGCCCCCTCCCCGTGGCGCCCGGGATCCCACCGCGCGAAGCCCACCGTCGCCTCGGCGCCCGCGGGATCGATCCGCTGGATCTCCACGGACGCGGGGAGGAGCCGCTCGGTGGCGAACCGGTAGAGGAGCTCCCGGAGGAGCGCGACGGCCGACCCGGCGAGGGAGCCGCCGCCCTCGACGGCGATCCGCTCCTCCCGGACGGCCGCGGGGGCGTCGCCCGCGGCGAGGAGGCTGCCGAGGGCGAGCGCGAGCCGGGCGGCCGCCTCCTCCGCGCTCGCGCCCCGGACGCGGACGCCCACGTCGGCGGTGTGGCCGAGGTCCTCGAAGGGCTGGGGGAGCGAGAGCCTCCTCACGGCCTCGCCCCCTCCTCCGCGAGGGGGACGATCTCGCGCGAGGAGATCCGGAGGAAGCGGACGAGGAGCGCCGCGGCCACTGCGGAGAGGCCGAGGACGAAC
>JBBIPT010000244.1:0-5952 GCA_037442705.1 Anaeromyxobacter sp.
GGGGACGAGCAGCGCGAGGGCCACCAGGAGCACGACGATCTCCGGGCGCCGCCCCGGGCCCCCGCGCCACGCGGCGAGGAGCGGGCCGGCGCCGGCCGCCGCCGCGAGGTGCGCGAGCCCGTAGCCGGCGAGCAGCGCGCCGGCGGCGACGCCCAGGGGGGCGACCCCGAGGTGGAGGAGCGGCTCGAACTCGTCGATCGCGGCGTACCAGGGGTTGGCCGCTGCGAGCGCCTCGAGCCCTCCGAGGACCCCGGCGCGGAGGCCGGGCGAGGCGAGGATCGTCGCGCCGGGGAGCACTGCGGCGAGGGCGAGCGCGCCCGCCCGCGAGGAGCCGCCGCCGGGCGCGATGAGGCGGGGGAGGAGGATCGCGAGGGCGGCGAACGCTCCGGCGGCGACGAGGAGGGCGACGTGGAGGCCACCCACGCCCGTCGTTTCCGTCCGGGCGAGCGCGCCGGGCGGACCGAGCAGGGCGACGGAGGCGGCGAGGAGCGCGCCGCCGCCGAGCCCTCCGGCGGCGAGCGCCACGAGCCCGCCTTCGCCCGCCTCGTGCTCCCGGACGAGGCAGAGGGCGGAGGCGGCGAGGAGCGGAACGGCGAGGTGGACCGCGCTCCCCATCCACGTCCAGAAGGCGATCGGCGCGAGGAGCGCGAGGGCGGCACCCGCTCGCAACGGCCTCGCTCCGGGCCCGAACGCCCCGAGGAACGCGAGGAGGATCGCGCAGAAGAGGACGAGTTCCAGGCCGTGCTGGTCCACGCGGCCGAGGACGCCGAGCCCGGAGGCCGCGGGGAGGAGCGCCACGAGCGCCGCCGCCACCCATCCGGAGCCTCGCCCGAGGATCCGTGCGCCGAGCCGGGCGACCAGCACGACGAGGAGGAGGCCGAGCAGCGGCGGTATCCAGGCCGCGACGGCGGCGATGGCGTCGCGCCCCCGCGCAGGCCCTTCGGCGAGCCACGCTGCACCCGCGACGATCGCGTCGAAGAGCGGTGGCCATGGGACGTTCGCGCCGTGGGGCCAGTCGAGCATCGGGTCGGCCCAGGGTGCGCCCGGCGCGGTGGCGAGCCACCGCTCGGCGCGCAGCACGTGGTAGTGCGGGTCGGAGTCGCCGGTGAGCCGGATCCCGTCCGCCGTGAAGACCTCGCCCCAGGGGGCGAGCCGGACCGCCAGCGCGAGGGCGAGGACGAGCGCGGCAGGGGCGATTCGACCGATCATGGGGGACCGAGTGCATCACGGACGGCGGGTGGCGTCCACCCGCTCCTCGCTGCTAGATTCCCGCCGGCAATGAACCTCCTCTTGGTCTCGCCTCCCTTCGGCGAGAAGGGCCAGAAGTCGAAGGGCCTGCCCATCGCGCCGCCGGTCCTCGAGTACCTCGCCGGCCTCACGCGCCAGCTCGCGCCGGACGTGGAGGTCTCCCTCCTCGACGCGAACAAGGAGACGTTCGTCCCCGAGGAGGTCGGCGCGGACGCCGTCGGGTTCACGGTCCTCACTCCGCAGGCCCCCTGGGCCTACCGCATGGCCGACCGGCTGCGCGCCCTCGGCAAGCGGGTGATCCTGGGGGGGATCCACGTCTCGGCGCTCCCCGGGGAGGCGAAGGCCCACGCCGACGCGATCCTCGTCGGCGAGGCGGAGACCGTATGGGGCCGCCTCCTCGCCGACCTCGCCCGCGGGACGCTCGAGCCCGCCTACCACGGCCACTTCCCGGAGCTCGACGGGCTGCCCCGCCCCGTCACCGACCGCTGGAAGACGAGCTACGTCTACGGCTACTTCCAGACCTCCCGCGGCTGCCCTCACCGCTGCACCTTCTGCTCGGTCCACGAGTTCTTCGGCGGGCGCTCGCGGGTGCGCCCCATCGGCGAGGTCGTGGAGGAGGTCGCCGCCTCGAAGCGGCGGCTCTTCTGGGGGATCGACGACAACATCTGGGGCGTGGACGTGAAGCGGTCCATCGACCTCTACGCCGAGATGGCGCGGAGCGTCCGCGGCAAGTGGTGGTTCGGCTCCGGAGACCTCGTGACGCTCGACCACTCCCGGGCGGACGAGCTGCTCCGGAACGCCCGGCGCGCCGGGCTCACGGCGGTGCTCGTCGGCTGGGAGTCGAACAACCTCCGGAGCCTCGAGGAGTACAAGGCCGTCTCGAAGCAGGGACGCCGGCGCCGCGATCAGATCGCACGGATCCGCGACCACGGCATCGAGGTCATGCTCTTCACGATGCTCGGCGGTCGCGAGGACGTCCGGGAGGACTACGAGGGGCTCCTCGCCCTCTGCGACGAGCTCGAGGTCTCGGCCCACCCGGTGATGACGACGCCGTTCCCGGGCACGGAGCTCCACGAGCTCTACGGCCCCCACCTCCGGCCCGGGCTCGACTGGGACGCCTACGACGGCAACCGGGCGGTCTTCGAGCACCCGACGCTCACCGCCGAGGAGCGCGAGGACCTCATCGTGGACCTCCGCGCCCGGCTCTTCACGCTGCCGCGCATCCTCTCCCGTGTCGCCCGGGTGGGCTGGCGCGGCTTCCCGATGAGCCACATCACCTCCTGGATGATCCAGTTCCCCCAGGGGCGCGCCTTCAGGCAGTACGCGCGCGAGCACGCGCGGCTCGCCGCATCGCGCGCCCCCGGGGAGCCGAGGACCCCATGACCCCCGCCGCCGGCATCGCCCTCATGATGAACAACTACTTCCACGACGTGGCGACCGCGCTGCTGCTCGCGAGCGCGGTGGCGCTCTGGGCGATGCTGCGGGCGTGGGAGCGGGACGGCCGGCCCGAGGCGGCCGCGTTCTTCGTCGCGATCCACCGCCGGATGACGCTCCTCGTCCGCCTCTCCCTCGCGTGGATCGTCCTCGGCGGGATCCCGCGGACGATCTGGTACGGCGAGTTCGAGTGGGCGAACGCGGCCGGCCGTGGGCAGGTGGCAGCACTCGTCGTGAAGCACGTCCTCGCGGCCGCGTTCGTCGCCGCGGGGGCGTGGCTCTGGATCCGGCTCCGGCGCAGGGTGGCCGAAGCGCTCGCGGCGGGGCGCCCCGGACCATAGCGGGCGGAGCGTAGCCCCTGCGCCAGGCCGCCGCGTCGCGCAAGGCTTGCACGCTTCCGCGGAAGGCGCGCCGGACGTCAACCATTCGGAGCGACTCCGGATCCTCGCCGAGGAGCGACCGTTGGGGACGGGATCGGGCGTGGTCGAGACCGAGTCTCGGACGCTCTTCCTGACATGCGTCAAACGACGCGGCGATGGGTGATTTGACCCAGCGGGTTGGTTCCCGCGCGAACCCGGTGGCCACCGGAAACCCCCCGGAGTCGTGAGCTCGAGGAGGGCGCGAGGTGCGTGAACATCCCCATCTTACGGCCGTATGGCGAGGCTCGCGCCTTGCAGATCAGAGGATTCCATGAGGATCCGGGCATGGGTGTACGCATTGGTTGCGCTCGCGGCGGCCGTTCCCTCCGCAGCCCTGGGCACCGTGGCCGCCGTGGCGACCGTCTCGCCCTCCACCGACGTCGTCGCCGGCTCGGTGGTGCAGGTGACCTGCCGCGCCGAAGGGCGGAATGCGAGCGGCATGAGGGGCGGCGAGACGATGCAGTCGATCACCGTGAACGTGAGCGGCGGCTCGGTCTCGCCGCAGACGATCCCGGGCCCCGCCTCGACGACGACGACCTGCCCGGCCAATCCGGGCTGGGCCACCGGCTGCAACGTGATCGAGGGCACGGTCGCCTGGACGACGCCGGCCGACCCGGCGGCCCTCACGGTCTCCTGCACGGCGAACTACCTCGGCGGGTTCACCGGGACGACGCCCCTCACCTTCACCGGCACCCCCGTCGCCCTCATCACCGTCGCCGGCAGCGCCCTCCCGCCCGCGGTGACCGCGGTGAACGGCCCGGCCGAGGTCGTCGCCGGCAGCGTCTCCACCTTCGAGGCCGTGGCCTCGGATCCCAACGACCCTCCGCTCCCGCTCGCGTACTCCTGGACCGCGACCGCCGGCGCCGTCGTCCCCGATCCGGCGAACCCGGCCCTCGCCTCGTGGACCGCCCCCCAGTCACCGGGCGCGCACACGCTCACGGTCACCGTCTCGAACGGCACGACCCAGGTCTCCTCCGTGAAGGCCGTGAACGTCGTCCTCGCGACCTACCAGGCGAACCTGCCGCTCCCGCTCACGGTCCCTCGCCGCCTCGCGGCGGACGCCTCGGGCGCCCTGTACCTCGTGGACGGGCGGCAGGAGCAGACGGGCCGCGTGGCCCTCGCCACGGCGCGCGGGGAGGCTCGCGGCTTCGCGACCCTCCCCGAGCCGGCCCTCGCCGTCACGACGGGCGGCGGCTTCGTCTGGGTGACGACGTCCCGGGGGAGCGTCTTCAAGATCGACCCCGCGACGGGGCGGACGCTCGGCAAGCTCGCCCTCGACGGCGGCCCCTTCGCCGCGCCGCTCGGCGTCGCCTGGGACGACGCGAGCGCGACCCTCTGGGTCGCCGACAAGGACGTGAACCAGGTGCGCGTGATCCGGCCGGACGGCGCGACCGTCGCGACGATCGCCGCGGCGAACGGCGCTCCGCTCGTCGCCCCGGTGGACGTGGCGGTGGACGCCGCCGCGGGCAAGGCCTGGGTCCTCGTCTTCGAGGCGAAGCGGACCGACGCCCTCGGGACCGGGGAGCCGGCCGAGGCGGCCCGCTTCCTCCACTCCTTCGACCTCTCGGGCCGGCACCTCGCCTCCTACGTGACGAGGGGCGGCGGCGCCGGCCAGGTCACCCGCGCGGGCGGGCTCGCGCTCGGCCCCGCGGGCGTCTACGTCTCCGACCTCTTCCAGGGCTCGGTCCAGGTCGTCTCCACCACCGGCGCGCCGGTGGGGAAGATCGGCGCCTTCGGGAACCGCACTGGCCAGCTCATGAACCCGATGGGGCTCGCGGTGATGGCGAACGGCGACCTCGCCGTCGCGAGCACGAGCACCGGCACCGTGGAGCGGTTCGGCTCGGGCGCCGGCCTCCCCACCTGCGCGGGCGACGCGGACTGCGACGGCCTCTCCGACGGCTGGGAGCTCGCGAACGGCCTCGACCCGAGCTGGGCGGGCGACGCCCTCCTGGACCGGGACGGCGACGGCCTCTCGAACGCGGAGGAGCTCGCCCTCGGGACGAACCCCAACTCCGCCGACACGGACGGCGACGGCTTCTCCGACCGCGACGAGCTCCTCGCCGGCTTCGACCCGCTCGACCCGAACGACCACCGCCCTGCGGTATCGGCGTCCGGCCCCGGTGAGGTCCCGCCGGGCCTCGTCCGGCTCTCCGCGGTCGCCGCGGGGCAGGGGACGTGCATCGTTCGATGGGCGCAGCGCGGCGGCCCTGCCGTCGCGCTCCGCTCGGGAGACTCCGCCGCGCCGTCCTTCGTCGCGCGGACCGCCGGCGCCTACGACTTCGACGCGGTGGCGACCTGCGGGAGCGCGACGAGCCTCCCGGCCCGCGTGCGCGTCGTCGTCCGGAACGTCGCGCCCCACGCGGACGCGGGGCGCGTGACGGTCGCCGCGCCCGGCTCCGCGATCCGGCTCGACGCCCTCGCCTCGAGCGACGCGAACGGCGGGTGATTGCCGACGAAGTGATGCGTGTCGACGTCGAATCCGACGACGGTTTTCTCCCGGGCGATTGGCCGCAGTAATTGGGTAAGAGTTTTCCAGTTGAACCCTCCCGGTTCCGGCGTGCCCACCGCAGGCATGATAGCCGGATCGAGGACATCCAGGTCAATAGTTACGTAAACCTCTGCAGAAAGATCCTGGCATACCCTTTCTTCCCAATCGGGATTTTCTGATAGAAGATGCCAGAAAAAGGGAGTCACCCCTCCTTTTTTTTGGAAGGCCCTTTCTTCCCGGGTCAAACTGCGCAGGCCCACTTGCACCAGGGGGCCCAATTCCGTCAGCCGGCGGCCCACGCAAGCATGGCTGAACGCCGTTCCTTCGTAACAATCGCGCAGGTCGGCATGCGCATCCAACTGG
>JBBIPT010000245.1:0-5908 GCA_037442705.1 Anaeromyxobacter sp.
CGACGGGCGCCTGCTCGGCCGCGGCCTGCGCCTCGGCCTGCTCCTTCAGCGTCCGGTAGGTCTCGTAGTTCCCGGGGTAACGCACCGCCCGCCCGTCCCCCTCGAACGCGAGGATCGCGGTCGCCACCTTGTCGAGGAAGTACCGGTCGTGCGTGACGAGGAGGACGCTCCCGTCGAAGCCGAGGAGCAGCCGCTCGAGCACGTTCAAGGTCACGAGGTCGAGGTCGTTCGTCGGCTCGTCGAGGACGAGGACGTTCGCCCCCTCGAGGAAGAGCTTCGCGAGGAGGAGCCGGTTCCGCTCGCCGCCGGAGAGGGCCTTCACCTGCATCCGCTGCATCGGCACCGGGAAGAGGAGGTCGTCGAGGTACTCGCGGAGCGGGAAGCGGCGCCCCCCGACCTCCACGAAGTCCTCCCCGCCCTTCCCGGGGGGCGAGCCGCCGGCCGCCTCGTAGAGCGTCTGCTCGGGGTCGAGCGTCGCCCGCTCCTGGTCGTGGTAGGCGACCTTCGTGCGCTTCCCCGAGACGACCTCCCCCGCGTCGGGGGCGAGCTCCCCGAGGAGGACCCTGAGGAACGTCGTCTTCCCGGCGCCGTTCGGGCCGACGATCCCGACCCGCTCGCCCTTCTGGAGCCGGAAGTCCACCCCCGCGAGCACCCGCCGCCCCTCGAACGCCTTCGCGAGGCCGTGCCCCTCGAGCACGACCTGCGAGAGGCGCGGGGGCGGCGCGACCTGGAGCGCCGCCACCTTCGGCCGCGCGAGCCCGCGCTCCGCCATGAGCCGGCGCGCCCGCTCGATCCGCGCCTTCGACTTCGTCCGCCGCGCCTCGACGCCGCGCCGGAGCCAGGCGACCTCGTCCGCGATCCAGCGGTCCCGCTTGTGCCTTGCGACCTCGGCGAGGGCGTCCGCCTCGAGCTTCTGCTCGAGGTAGGCCTCGTAGTTCCCGGGGTAGCTCGTGACGCCCGCGCCGGGCGTGATCTCCACGATCCGGTCCACGAGGTCGTCGAGGAAGTAGCGGTCGTGCGTGACGAGGAGCAGGGCGCCGGGGAGCCGGTCGAGCTCCTCCTCGAGCCAGTCCACGGTGTCGGCGTCGAGGTGGTTCGTCGGCTCGTCGAGGAGGAGGAGGTCGGGGCGGGTGAGGAGCGCCCGCGCGACGGCGACCCGCTTCCGCGTCCCGCCGGAGAGCTCCGCGACCGGCCGGTCCCAGTCGCGGACGCCGAGCCGGTCGAGGAGCCGCCGGGCCTCGTGGGCGGTGTCCCAGCCGCCGAGGTGCTCGATCCGGTCGGCGAGCGCGGCGAGCTCCTGGAGGAGCCGGGCGTGGGCCGCCTCGTCCCGCTCCGCCTCGATCCGCGCGGAGAGGGTGGCGTGGGCGTCGAGCGCGGCCCGCAGCGGGGCGCGGGCGACCTCGAGCTCGCTCGCGACGGTCGCGCCGTCCGGGAAGGCCGGCTCCTGCGCGAGGTAGGTCACGGTCGCGCCCCGCCGGAGCTGGAGCTCGCCGCGGTCGGGCTCCGCCGCCCGGGCGAGCATCCGCATGAGGGAGGACTTGCCCGAGCCGTTCACGCCGACGAGGCCGATCCGCTCCCCCTCCTCGATCGTGAGGGTGAGGCCGTCGAAGACGGTCCGGGAGCCGAAGGCGAGGCCGAGCCCGGCGGCGTGGAGGAGGGTCACGGGCGCTTCCTAGCACGGGACGCCGTCCGCGCGAGAGGCGGGGGCCGCCTCCGTTCTGCTCCGGCTCCACTCGCCCTTCGACAGGCTCAGGGCGAGCGGCATTCGGGGAGGCCCCTGCCGCTTCCGGACCGGCTCCGCTCGCCCCTCGACAGGCTCGGGGCGAGCGGCATTCGGGGAGGCCCCGCTGCCGCTTCCGAGCCGGCCCAACCGTTCACTGCTTCTGGAACACCGACCGCTTCTCCCGGTAGGCGCTTCGAATGGTGACGTAGTCCTGGTTCGTGAGGAGGAGCTCGCTCGCGATGTTCCGGATCGCCTCCTCCTCCGGGATCGTGATCGAGTGGTCGGCGGCCGAGACGGCGAAGAGGCAGTGGAGGAGCTCCTTCTTCTGCTCCTCGGTGGCGAGGTCGCGGAGCTCGCGCGCCGCGAGGAAGTTCCAGGTCTCGCCGAAGAGCCGGTTCTGGGCCTTCGCGATCTCGACGACGAGGGCCGCCTGGTCGGGCGCGACGCCGCCGAAGGCGACGACGAGCCGCTCCATCTCCTTCGTCTCGTCGGAGTCGACGTCCTGGTCCACGTGGGCGACGCGGGCGAGGAGGAAGGCGAAGAGGGCGAGGTAGCGGGCGCGGGCGGGCTCGAGGGCGTCGAGCTCCCGGACGATCCGGTGGACGACGTCGCTCCCGCCACCGCTCGAGGGGCCGCCCGCCTTTCCGAGCCCGAGCCATTCCAGGATCGACATGGGTCCCTTCTCTAGCAGCCGGCGGGCCGGAGCGCTTCGGTGAAGTGATGGTGATCGCTTCAATCGATTCAGGCCCGTTCGTGGTTCGACAGGCTCACCACGAACGGCCTTGTATACGGCCGTTCGCCCTGAGCCTGTCGAAGGGCGAACGTCGCTCTGTCCACCACGGGGCCGGGAGCGGTAGGCTGCGCGGGTCGGCACTCGAGAGCCATGCGCCTCCCCGGACTCTGTCTCGCCCTCCTCGCCGCCGCCGCCCCCGTGGCCGCGGCCGCCGCGCCGACGGTGACCTGCCACTGCTTCAAGGACAGGACCTTCGACCCGGCGAGCCCCTCCTCGGCGGACCCCTACGTCCTCGCGACGACCCGGAGCTCGCTCCTCTCCGCGGCCTTCGGCGTGGAGAAGGGGGACCTCGTCCGAGCGGCGATGGGAGGCACGGCCGCCGACGATCTCTGGATCGCCCACTGGGCCGGCGCGCGCTCCGGCCGCGGCGGCGCCGCCCTCCTCGAGGCGAAGGGGCGGACGGGCTCCTGGAAGGGCGCGCTCGCGGGGTCGAAGGGGCTCGGGGAGCCGTTCGAGAAGGCGCTCGCGTCGAGCGCGCCCGACGGGGCGCTCTCCGCCCTCGCCGTGGACGACGTCCTCCTCTCGCGGCTGCGCGTCGACCCGGAGGAGCTCCGGATCCTCCGCGCGGCAGGCGCCCGCACCGAGGAGGTCGTCCTCGCGACGGTCCTCTCCCTGCGGCTCCGGACGCCGGCGATGCCGATCCTCGCGCGGGTCCGGACCGGGGCGGCGACCTGGAGCTCGACCCTCGCCTCGGCGGGGCTCGCCCCCGGGCAGATGGACGCGGTGGTCCGGGCGCTCGTCGCGCGCCCTTGAATGGAAGGAACCCCTCTCCCGTCACGGGAGAACCCAGCCCAGGAGACGACGATGCGCGCACTTCGATCCCTGACCCCCGTCCTCGCCCTCGCCGTCCTCGCCGCCTGCGGCGGCGGAAGGCGCGTGCCTCCGCCCCCGCCCATCGCCATCGATCCGCCGACCCTCCGGATCGACGGCTTCGTCCCGGAGGCGCTCGACGCCTACGGCGTGACCCTCGCCGTCCAGGGCGCGGTGGAGAACCCGAACCCGATCGCCGTCTCGGTCGCCCGGTTCGACTACGCCATCGACGTGGACGGCCAGCGCGTCACCGCCGGCCGGACCGAGTCGGGCCTCGGGATCCCGGCGCGGGGAGGGGCCCCGGTCGTGATCCCCGTCCGGCTCCTCTGGAGCCAGGTCCCCGGGTTCCTCGGGATGCTCGCCGTCCGGGAGTCCCTGCCGTTCCGGGTGAGCGGCGTCGCCCTCGCGGGAGCGCGGGGCCGCTGGTTCGAGCTCCCCTGGCTGAGGGACGGGGCGGTCGTCTTGCCGAAGTTGCCCTCCCTCGCGCTCGAGCGGTCCTTCGTCCGGGAGTCGAACGTGCTCCAGACGGTCGTGGAGCTCTCCTTCGTCGTGCAGAACCCGAACGCGTTCCCGCTGCCGGTGGGGCGGCTCTCCTACGACCTCTCCATCTCCGGCGCCCAGGTCGCCCGCGCCCAGAGCTTCTCCCTCGCGGCGGTGCCGCCGGGCGGGTCGGCGCGCGTCGTCGTCCCCGTGAAGTTCTCCACGCTCGGCGCGGTGGCCGGCGCGCTCGCCGGCGCGGCGAGCGGGCGGACGGAGGTCGTCCTCTCCGGGCGGGCGGGGTGGGGCGCCTTCGAGATCGCGCTGGACACGCGGGCCACCCTCCTGCGCTGATGGTCGCGGCCACGCGGATCGAGCCGCGACCTTCGCCCCTCGACAGGCTCGGGGCGAGCGGCTGCCGGAGCCTGTCGAACGGCGCCCGCCCCTGGAGGGCGCCTGGAGGATCGCCATGACCGTGCCCGTGCTCGGCCACTTCATCGAGGGCAAGCGGACGGAGAGCGGGAGCGGCCGCGCCGGCGACGTCTTCGACCCCTCGACGGGAGCGGTCGTCCGGAAGGTGGCGTTCGCGAACGCGGCCGAGGTGGGCGCGGCCGTCGCCTCGGCGAAGGCCGCCTTCCCCGCCTGGCGCGACACGCCGCCGCTTCGCCGCGCACGGATCCTCGCCCGCTTCCGCGAGCTCCTCGAGGCGAACCGCGACGCGATCGCCCGGATCGTCACCGAGGAGCACGGGAAGACCCTCGCCGACGCGGGCGGGTCGGTGCAGCGGGGGATCGAGGTCGTGGAGTTCGCCACGGGCGCCCCGCACCTCCTGAAGGGCGAGAGGGCGGAGGACGTGGGGAAGGGCGTGGACTGCCACTCCGTCCCCCAGCCGCTCGGCGTCTGCGCCGGGATCACGCCGTTCAACTTCCCGGTGATGGTGCCGCTCTGGATGTTCCCGGTGGCGATCGCCTGCGGGAACACCTTCGTCCTGAAGCCGTCGGAGAAGGTGCCCTCCGCCGCGATGAAGATGGCGGAGCTCCTCCTCGAGGCGGGGCTCCCGCCCGGCGTCCTCAACGTCGTCCACGGGGACCGGGAGGCGGTGGACGCGATCCTCGGCCACCCGGACGTCGCGGCGGTCTCGTTCGTCGGCTCGACGCCGATCGCGCGCCACGTCTACGAGACGGCGGCGCGCCACGGGAAGCGGGCGCAGGCCCTCGGCGGCGCGAAGAACCACGCCGTCGTCCTCCCCGACGCGGACCTCGCCTTCACGGCGGACGCCCTCGTGGGGGCCGCGTACGGCTCCGCGGGGGAGCGTTGCATGGCGATCTCGGCGGTCGTGGCGGTGGGGCCGGTGGCCGACCCGCTCGTCGAGGCGATCGCCGAGCGGGCGCGGAAGCTCCCGGTCGGTCCGGGCACGCGCGAGGGGGTGGAGATGGGGCCGGTCGTCACGGCGGCGCACCGGGAGCGGATCCGCTCGCTCGTGGACGCGGGGGTCTCCGACGGGGCGAAGCTCGTCGTGGACGGGAGGAAGATCGAGGTGGAGGGGGGAGGGAAGGGGTTCTTCCTCGGGCCGAGCCTCTTCGACCACGTGAAGCCCGGGATGTCGATCTACCGGGAGGAGATCTTCGGGCCGGTGCTCGTCGTGCTCCGGGCGAGGACGCTCGACGAGGCGATCGCGATGGTGGACTCGAACCCCTTCGGGAACGGGACGGCGATCTTCACCCGCTCCGGCGCGGCGGCGCGGCGTTTCGCCCGCGACGTCCAGGTGGGGATGGTCGGGGTGAACGTCGCGATCCCCGTGCCCATGGCCTTCTTCTCCTTCGGCGGCTGGAAGCACTCGCTCTTCGGGGACCTGCACGTCCACGGGCCGGAGGGGATCGCGTTCTACACGCGGCGGAAGGTCGTGACGACGCGCTGGCCGGCCGGGGACGACTCGGCGGGGAGCCTCGCGATGCCGACGATGGGGTCCTGAGGTCGCGCGAGGCCCCCCTCTCCCATTCCCTCTCCCCCCGTTCCGCTTCGCTTCACGAGGGGAGAGGGGGTTCAAGTCCGGAGGAGGGCCTTCTCTGCGCGAGGAGCTGCCAGGCGGCCCCCCCCTCTCCCCT
>JBBIPT010000246.1:0-5894 GCA_037442705.1 Anaeromyxobacter sp.
GGAGCCGCGCTCCTCGCGCGGCTCCTCACGCCCGAGCGCGACGAGGTGAGACGCGCGCTCGCCCAGGCGCGGGCCGACGTGGAGAAGCTCGTCACGACCTACGAGAAGGAGGCCGGGAGTGCTCGACCAGACGACGCGGGCAGCGATCCTGCGGCTACGCCTTGAGGGACATGGGACGCGGAGCATCGCGAAGGCGGTCGGTGTCTCCCGGAATGCCGTGCGCGAGGTGCTCCGTGCCGGCACGGCCGAGGTGCCACGCCTCGAGCGGCCGGAGCTGGGCGATGCCCATCGCGCCGAGATCGCCGCCCTCTACGTTGAGTGCAAGGGCAACCTCGTCCGCGTGCACGAGAAGCTTCGCGACGCTGGCGCCACGCTCTCCTACCAGGCGCTCACCGCCTTCTGCCGGCGCCACGGCATCGGCCACGAACCGGTGAAGCCGGCCGGCCAGTACCACTTCGGCCCGGGCGAGGAGATGCAGCACGACACCTCGCCTCACGATGCCAAGATCGCGGGCAAGCTCCGCCGCGTCCAGACGGCGAGCCTGGTGCTCTGCTACTGCCGGATGATTTTCATCCAGTTCTTTGCGAGCTTCACCCGCTTCGCCTGCAAACTCTTCCTCGCCGACGCGCTCCGCTACTTCGGCGGCTCCGCCCGCCGGTGCATGATCGATAACACTCACGTGGTGGTGCTCCACGGCACCGGCAGGGAGATGGTGCCGGTGCCGGAGATGGCCGCCTTCGCGGACCGCTACGGCTTCGCCTTCGCCGCACACGAGAAGGGCGACGCCAACCGCTCCGCCCGCGTCGAGCGCCCCTTCGACTTCGTCGAGAACAACTTCCTCGCCGGCCGCGAGTTCAAGGACCTCGACGACCTCAACGCACAGGCCCTCGCCTGGTGCGACAAGGTCAACGCCACCCACCGCCGCCACCTCCACGCCTCGCCGCGCGAGCTCTTCGCCGTCGAGCAGCCGCACCTCCTGCCGCTGCCGATCTGGGTCCCCGACGTCTACCTCCTCCACCACCGCATCGTGGACGTGGAGGGCTACATCTCGGTGAACGGCTTTCGCTACTCCGCGCCGTGGCAGCTCATCGGCCGGCAGGTCGAGGTGCGCGAGACGAAGGCGGAGATCCACGTCTTCGAGGGGCCGCGGCTCGTCGGCATCCATAAGAAGGCGCAGGACCTGGGCCAGGGCCGCGCCACCTTGCCCGAGCACCGGCCGCCGCGAGGCCAGGGCGGGACGCCGTCGGCGCCGGCCGTCGAGGAGCGGCAGCTCCTCGAGGCCGCCCCCGAGATCGCCGGCTACATCGCCGCGCTGAAGCAGCGCGCCGCCGGCCGCGGCACTGTGGCCCTGCGCCGCCTCCAGCGCCTCCTGCGCGAGTATCCGCGCCGGCCGGTGATCGAGGCGATCCGCGCCGCCGAGACCTACGGCCTCTTCGACCTCGAGCGGCTCGAGCGCATGGTCCTGCGCGGCATCGCGCGCGATTTCTTCCCGCCCGGCGGCGGCGGAGGCGAGGGACACAGCGATGAATGACGACGTCGCGCAGCTCCTCAAGAGCCTCCACCTCACCCGGATCGCCGAGATCCTCGACGAGGAGATCGCCAAGGCCGAGAAGAAGGACGCGAGCTACCAGGAGCTCCTTGCGGTGCTCCTACGCGCGCAGTGGCACCACCGCCTGGAGACCGCGCTCGCCTATCGCATCCGCCGCTCCGGCCTCCCCGAGCAGTGGTCCCTCGAGTCCTTCCCGTGGAAGCGTCAGCCTGGCGTCTCGCAGCGTCAGATCCGCGGCTTCGCCGAGCTCGACTTCATCGCCAAGGCCGAGAACATCGTTTTCATTGGGCCCACCGGCGTGGGCAAGACCGGGCTCGCCTCGGGTCTGCTCCTCAAGGCGCTCCAGAACGGTTACCGCGGCACCTTCCTGCGTGCCCAGGACCTCTTCGACGAGATGTACGCCTCGCTGGCCGACCGCTCCTCGCGCAAGCTCATCGACCGTCTCGCTCGCGTCGATTTACTGTTGGTGGATGAGATGGGGTACCTCAACCTCCGCCCCGAGCAGACCAACATCTTCTTCAAGCTCATGGAGGAACGCTACCGGAGGAAGTCCACCATCATCACCACCAACCTCGAGTACGAGGAGTGGCACAACTTCCTCGGCAACAAGGGGCTCGTCACTGCGCTCCTCAGCCGGCTTCGCCACCAGTGCCACACCGTGAAGATCGACGGACCGTCCCTGCGCGATCCGCAGAGCTGACGCCGCCGGCGGCCCTCACCACCGCCGGCGCCACTTCTCTCGGTACCTCGGCGGGTCGGGGATCGGCTCGTCCGGCTCGGCGGCGCGCTCGGCGACGAAGGTGCTCGAGTCGCCGTCCTTGATCCGGAACGTTCCCTTGAGCTTCCCGTCCTTGCCCAGCTTCACGGAGCCCGAGCCAGACACCTGGTCGAACTCCCACGCACCCTGCCACGTGAAGGACACGCCCGCCTTGGTGGGCCTGCAGTTCACCGACGCGAGCAGGCAGTGCATGCGCAGCCGGTCGGCGTACCCGGTCAACGACAGCAGCGCGGGCCCCAGCAGGTCGAGGTGCTCGTCCGCCCACTCGGACGTCTCGGTGATGCGCCACCAGCCTGCGATCTCCGGGGGGATCCTCTCCATCCCGTGGGCTTCTACCCCATCGCTCGGCAGGGAGCTACGCGCGCATCGTGCTCCGTGCCCGGCTCACTTCTCGTGAGCGGAGGTGGGTCGATTCTCGTGAGCGGCGAAGCGGGGAGGGCGCGATTCGCGAAGGTCGGGTCCGCCGAGTAAACCGACACCCGTTGCCGGATACGCAGAAACTCCGTACATTCTACGCAGGACCCTTGCTCGCCGAGGCGACCGATGGCCAACAAGATCCGGCTCACTCTCGAAGTCACCGAAGACGTCAACGAGATTCTCGACAACCTGGCCGAGATGAGCGGCACGACCAAGAGCGACGTCCTCCGCAAGGCCATCGCCCTCATCGAGTACGCGATCACCAACAAGAAGAAGGGGCGCCAGCTCGCCCTCATCGACAAGGACGAGAAGGTGGTCGGGACCGTCGTTGGGCTCTAAGTGAGGAGTTCCGACGATTCTCGGGGCCTCCCGGGAGCCCGGGCGCTTCAACCGGGCCGGACTGGCGCTCCTCGTGCCCGACGTCGAGTGCCGAGGCCGAGCTGCGGCGCCGGGAGCGGGTAGGTGTGGTAGGTTGTCTTCACTATCGGAGACTGAGTCGTTGCGACACGCAAGGGGGGAGCGATGGCGAGCCCGACGTGGGAGGAACTGGAAGCGCACAAGGTGGCCGTGAAAGGCGATGCGCCCTGGCAGCGCCGCCTTCGCCTGCTGCAGGCGCGCTGGCGCGAGGAGATGGGGCTCCCCATCGGCATGCAGTCCGGACGAGAGGGCACGGAGCCCCGCGCGCTCGGCAGCCGCATCGAGGCCAAGGAGGCGGAACGCAGCTACTCCAACTTCCTGACCGACACGATTCGAAAGGTCGTGCGCGCGACGCTGGAAAAGGAAGAGAACGAGCCGCAGGGCAAGCTGATCAAGAAGCAGCGGCTCCTGGAGGATCTCCTTTCCAGTCAACCCATGTGCTTCAACCTCTTCGGCGAGCTCCAGGCCGACCTGGGCGCGGCTACGGCCTGGGCGAAGCACCTCTGGCCGGACCGTGTCGACGCGGTCACGCGGGTGGAGTTCGAGCACTCTCCGGGCCGACGTGACGAGCGGTACCTCGGCAACCGGACCGCGTTCGACGTCTACCTGGAGCACACGGTACCGGGGGGCGGCCTTGGCTTCATCGGCATCGAGGCGAAGTACCACGAGGACCTCGCGGAGCCGCCTGCCGAGACCCGCGCGCGGGTCCTGGAGGTGGCGCGCGGCTCGGGCCTGTTCGCCGAGGAGGCGCTGACCACCCTGGCGCAGCCGCCGCTCCAGCAGATCTGGTTCGACCACCTCCTGGCGCTCTCCATGCTCCAGGCCGACCGGGGTCGCTGGGGCGACAACGGGCTGTTCGTCTTCTTGCACCCGGCCGCCAACGAGCCGAGCTACCGCGTGGTCCCCGAATACCAGCGGAACCTCAAGGCCCACAGGACCTTCCAGCGCATGACCCTGGAGGAGTGCGTGGGGGCGCTTCAGGCCACGGTGGGAGCGCCCTGGGTCCACGCCTTCGGGCGCAGGTACTTAGACCGGGAAGCCCGCTAAGTCTGAGATGCCGGAAGTGGCGGCCGCTTCAGCTCCAGCCTCACGAAGAACAGCCGCTCGTCCCGAACCCTCTCGAACCCCCGGTCCCGCAGGGCCCGCTCGAGCTCGAGCCTGGGCATCTCGTCCCGGTAGTACGCCGCCCCGAAGCAGCCGCCGCCGTACTGCTCGATGACGTGCTCGAGCAGCTCGACCGCCACGCGGAAGAAGTCGTAGCCGTCCTCGACGGAGAGCGACTCGAAGTAGAGCAGGTCCGAACCGGCAGCCCCGGCGAATTCCCGGAGGTCCCCCTCCTCGTCGAAAAGGATCCGGGTCGTCTCGAGCAGGTCCGCGCTCACCGAGTCGGCGAAGACCATCGGGTCCTGCCCGGCCTCCTGGACGGCCGAGTACCGGACGAGCCTCCAGGACACCGAGGCGATCGCGGACTTCGGGGCCTCGATCGGCCCCTCCTTCTCGACCGCCTCCCAGGGGACGAGGAAGGCCTCCTGGCCGCGCGCGGCGCCGTCCTCGAGGTCCGGCCGCAGGGCGACGACGGACGGCCCCACCACGACCGCGTAGCTCGCTGGATCGAACGGCACCGCATCCGCCATGGCGCCCCCCTTGGACGGGGTCCGGGACGAAAAACCTTGCCCAGGACCTTGCCCGAAAACGCCCGAGGGGTCCCGCCTCGTCGACGGAACCCCTCGGAAGAACTTGGAGCGGGAAACCGGATTCGAACCGGCGACCCTCAGCTTGGGAAACGGGTTCACCGACAGTCCAGGCGTTCACGGAGGTTCGCAAGCTCTCGCAACTACGGGAGTTGAAGCCGGCACCGGAGTCCAGCGGTCCCAGCCGGTAGGGGCCGTTCGCGGAGATTTTGCTACCCCCTTGCTACCCGAAGCCGGCGGACCCGACGCCGCGTCCGAGCAGTTCCTGACGGTCCGGGAGGTGGCCCGGCGGCTACGGGTCTCGACCGCGACCGTCTACAAGCTCTGCGCGCGCGGCGAGCTCGTCCACGTCCGCGTGCTGAACGTCGTTCGCATCCCGGCCACGGCCCTCCACGCGATGGCGACGCGGGGTGACCCGTGACGACGTTGAGGTCGAACTACACGCGTGTTATCCAGCTCTCATGTCTGCGACCGGCTTCGGCGCCAGGGCGGTCCTCTCCCTCACCGGCATCAGCTACCGCCAGCTCGACCACTGGGCACGGACCGGGCTCGTCGGATCGTCCGTCCGGCAGGCGGCCGGGCGCGGGTCGCGGCGCGTCTACTCGTTCCCGGACCTGGTGGCGCTCCGGGTGGTGCGGCAGCTCCGCGAGGCGGGCGTGAGCGTCCAGACGATCCGGCGCGCCGTGAAGTGGCTGCGCAGCCACGCGGACCAGCCGCTCGCGACGCTCGCGCTCGCGGCTCAGGGCAAGAAGGTGTTCGCCCTGACCGACGACCCGGCCAAGCTCATCGAGGCCACCGGCGAGGGGCAGGTCGTGCTCGCCATCAGCGTCGCGAAGGTGGCGCGCCACCTCGAGCGCGGCGTGAGCGAGATCAGCGCGCCGCGCGAGGCGACGATCCGGGTGCGGGGGCGCGGGTCAGACTTGATTCCCGCTGACCGGCCACGCCGCCGCTCTCGCGCCTGGGGCAGTTGAGGATCCGCCTCGCGCTGAGAAGGGGGCCGGCTTCGTGGTGCGGGTGGCACTCCGCCCGCCGCGGCCGCTGT
>JBBIPT010000247.1:0-5858 GCA_037442705.1 Anaeromyxobacter sp.
GAGCGGGTCGCCCTCCGCGCCTTCCTCGCCGACCTCACCCGCCGCCGACTCTCACTTCCCGGCGATCCCGACCGCCGGCGGCTCGCCTGGAGGCTCAAATAGGTGATCGGCTACGTTCGAACTCTGGGGCCCTGCCGCCGCCCAAGGAGGCCGATCTCCGAGCCTACCTCGAGGCGAACCTTGGTGAGTTCGCGCTTCCCGAGCGCGCGCGGGTGGCGCTGATCTCCTTCGCGGTGGCGAACGCCGCCGAACGCGCCGACAAGCGCGCGAAGGCGGCAGCAGCCCTGAAGGACGCCCTCGCGCGGCGCCGGGAGCACTACGCCTTCGGGGAGCTCGCGCGGGCGCGGAGCGAGGACCCGAGGACCGCCGCGCGGAACGGGGAGCTCGGAGAGACGACGCGAGAGGCGCTCGCGGCGGCAGCGGGTCCGGAGGTCGCCGCGGTGGCGTTCGCGATGTCCGAGCCCGGGATCCACGAGACGGTCATCGAGAGCGCGTCGGGCTTCCACGTCCTTCGGGTCCTCGGACGGGAGGAGGCCTACGAGCCGCGCCTGGAGGACGTGCGAGACCGGCTCGCCGCACGGGTGGCGAGCGAGCGCAGGGAGGCGCGGCGAAAGGCCCTCGTCGAGGAGGCGTGGAAGGAGGCCAAGGTGACGATCGACGAGGCCGCGCTGGAGAAGATCGTCGCGGAGCTCCGGTCCACCCGGCCCTGACGGCCCCAGTCGCTCCGCCTCGCGCGGACGTCGAGATCAGAGCTGCGCCCACGGCCGCGGCACGAAGAGCGCCTCCCAGGTCGAGAGCGCGAACCGGTCGGTCATCCCGGAGAGCCAGTCGGTCGCGGCCCGCTCCGCCGTCTCCCCCGCGCGCGGCGCGATCCCGAACCGCTCCCGGAGCCGGCCCGCGTCCTCGACGCACCACCCCCACAGGTCCCGGAGGATCCGCTGGGCCTTCACGAACTCGTCGTGGACGACGGGGTTGTCGTAGACGCGGGCGTAGAGGAAGTCGCGGAGCCCGAGGAGCGCGTCGTGCACCGGGGGCGACATCCCGATGTGCCCGCCCCCGTCGAGATCGGCGCTCCGGATCACGTCGTGGATGAGGGTGCGGAACCGGCTCCCCCGGTCGTCCCCGAGCACGGCCCGGATCGGCGCGGGGACGTCCGCCTCCCCGAAGAGGCCGGCGCGGACCGCGTCGTCGAGGTCGTGGTTCACGTAGGCGACGATGTCGGCGATCCGGACGATCTCCGCCTCGAGGGTGAGCGCCTTCTCGCCGGTGCCGGAGAGGAGCACCTTCCCGCGTCCCTTCGAGTGGCGGAGGATCCCGTCCCGCACCTCCTCGGTGAGGTTCAGGCCGGCGCCCTCGTTCTCGAGGACCTCCACGACCCGGACCGACTGCACGACGTGGTGGAAGCCGCCGGGGACGACCTCGGAGAGGAGCCGCTCCCCGGCGTGGCCGAAGGGGGTGTGGCCGAGGTCGTGGCCCATGACCATCGCCTCGACGAGCATCTCGTTGAGCCGGAGGGCGCGGGCGATGGACCGCCCGACCTGGGCGACCTCGAGCGTGTGCGTGAGGCGGGTCCGGTAGTGGTCTCCGCGGGGGGCGAGGAAGACCTGCGTCTTCCCCGCGAGCCGCCGGAAGGCCTTGGAGTGGACGAGCCGGTCCCGGTCGCGCTGGTAGGCGGGGCGCTCGTCGTCCGGCGGCTCGGGCCGGACGCGCCCGCGGGAGCGCGCGGATCGGGCGGCGCGCGGGTGGAGGGTCCCCTCCTCGAGCTCCTCCAGCATCTCGCGGATCGTCCCGGCCATGCCGGTCCTTGTAGCCTCCGCCGCGGTGGCTGTCACGGCCCCCGCGGTCCGTAGAAGCTCGCCTCGAGCACGAGGAGGAAGAGGTTCGAGAGGGCGTGGAGGACGACGGGGGCGGCCACGCTCCCGGTCCGCTCCCGGAGCCAGCCGAAGAGGAGGCCGGGGAAGAAGGTCCCGAGCCGCCAGGGCTGGAGCACGACGAGGTGGCCCGCCGCGAAGAGGAGCTGCGTGAGGAGGAACCCGGACCCGAGGCGCGCCCCTAGGACGGTGACGCCCCGGCCCGGGGCGGCCCTCGCGAGCGCGGTCTGGACGAAGCCCCGGTAGAAGAGCTCCTCCGGGAGCGCGACGACGAGGAGCTGGACGGCGGCGGCGAGCGCGAGCCCCTCCGGGAGGCGGAGGGCGAGCCGCGGCTCGCCGGCGTACGGGGCGAGGGCCCCGGCGGCGCCCGCGGGGAGCCGCGGGAGCAGCTCCGCGAAGGCGGCGAAGCCCGCGGCGAAGATCGGGAAGACGACCGCGGCGACGGCGAGCGCGACGAGCGCGCCCCGGCCGAACGCGCGCCAGGTGCGCCCGTCCGCGAGGCCGTGGAGCGGGGCGCCGTAGTCGGGCCAGTCTTCCCCTCGCGCGCGCAGGAGCCGGTCGGGCAGGACGACGAACAGGACCGCGGCCACCCCGGCGAGGTTCCCCGCGAGGAGCCCGGTCGGGTCGGCGAAGGAGAGCGCCTTCGCGAGGGCGAGGCCACCGATCGCGAGCGCCCAGAGCCGGAGGACCTCCCGGCGCCGGAGCGGAGGGGAGGGAGGTCGGTCGATGTGGGACGGCGCCGCCACGCGAACCGGCATCGCACGCGAAGGGGGGATCGTCAACCTCGCGGATCTCGCGTGATAATCTTCGCCCTGAGGAGAATCCCATGACCGTCGCTCGATCGAACCGCCGGCGCAGGCTGCTCGCCGGCCTCACCCCCGTCGCGATCGTCCTCGGCGCGTTGCCCCTCCTCGCGCCGACCTGCGGGGATCCGGGCGAGGGCTGGAAGACCTTCTCGCGGAACTCCCTCGTCATCCCGATGGACGCCTGCTACCAGTCGCAGAACGACGGCGTCCCGGCGACGGCGGGGATCAAGACCTCGACGGCCTACATCCCCACGGGCTGCCCCCCGGGCCAGGCCCAGGCGCCCGGCGACGTGATCAGGGCCTACGGCCTCGTCTACCAGCTCATCCGGAACGACATCGCCGTCTACTGGGTCATCGCCCAGAACAAGACCTCCGTCGAGGCGGTGGACCTCACCGTGCAGTACGACGGCGGCTTCCCGGTCCTCTACTACGACTGGACCCCGGAGAACCCGCCGCCCGCGACCCCCCCCCGGGCCGGGAACGCCATCGACTACCGGGGAGGGCCGTTCGTCGTGGACGGCTCCGACTTCGCGCGCGCCTCGGCCGTCCTCCAGAGCTACCGCTCCACCTTCTCCGGGGTGAACGTCCACGTCTCGAACGTCGCCTTCCGCGGCTACGCGAAGCGGACCATGGCGGGCGGCTGGAACGCGGGCGGCACGGTGGCCCCGAAGGTCGCGCTCCTCGACATCGGCTCGACCTCGAACCCGACCTCTTCCTCGAGCGGCTACGCGAAGAACTCGGAGCCGATCATCCGCGGCTACCTCGCCCGGGCCGGCCTCGACTTCCCCGGCGCGGGGGGCGTCGCCACCCCGGCCGGGCACGGCCAGATCTACGACCGGCTCGGCATCGACGACTTCGTCCCCTCGACCCCGGGCGACTGGCGGACGACGAACCTCCACCGCTACGGCTACCAGATCCTCTGGGTGCCCCACTGGTTCGCCCCGGGCTCCTGCTCCAACTTCTCCAGCCAGTCGAACTGCTTCAACTCGCTCTACACGCGGAACGACCCGGCGATCACGGACAAGGTGCTCGCCACCATCGGCTCCTTCGTCGCCGACGGCCGGGATCTCTTCGCCGAGTGCGCGGGGCTCGGGAGCTTCGAGGGGGTCGCCTCCGGGGCGACGGGGTGGTCCACCGCCTACGAGGACGGCCACGCCTCCACCCACTTCCACGTCAACAACGGCCTCTCCATCAACCGGGCGCTGGCGGCGGCGAACATCAGCTCCGCGAACGCCGGCTCCCCGCTCCTCCAGCTCGGTGACTACGACTTCATCCCGCGCGACGGGGCGATCCGGAACTTCAAGCCGGCGACCGGGCGCTCGCCCGCCTCCACGTACTTCGCCGACGTGCTGCGGCTCGCCGTCGACTCCACGGACTCGACCTGGGACTACTTCACCTATCGCCCCCCGGGGACCGGCCGCGGAACGACCGTCTACCTCGGCGGCCACGTCTACTCCGGCTACGCCGACACGCTCGGCGCGGGCGGCTCGCTCCAGCTCGACGCCTCCTCCTTCCAGATCGGCGGCACCCGCCTCGTCCTCAACACCCTCTTCAACCTCGGCGCGAGCTGCACCGCGAGCGGCGTCGCCTGCAACACCGGCCAGGCCGGCATCTGCGGCCAGGGGACGATCCAGTGCCAGGCCGGCCAGCCGGTCTGCGTCCCGTCCGCGACCCCCACCGCCGAGGTCTGCAACGGCCTCGACGACGACTGCGACTGGGAGGTGGACGAGGGGCTCGAGACGGAGTGCTACGACCTCGGGCTCGGCCATCCCACCGTGAACCAGGGGCTCTGCCGCGCGGGCATCCGCTCCTGCGCGCGGGCCCCCGACGGGACCTACGCGATGACCGCGTGCACCGGCCAGGTCCTCCCGGCGACCGAGGTCTGCAACGCGCTCGACGACGACTGCGACGGGCAGACCGACGAGGGGCTCGTCCAGGCCTGCTACGAGGGCCCCTCCTCCTCGATCGACCCCGCGACTGGTCAGCCCCGGCCCGCCTGCCAGGCGGGGACCCAGACCTGCACCCTCGGGAGCTGGGGCCCCTGCGTCGGACAGGTTCTCCCGAAGCGGGACGTCTGCACCGAGGGCGGTGGCCTCGCCGTCGACGACGACTGCGACGGCATCGTGGACAACAGCTGCACCTGCGGGGACGGCCAGACCCGCGCCTGCTACACCGGCCCCGCGGGGACGGCCGGCGTCGGCGTCTGCCGCGCCGGGAGCCAGACCTGCTCGAGCAGCGCCTGGGGCCCCTGCACCGGCGAGGTGCTCCCGCAGGAGGAGGTCTGCGGCAACGCGATCGACGAGGACTGCGACACGCTCGCCCCGGCCTGCCCGGAGTGCGTCCCGCCCTCGACCCGCGCCTGCTACGACGGGAACCCCGCCGACCTCGGGCGGCCGGACGCCCAGTGCGCGGCCGGGACGCAGTCCTGCGACGTGGACCACTGGGGCGGCTGCCTCGGCCAGACGCTCCCCTCCCCCATCGAGGCCTGCGACGCGATCGACAACGACTGCGACGGCCAGGTGGACGAGGGGGCGATCTGCCCCGCGAGCTTCGTCTGCCTCCGCGGCGTCTGCGTCCCGGACGCCTGCGGCGTGGAGCTGCCTCCCCCCGAGGGCTACGGCTGCAACCCAGCCGGTGACGCGAACGGCGTGCTGATCCCCGGCGCCTGCGGCTCGACCCCGTCGCCCGGCTGCGCCCCCGGCGCCGCCTGCAGCTACGGCCAGTGCGTGAACCCCTGCGTGCCGGGCCAGTGCGCCCCCGGCTCCTTCTGCGGCGGCGGGGCCTGCGTCGCCGGCGGCTGCTACGCGACGGGCTGCCCCTCCGGCGAGCTCTGCCGCGAGGGGGCCTGCGCCCCCGATCCGTGCCTCGGCGCGCTCTGCCCGAGCGGCACCTTCTGCCGCGAAGGCGACTGCGTCCAGGCCTGCACCTTCGTCTCCTGCTTCGCCGGGGAGAAGTGCGGGATCGACGGCTTCTGCGAGGCCGACCCCTGCGCCGGGGTGAGCTGCGCCCCGGGGCTCCGGTGCCGCGGCGGCGCCTGCGGGGCGGACCCCTGCGCCGAGGCCGGCTGCGCGATCTGACCGAGATGTGGTCGACCGTGGCGCCGGTGCACGCGCGGGGCGAGCATCAACCCGTGTAGCTGCATCACGCGGCGAATACGCTTGTGGTTGTAGCGGGCGCGAAA
>JBBIPT010000248.1:0-5852 GCA_037442705.1 Anaeromyxobacter sp.
CGCGCCGGCTTCGGGGCTCCGCAGCGACCGGCGCGACTGCGCGTCTTCTGCAGACGCCTCCCCCACGGCCCGCACTGCAAAGGGCGGGACACCGCGCTTCCGGAACCTCCCGAAGCCCCCGAGCGGTGGCCCGCACGGCGTTGCGGCCCTTCGACAGGCTCAGGGCGAACGGCCGATCATCGGCTCTGGCGCGCGGAGCGCCGGGAGTCGCGGAGCCCCGAAAACCGGCACGCGGCGACGCCACCACATCCACGAAGACCGGCACGGCAGCGCCCCCCCCAGTCCGGGGGCCCGCACCTCACCGGTGGGGGAACGGGATCAGACCTTGAACCGCCCCACGCGCTCCGCGAGCGCCTTGGCGCGCGCGTCGAGCCGCTCGGCGACGCCGGAGAGTCCCTCCACCGCCGTCTCGTGCACGCCGGCGGCCTGGGAGAGATCGCTGAGCGCGTCGCGGACGCGGCGGGTGGCGGCGTCGTGGGAGTTCACCGCGCGGGAGATCTCCCCGATCATCCGGTCGAGCCGGGCGAGGCTGTCGAGCTGGCGCCGTCCGAGCCCCGCCTGGTCCTCGAGCGCCCGGGCCACCTGGTCGGCCATCGCGTTCACGCTCCGGGAGACGGTGTGGACGCCGGCCACGCTCCTCCCGACGAGCTGCACCGCGGCCGCGGCCGCACGCGAGCCGGCCGCCACGCTCTCCACGAGGCGGGAGACCTCGCGGGACGAGCCGACGTGCCCGTCCACCACGGTCCGGATCGCCGCCACCGTCTCCCTTCCCTGCACCGTGGAACGCTGGATCTGGCCGAGGGCCTCGAGGGAGTTCCGCGCGAGCTGCACCCCCTCCGACGCGAGCAGGTCGCCCCGCTCGATCAGGGCGGCCGTCCCCTGCACGTCCTCCCGGACCGCCCGGATGATCTCGGCGATCGACTTCGTGGAGCGGGCGATCTGCGAGGCGAGCTCGCGGATCTGGTCGGCGACCACGGAGAAGGCCTTCCCGTGCTCGCCGGCCTGCGAGGCGATGATCGACGCGTTGAGGGAGAGGAGGTTCGTCCGGCCCGCCACCTCGGAGATGAAGTCCACGACCTGGTCGATGTCGTCCGAACGGCGCCCCAGGGAGGCGATCCGCCGGTGGGCGTCCGCCACCGCCGCGCGGAGGGCCTCGATCCCGTGGACCGTCTCCTCCACGACGCCGCCGGCCCGTTCGGCGATCTCCACGACGAGCTCCGCGGTGGCCTCGCTCTCCGTCGCCGCCCGCTCCAGGCTCGCCGTGGAGGCGCGGACCTGCCCGAGCGCGGCGCTCGTGTGGCTGGCGAGCCCCTCGAGCTCCCCGAGCCGGGACTCCGCGTCGCGGCCGGCCGCGGAGAGCTGCTCCACGTCCTTCAGCGCCGCCTCCATCGCCCGCTCGAGCTCGGACCCCTTCCGCTCGACCTCCTCGAGGGCGGAGGCCATCTCGCCCACGGCCCGCGTCGTCGCGGAGACGTAGTCGGAGAGCCCGCCGACGCCGCGGGAGACCTGGAGGACCGATCCCTCCATCGCCTCCACCGCCGCCTGCACCGCGACGACGCCCTGGTGCTGGTCGAGCGCGCCCCGTCGCACGCGGTCCCCGATCGCGCCTGCCTCGCGGGCGCCCACGGAGACGCCGTCGCTCGCCGCCTGGACGTCCACGACGAGCCCCTGGAGCCCCTGCGCCATCCGCCGGAACTCCGAGGCGAGGAGCCCCATCTCGTCCCGGGAGACGGAGGGCGGGGCCGCGGTGAGGTCCCCCGAGGCGATGCGCCCGGCGGCGCGGCCGAGCGTCCGCAGGGGGAGCGTGATGGCCTGGGCCGCGAGCCACGCGAGGACGGCGGCGGCGGCGTACACGAAGAGCCCGGCCCACGCGATCTCCGTCCAGAAGGCGCGGCGCCGGGCGTGGAGCGGGGCCTCGGGGAGCCAGGTCGCGATGGTGCGCCCGTCCGGCAGCGAGCCCTTCACGAGCCATCCCCCCGGGAGCCGGGTGGAGCCGGGCGGCAGCGAGGCGACCCGGTCGAGCGGGACCGGGAAGTCAACGGCGGTCGTGGCGCCCCTCCCCGCGCCGTCCACGGCGACCGTCGGCGCGGAGGTGATGAGCCGGACGTGCTCGGCGACCGCGGCGGCCCCCTCCGCGCCGTGCTGCTGCGCGACGGTCGCCTGGGCGCGGATGGCCGCGGCCACGTACTCGCCGTCCACGTCGCCGCGGTAGCGAACGTAGCCGGTGGCCGCGAGGAGGAGGGTGGCGATCGTGTTGAGCCCGAAGCCGAGGACGAGGATCTTCCCGCGCACGGTCCCGCGAGTGGAGACCTCCACCCGCGGCCCGATCGCCACCGCGACCTTCGCCGTCTCCGTCGCGGCGAGCGAGTACGAGAGCATCGCGGCGAGGATCGCGCCCGCGAGCCCCACGCCGGCCGCCGCGACGGCGAGGTCCGCAGGGAGGCCCCGGCGGAGCACGGCCGCCAGGATCTCTCCGCTCGCGAGGGCGAAGGCGAGCCCCACGGTCGCGGCCACGCGGGCGGGGAGCCGGTGCGCCTCCACCGCGAGGGCGACGGCGTCCGGCGACTCGAGCCCCGCGACGGCGCGGCGGAGGCGCCGGGAGGCGAGCCAGATCCCCGTGACGACGAAGGCGACCTGGAGGAGGACCCCCGTGAGGAAGGCAGCGGGCAGCGCCGCGCGCGTCGCCTCGCCGAGCGGGAAGGTCGTGAGGAGCAGGGTGCCCGCGAGCACGTCCCCGGCGGCGAGCACGAGGAGGACGTTCCGGAGGAGGGATCGGAGCGGGCCCAAGGTTCGGCGAGTGTACCGCGGGGGCGCTCCGCCCGGGACCTTCGCGCCACCCTACATGCGGTGTCACGCAAGGCCTCGTATCCATGGGCGAAAACCGGACCGGGATTTTCCGGCGCAGGCCGCGCGGCGCGGCAGGCGGGGGCCGCGATCGATGGAAACTCCCCGATCTTCAAGGGCTTCGCTTGAACCGGGGATCCGGCCGTGATATCGGCTTCGCCATGCGCATCCGGCGGCTCGACATCGTCGGCTTCAAGTCCTTCATGGACCGGACGGTCGTCGCCTTCGACGACGGGGTCACCGGCGTCGTGGGGCCGAACGGGTGCGGGAAGTCGAACGTCGTGGACGCGATCCGGTGGGTCCTCGGGGAGCAGTCGGCGCGCCAGCTCCGCGGCCGCTCCATGGAGGACGTGATCTTCAACGGCTCGGAGACGAAGCCGCCGCTCTCCCTGGCGGAGGTCGTCCTCACCTTCGACAACGACCGCCCCTCCGAGCTCCCGCTCGCCTACCAGGGCTTCTCCGAGATCACGGTCGGCCGCCGGCTCTTCCGGACCGGCGAGTCGGAGTACCTCGTGAACGGCGTCCCGGCGCGCCTCCTCGACGTGAACGACATCTTCTTCGGCTCGGGCGTCGGCCGGACCGCCTACTCGATCATCGAGCAGGGGCGCATCGGCCAGATCGTCTCCGCCCGCCCCGAGGACCGGCGCGCCATCGTGGAGGAGGCCGCCGGCATCACGAAGTACAAGAAGCGGCGCGAGGCGGCCGAGCGGAAGATGGAGGCGACCCGGCAGAACCTCATGCGCGTCGCCGACATCGTCCAGGAGCTCGGCAAGCAGCTCGAGAGCCTGAACCGGCAGGCCCGCAAGGCGGAGCGGTACAAGGCCCTCCGCGCGCAGATCCGCGAGCTCGAGCTCCGCGCCGCCGCCGCCCGGTACCTCGAGATCACCGCCACCCGCCGCTCCGCCGAGGAGCGGCTCGCCCTCATGAAGGGCGAGGAGGCGGAGCTCACCGCGCGCGTCGTCGAGGTGGAGGCGGCGGTGGAGCAGGACCGCGCCCGCCTCGCCGAGGACGAGGCCCGCCTCGCCGGCCTCGCGGAGCGGGAGCACGAGCTCGAGAGCTCGCTCCGCGTCTCCGAGGTCTCGGCGGAGGCCGCCGCGCGCGAGCTCGAGCAGATCGCCGAGCGGACGCGGGCGCAGGCCGCCGAGGTCGAGGCGCTGAAGGACCAGGCCGAGGGGCTCGCCCGCGAGCGCGAGGAGCTGCTCCGCCAGCGGGACGACCTCCAGACGCTCGCCGCCTCCGACGAGGGCCGCCTCGGGGAGGCGGAGGCGGCGCTCCGCGAGGCGAGCCGCGAGCAGGGCGCCCTCCAGGACGAGGCGGACCGCGCCAGGGCCACCGCCGCCTCCGCGCTCTCCGAGGCCTCCTCCCACACCTCCCAGCTCGCGCAGCTCGAGCGGCAGCGCCAGGACGCCCGCGGCCGCCTGCAGCGCAACCGGGCGGAGGCGGAGGAGCTCGCGGAGCGGGCGACCCACCTCGACGGGAGCCGCTCGCGGCAGGTGGAGAAGCTCGGCCAGACGCGGCAGCTCAAGCTCCGGCTCGACGAGCAGCGGGGCGCGCAGGAGGAGCTGCTCGAGCGGACGCGGGCCGAGTTCATCCAGAACGAGGCGAAGCTCATCACCCTGCGCGAGGAGCTCGCCGAGAAGCGCTCCCGCCTCGCGAGCCTCCTCGAGATCGTGCGGAACTACGAGGGGTACGGCCGCGGCGTCCGCAGCCTCATGACCCGCGCCGGGCAGGCCGAGGCGCGGGACCGGGGCATCTTCGGCCTCGTCGCCGACGTCGTCTCCGCGCCGGCGGAGTACGAGAACGCCGTCGAGGCGGTGCTCGGCGAGCGGCTCCAGTACGTCATCGTGGAGAGCCACTCCCAGGGCGTCGAGGCGATCGACTATCTGAAGTCCGCCGCCGAGGGGCGCGCCTCCCTCATCCCCATGGCCCGGCTCCGCGGCGCCGGGGAGGGCGAGGCGGTCCCGCGCCCGGAGCACCCCGGCGTCGTCGCCTCCGCCCTCGACGTCGTCCGCTTCGACGCCTCCTACGAGAAGGTGGTCCGCTTCCTCCTCGGGGACGCCCTCGTGGTGCGGGACCTCCCCGCCGCGCTCGAGATCTGGCAGCAGGAGGGGGGCCGGCGCACGCTCGTCACCCTCGACGGCGAGGTGCTCGATCCCTGGGGCGTCGTGACCGGCGGCCCGCTCGAGGGGGAGGGGCACGGGGCGCTCCAGCGGCGCCGCGAGGTCCAGGAGCTCGAGGAGGTGGTCCGGGCGTTCGAGGCGGAGTTCGCCCTCGCCCAGGAGCGCCACCGCACCCTGCAGGCCCGGCTCCTCCAGCTCGAGGCCGCGCTGAAGAGCCTCGACCGGGACGGCCGGGACAAGGACCTCGCCCTGCTCGAGGCGGAGAAGGACCTCGCCCGGGTGGGCGAGGAGCTCGAGCGGGTGGCGGGCCGGAACGCACAGCTCGAGGCGGAGCGGGCCCAGCTCGAGGAGGCGCTCTCCGCCCTCGCGCGCGAGGAGGAGGAGCACCGGCTCGCCGCGGCGACCGCCTCGTCGGACCAGGCCCGGGCGGAGGAGCGCGCCCGGGAGGCGGTGCACCGGCTCGAGGCGACGAAGGCGCGCGGCGACGTCCTCACCGCCGAGCTCATGAACCTCAAGGTGAAGTCGGCGGCCGACGCCGAGCGCCGGGAGTCCCTCGGCGCGGCCCTCCGGCGGATCGAGGAGAGCCGGCGCGAGGTGGACGAGCGGCGCGGCCGGATCTTCGCGGCCCTCTCCGAGGCGAACGGCCGGGCGGCGGAGCTCCGCGGCCGGCTCGACGGCACGAAGGTGGACGCGGGCCGGCTCGAGGAGGAGCTCGGCGGGGTGCGCGGGACCCTCGCGGCCGCCCGGGCGGCGATTGGGCCGCAGGCGGGAGCGGTCATCGTGGAGCAGCAGTCGCAGCGTCTGGCAAAGCCGCCGGGACGCCGTTTGGCGGGGTCGATGCAGGGATGGCTCGCCCTCCTCTGCGCTGCTATCGTCTTCGTGTACCCG
>JBBIPT010000249.1:0-5845 GCA_037442705.1 Anaeromyxobacter sp.
CTTGGCCAGGGCCCCCAGGCCGCGCGGCTGTTCGGCACCGTTCACCCACACTTCGAAGGGCCGCGAGCGGGCCGGGGCGCCGTCCTCGGCCGCGTCCTGCAGTTCGCCGACGAACAGCGCGAAGTCGCCGTGCGGATGCTGGATCATGTAGGTCCACGCGGGGTTGCCGCCGAGCAGCTCGGGGCGGCCCGGCCAGCGCAGGCTGGCCAGCACCGGCGCCGGCAGGCGCTCGAGCGACAGACGGCGGTTCGCGTCCGGCGCGCGCAGCGGCTCGGGCACGGCATGCGGCTCCACCGACAGCACCGACCCCAGCACGGCATTCGGCCGGTACGTGGCCAAGCCCTTGAGTCCACTTTGCCAAGCCTGGCGGTACAAGTCCTTGAAGTCGTCGTACGGGTAGTCGGCCGGCACGTTGACGGTCTTGCTGATCGCGGTGTCGATCAGCGGCGCCACCGCGGCGACCATCGCCGCATGAGCCTGCGCGCTCATCTCGAGCGCGGTCACGAACGCGTCGGTCAGTTCGACCTCCTCGCCGGGCTGTGCACCCCTGAGGTGGCGATACAGGCGCCACGCGTGATCCTCGACGGTGTATTCCTTGAAGGTGCCGTCGGGCTCGCGCTTCTTGCGCGTGTAGGTCCAGCTGAAGGCCGGCTCGATGCCGTTGCTGGCGTTGTCGGCAAAGGCGAGACTGATCGTGCCCGTGGGCGCGATCGAGATCAGGTGCGAGTTGCGCAGCCCGGTCTTGCGGATGCGCTCGCGCAGCGCCGCCGGCAGGCGCGAGGCGAAGGTGCCGCCGGCGAGGTACAGGTCGGCGTTGAAGAGCGGGAACGCGCCGCGCTCGGCGCGGAGGTCGATCCGCTCACCGCCGCCGTCGCCGTGGACGCGGCCGGGGCGACCGCGGTCCCGGGCCTCCTCGCGGCGGGGGAGGTCACGGGGCCGATGGACGCGGCCCGCGCCGCCGAGGCGGGCCGCCGGGCCGGGGAGGCCGCCCGTGGCTAAGACCATCCTCTGCGCCTGCGAGGACGTGACGGCGGAGGACGTCCGTCGGGCCTTCGCGAAGGGCTTCCGCGACCTCGAGTCGGTGAAGCGGTACACGGGGCTCGGCACGGGCCCCTGCCAGGGGAAGAGCTGCGTCGCGCTCGTCGCCCGCGAGCTCGAGCGGCTCGGCGCGACTCCCGGGGAGCTCGCCCCCTTCACCGCACGCCCCCCCTTCCGCCCGGTGGAGCTCGGGGCCCTCGCCTCCCTGGATCCCTCCGCCCTCCCGCTCGACGAGGGGGTCCCCCGCGAGCCGGCCGCGCCGCCGGACGTCGCGCCGCCTCCGGGCGAGCCGCTCCCCCCGCGCGCGGACGTCGTGATCGTCGGCGGCGGGATCTTCGGCCTCGGCCTCGCCTGCGAGCTCGCCCGCCGCGGCGTGCGGGACGTCCTCGTCCTCGAGAGCTCGTACCTCAACGCCGGCGCCTCGGGGAGGAACGGCGGCGGCGTCCGGGCGCAGTGGTCCACCCCCGCGATGATCCGGCTCGCCCGCCGCTCGCTCGAGATCTGCGAGGGGTTCGCGGTGGAGATGGGCGTGAACGTCTGGTTCCGCCGGGGCGGCTACCTCTTCCTCGCCTCCTCGAAGGAGGCGGTGGACCGGATCGAGCGGAACGCGGAGCTCCACGCGCGCGAGGGGCTCCGCACGAAGATCCTCGATCCGCCTGCGGCGCTCGACGTCGTCCCCGAGCTCGACGGATCGCGCTTCCTCGCCGCGGCCTGGAACCCGGACGACGCGGTCGTCTTCCCGTGGCCCTTCCTCTGGGGCTACGCGGCGCGGGCCGAGGCGCTCGGCGCGAAGGTCCGCACCTTCACGCGGGTCACCGGCTTCGAGAGCGCGGGGGACCGGATCCGGGCGGTCGTCACCACCCGCGGGAAGGTCGCCTGCGAGACCGTCGTCCTGGCCGCCGGGGCCTGGTCGAAGGAGATCGCCGCCCTCGCCGGGGTCTCCCTCCCGAACCGCCCCACCCGCCACGAGATCCTCGTCACCGAGCCGCTCCGCCCCTGGCTCGGCCCGCTCGTCTCGGTGCTCGGGGGAGGCGCCGGCCCGGACGGGCACCGAGGCGGGCTCTACTTCTCGCAGTCGCTCCGGGGAGAGATCGTGGGCGGCCTCGGCGACCCCGAGGAGCCGGAGGGGGTCCTCCAGGGATCCACGCTGCGCTTCCTCGCGCGCTTCGCCCGCGCGGTGACGGAGACCGCCCCCATCCTCTCCGGCGTGAAGGTCGTCCGGCAGTGGGCCGGCTGCTACGACGTGACCCCCGACAACAACCCCATCCTCGGGCCGGCGGGGTTCGCGAACTTCCTCCAGCTCTCCGGCTTCGTCGGCCACGGCTTCATGATGGCGCCGGCCGTCGTGGAGCTCTACGCGGACTGGCTCGCAGGGCGGGGGAAGGACGACCTCATCGAGCGCTTCTCCGTCGCGCGCTTCGCGCGGGGCGGGCTCCCCCGCGAGGACTTCATCATCGGGTAGGGCCGCGATTCGGAAACACCCGAGGCTTCAGGCCTCAGGCTCCAGGAGATGCGTCCCTGCCGCCGTTCCCGAGGCCTGGGGTCCGAGGCCAGGGGCCGATCACGAATCGCGAGCGGCCGTTCAGTCCTCGACCGGCCGATCCGCACGCCGGACTCCTAGGAGGTACGGCTGCACGAAGCCGTCGAGGTCCCCGTCGAGGACGTCGTCCACCTTGCCGCTCTCGACCCCCGTCCGGAGGTCCTTCACCATCCGGTAGGGCTGGAGCACGTAGCTGCGGATCTGGGAGCCGAAGTCGATGTCCTTCTTCGTCGCCTCGGCGGCCTCCCGGGCGGCGGCCCGCTTCTTCTCCTCGAGCTCGAAGAGCTTGGCCCGCAGGATCTTCCAGGCGACGTTCCGGTTCTTCTGCTGGCTCCGCTCGTTCTGGACCGCGACGACGATCCCGGTGGGGAGGTGGGTGAGCCGGACGGCGGAGTCGGTCTTGTTCACCTTCTGGCCGCCCGCGCCGGAGGAGCGGTAGGTGTCCACGCGGACGTCCGCCTCCTTGATGTCGATGACGATGTCGTCCTCGATCTCCGGGGTCACGTCCACCGCGGCGAAGCTCGTCTGCCGGCGCGCCGCGGCATCGAAGGGGCTGATCCGGACGAGGCGGTGGACGCCCTTCTCCGCCTTGAGGAACCCGTAGGCGTGGTCGCCCCGGGCGATGAACGAGGCGGAGCTCACGCCCGCCTCCTCCCCCGCGGTCATGTCCGCGGGCTCGACCGACCAGCCCTTCCGCTCGCAGTACCGGACGTACATCCGGTAGAGCATCGCCGCCCAGTCCATCGCCTCGACGCCGCCGGCGCCGCTCTTCACCTCGACGATCGCCCCGGCGCGGTCGTGGGGACCGGAGAGCATCCGCTGGAACTCCAGCGCCTCGACCTCCCCCTCCGCCGCCTCCGCCCCGCTCGCCGCCTCGGCGCGGGCGGCGTCGTCGCCGGCCTCCTCGGCGAGGTCGCTCATCGCCCCCGCGTCCTCGACGGCCCGGCGCGCCCGATCGAAGGCGCCGGTCACCTGCTCGAGCTGGGCCTTCTCCTTCAGGAGGGCCTGCGCGCGCGCGTTGTCCGTCCAGAACCCGGAGTCCTCCGAGAGCCTCCCGACCTCCGAGATCCGGGCGAGCTTCCGCTCGACGTCAAAGGGACCCCCGGAGCGCCTCGAGGCGCCGGGAGAGGTCGGCGATCCGCTCCTGGGTGGGTGAGGCCATCTCGAGCTCTCCCGCTACCTCGCGCGGCGCGCCGCGCGGATCGCGGCGCCGAGCGCCACCGCGGCGAAGGCCGCGCAGGCGTACGCGAAGAGGTCGCCGAATCTAGTGTAGGGGGTCGCGCCGCGCAAGCGCGGCACCTCCGCGAGCAGGAGGCGAGGCGGCTCGGGAGGATCGGGCGCGAGCTCCGGATCGACGGGCCCCACGGGGAGGGCGCCGGGCGCCACCTCTCCGGTGGGCAGGATCACCGCCGAGACCCCGGCGTACGCCGGGCGGACCACGGCCTTGCCCGTCTCGATCGCCCGCAGGCGCACGAGGGAGAGGAACTGGTAGGGGCCGGAGGAGTACCCGTACCAGGCGTCGTTCGTCGGGTTCACGAGGATCTCCGGCTCCGGGCGCTGGCGCGCGAAGGCCACGGCGATCTCGGGGAAGATCGCGTCGAAGCAGATCATCGGCGCGAGCCGGACCGCGCCCGCGGCGTCCGCGGCGCCCGCCGGCCGGAACGAGAGGACCGCGAGCTCCTCCCCGGGCGTCGCCGGGGCGATGCTCGGCACGACGTGCCTCAGGAAGGGCAGCCACCGCTGCAGCGGCACGTACTCCCCGAAGGGGACGAGGTGGTGCTTCCGGTAGGACCCGAGGACCTCGAGCGAGGGCGAGAGGAGGAGGGCCACGTTGCCGACGCTCCGCGACGTCTCGCCGCCGGGCCTCCGCTCCGTCTCGAGGGTCACCGCCCCCATGAGCAGGTGGGCCCGCTCGAGGGCGGGGAGCCCGGAGCCGGGGCCGAAGGCCCGGACCTCCGGCCGCAGGTAGAGCGGATAGGTCGCCTCCGGCCAGGCGACGAGATCGGCCCCGGCGCGGTCGGCCTCCACGGTGAGCGGGACGAGCCGGGACAGGATGTAGTCCGCCCGGTCCCTCGCCTGGTTCTTCACCGACTGGTCCACGTTCGGCTGGACGATGCCGACCCGGATCGCCGGCGCCGCCTCCATCCGCGCCCGCGTCGCGGGGAGCCTCCACGCTCCGTGGGCGATCGCCGCCACGAGCGCCGCGGCGGCCACGCCGGCCGCCCGCCGGGGCAAAGGCCGCCGCTCCCTCGCCGCGGCGAGCCCCTCCGCCAGGACGGCGTTCACGAGGACGACGAGGGCCGCGATCCCGTAGGGCCCGGCGAGGGCGGCGAGCTGCGCGACGATCGGGGTCCGCGCCTGGACGTAGCCGAGGTTGCCCCACGGGAAGCCCGTGAAGAGGTAGTTCCGCGAGAGCTCGAGCGCCGCCCAGACGGCGGGCAGGTGGATCCAGAGCGGCCACCCGAGCCCGGCCCGGATCTTCCAGGAGATCGCGAAGGCCGCCGCCCAGTGGACGGCCATGTAGAGGACGAGGAGCGTGAGCGCGACGAGCGAGAGCCAGAGCGGGAGCCCCCCGAACTCCGTCATCGCGTGGGAGACCCACCAGATCGCCGCGTAGAAGTAGGCGAGCCCGGCGACGAGGCCGCGCGCCAGCGCGGCGCGGGCCGAGGACGCGGAGCGGACGGAGAGGATGGCGGGGACGAGGGCGAGCCAGGCGATCGCCTCGAGCCGGCCCGCGGGATCCACCTCGCGGAGCGACCCGAACGGCAGCGCGAGGGGGAGCGCGAGCGCCATGAGGGCGCCGGACGCGGCCGCGACGGCGAACGGGAGGAGGCGCTTCATCTCGTCGAGGGAGACGGCGTCAGCGGGCCTTCTTCAGGACGTCTCCCGGGTCCACCTGGAGGTCCACGTCCTCGGACGGCCCCTGGTCGGCCCCCGGCTGCGCCGCGCCGTACGCGGCCGCCGCGGCGAGGTAGTAGGCGATCGCCTCCCGGACCAGGTGGTCCACCGAGCCCTGCTCCAGGAGGTCGGCGCAGTTGGCGGCATCCTTTCGGTCGTGCTTGTCCCAGGTCCCATCCTGGGTCCGCCGGTTCCAGTAGGCCACGCTGCTGGAGAGCAGGACCACGTCCACCCCCTGGGCGTCGAGGAAGGTGGCCACGGCGTGGCGGTAGGGCCCCGTCGGTTCGAGGCCGCAGACCGCCTCGCGAAGACGTACTCGGGCGGCATGCAGCGGCGACTCGACGTCGCGCTCGGGCTCGTCCACCGGCC
>JBBIPT010000250.1:0-5837 GCA_037442705.1 Anaeromyxobacter sp.
CGGCGGGGGTCGCCCTCGGCGAGCGGATCGCCGTCGCCGATCCCCCCCGCCACGAGATCGTCGTCCTCTCGGCGGGCGGCGACGTCGTCGCCCGCTGGGGCGGGCGCGGCGAGGGCGACGGGAGGCTGCACTTCCCCACCGCGCTCGCCGCCGCGCCCGACGGCACGCTCCTCGTCGTGGACGCCCTGAACTTCCGGATCGCCCGCTTCTCCCCCCGCGGCGAGTGGCTCGGCGCGTTCGGGGGATCCGGCGACGCGGACGGGGCCCTCGCGCGCCCCAAGGGCGTCACGGTGGACGCCGGCGGGCGGATCTGGGTGACGGACGCCCAGCGCGATCGCCTCCTCCTCTTCTCGGCCGACGGCCGCTTCCAGGCCGCCCTCGGCGCGGGCGGACCCGAGCCGGGGCGGTTCACGATGCCCGCCGGCGTCGACGCCCGCGCCGGAAGGCTCCACGTGGCCGACAGCCACAACCAGCGAATCCAGGTCTTCGAGATCCTGGGAGGCCGCCCATGAAGAAGCTCCTCCTCCCCGCGCTCCTCGCCGCGTCCGCCGCGGCGGCCGCCCCGTCGGTCACCGGGTCGAAGCACGACCTCTCCCTCACGGGGCCGGGGCCGATCCGGGCGACGTCGGAGACGAGCGCCTGCGCGTTCTGCCACTTCCCGCACTCGGGCCTCTCCAATCGCCCCGACCCCGCGGCGATCCACGTCCCCTACGAGAGCTCGACCCTCGCCGTCCGCCCCGGCGCGCCCACCGGCGCGTCCCGCGCCTGCCTCTCCTGCCACGACGGCACGATCGCGGTCGGCCAGACGACGGGCCGCTACCTCCCGGTGAACGTCGGCGCGATCCCGGCCGGCCGGCCCTCCAACCTGGGGACGGACCTCCGGAAGACCCACCCGATCTCCACCTTCCCCTCGCTCGCGGGAGGCACCCGCCCTCCGCGGCCGGGCGACGAGGTGAAGCTCGACCGGAACGGGTTCGTGCAGTGCACCTCCTGCCACGATCCGCACCGGGAGCGGGGCGACCCCGTCGTCGGCAAGTTCCTCGTGAAGCCGAGCCAGCGCTCCGCCCTCTGCCTCTCCTGCCACGACGCGGTCGCGACGGGAGGCTCGGGAGGGAGCCACGCGACCTCGGTCGCCTCCCTGGGACCCGCCGGCGGCCCGCACGCCACGGTGGGCGAGGCCGGGTGCGCGGCCTGCCACGTCCCGCACGGAGGGGACGGCCGCGGCCACCTGCTCGACCGCCCCCTCCTCGACGACGACGCCGTCTGCCTGCGCTGCCACGGCGGAGGGGTGGCCTCGAAGAACGTCGGCGCGGAGCTGGCGAAGCCGTTCGCGCACGTCACGCCGGAGCGGGGCGTGCACGACCCCTCGGAGGGCAGGCCGGGCTCGGCCCGTCCGCTTCCCGAGACGTCCCCCGCGGCCCGCCGCCACGTCGCCTGCGTGGACTGCCACGACCCGCACCGCGCGACCGGCGTCCCGGCCGTCCGGCCCGGCGTGGGGGGAGCGCTCGCGGGCGTCTGGGGCGTGGATCAGGCCGGGCAGCGCGTGGACCAGGTCCGCTTCGAGTACGAGCTCTGCCTGAAGTGCCACGGCGACAGCGCGAACGCCGGCCGGCCCTCGGGGCGGGCGGCGCCGCCCCGCGAGGGCGCGGACGCGAACCTCCGCCTCGCCTTCGGGCCCGACGCGGCCTCCTCCCACCCCGTCCTCGCTCCCGGCCGGGGAGCGGGCGTGCCGAGCCTCCTCCCGCAGGTCGGGCCCGGCGCGACGATCGGCTGCGGCGACTGCCACGCCTCCGAGAGCGGTCCGGGCGCGGGCGGATCCGGTCCCGCGGGGCCCCACGGCTCCGTCCACCCCTTCCTCCTCGAGCGCGCCTACCTCACCGCCGACCTCACCCCGGAGAGCCCCGCCGCCTTCGCCCTCTGCTACAAGTGCCACGACCGCGAGGTGATCCTCTCCGCCCGGTCGAACTTCTCCGGACACGCCCTCCACCTCGGCCCCTCGGTGAACGCGCCCTGCTCCGCCTGCCACACCGCCCACGGCGTCTCCGCGCGGCGGGGCGCCCCCGGCGCGAACGCGCACCTCATGGACTTCGACGTCTCGATCGTCCGGCCGCCCGCCATCGGTCCGCGCCGCTACCGGAGCGAGGGGCCCGGGCGAGGCAGCTGCAACCTCTCCTGCCACGGGAGGGAGCACGCGGATGCGCCCTACGGCCCGTCCGTCCTCCCCTGAGGCCATTGTCCGCCCCCTGCCCCCCGTGCGATGGGTGAGGCCCTAGTGGCCGGCCGGCTGGCCGGCGGCCCCACGGAGCACCGCATGCACAGGAACTTCTCCCACCGCGCGACCCTCCTCGCCCTCGCCCTCCTTGGGGCGGCCTCCGGCTGCGCCACGGCCGGCAAGCCGCAGGAGCTCCCCCGCTGGCCGCTCCCGCCCGAGAAGGCCCGCGTCAAGTTCGTCCGCTCCTTCTACAACGAGGACCAGCTCCGGAAGGGGTTCGCCCTCGGCGCGATGCGGCTCTTCGTCCCGGCCTCGCCCGACGCGGAGGTGAAGCAGCCGACGGGGCTCGCCCTCTCCCCGGACGAGAAGATCCTCTTCGTCTCCTGCGCCTCCGCCTCCCGCGTCCTGCGCGTCGATCTCGCGAAGGGGCGCATGGGAGTCTTCGCGACGGAGGAGGGGAAGCGGCCCTCCTCCCCGTTCGGCGTCGCGGTGGACGGCGCCGGGAACGTCTTCGTCTCCGACACCGCCCAGAACGCGATCTGGGTCTACGGACCCGGCGGGGAGTTCCTGCGCCGGTTCGGGACGGACAGGCTCGACCGCCCCGCCGGCCTCGCGCTCGACCGCAGGCGGCAGCTCCTCTACGTCGTCGCGGGCTCGGGGGTGAGGTCGGAGGCCCACCGGGTGGAGGTCTTCTCCCTCGGGGGAGACCACGTCCGGACGATCGGCAAGCGCGGTGCCGGACCCGGGGAGTTCAACTTCCCGGCGAACCTCACGGTGGCGAAGGACGGGAGCCTCTACGTCGTGGACATGCTCAACTTCCGGGTCCAGATCTTCGACCCCGAGGGTCAGCTCGCCGGGATGTTCGGGACGATCGGGGCGGGGCAGCCCGGCACCTTCGACAAGGCGAAGTCGGTCGCCCTGGACACCTTCGGGAACGTCTACGTCGTGGACAGCCAGCAGGGCTGGGTCCAGGTCTTCAACCCGAAGTTCCAGCCCCTCATGGCCTTCGGCGGCCGGTTCAAGGCGACCGGGTACTTCCTCCTCCCGACCGACATCGTGATCGACTCGAAGAACACGATCTACGTCGCCGACTTCGCGAAGGGGACCGTGAACGAGTACCAGCTCGTGGACACGACAGCCGAGGACAGCTTCCTCCCCGCGGAGCCGGCCGGCCCCGCCGCCCCGCCCTCCGGGACCCCCGGCCCTCCCTCCAGCCCGGGCCGCTGACCATCCCCGGGAAATGGCGCAGGTGGGTGATAGCCCCCACCGGACGCCGATGGGCACCGCAGTCTTTTCAGGTGTTTAGCCGTCACGTGCCGGGAATGATGGTTGCAGAGACAGGCGCATCATCACGACGCTTCGCCGCACCGCTGCCGTGCGGAGACGTGCCAACCGAAAGGACAGTGAACCTCATGAAGAAGCTCCTCGTTGCCCTCGCTCTCGCGGCCTTCGCCACGACGGCCTCCGCGGCCATCGCCGGCGGCTCGCACGACCTCTCCGCCCGCCCGGGCGCCCTGATCTCGAGCTGCCAGTTCTGCCACGCGCCGCACAACGTGAACACCGGCGTCCAGGGCGCTCCGCTCTGGAACCGGAACATGGGCGCGGGCTACGCCGTCTACACGAGCAACACGCTGAACGACGCGACCGTGACCCTCGGCGCGAACTCGCTCACCTGCCTCTCCTGCCACGACGGCGCGGGGGACATGGGCGCCACGTACACCGGCTCCCGCGGCTTCGCGGCGGTGACCCCGATCGGCGTCGGCAGCTTCGCGAACGTCGGCACGGCCCTCACGAACGACCACCCGGTCGGCGTGAACTACGTCCCCGGCGGCGAGTACGACAGCGTCGCCAACGTCACGGGCTCCGGCCTCACCCTCTACGGCGCGGCGGGCAGCGAGTCGGTCGAGTGCGCCTCCTGCCACGAGCCGCACGGCACCTCCGACGGCCTCACGGGCGGCCCGAGCTTCCTCCGCGTCGCCGCGACGGCGCTCTGCGCCGAGTGCCACATCAAGTAGTCCTCGACTCGAATCGACCCGAGGCGGGGGCCGGGCGACCGGTCCCCGCTTCTTTTTCCCGCTCCGTGCGCCCCCTCCGGACGCCCCCCTCCCTCGCGCGCCGGCTGGGGCTCGCGGCCTTCGTCCTGGCCGCGGCCGTCTACGCCCCCACCGTCCGCCACGGGTTCGTCTTCGACGACGACGCCGTCGTCGTCCGGAACCGGCTCCTCCGCTCGGTGGACTCGCTCCCGTCGCTCGTCTCGCGGACGGAGTGGGCCGGCGCGGGGCTCGAGGTCCGGGCCTGGCGCCCCCTCACCGGCGTCACCTACGCCCTGAACCACGCCGTCTCCGGGCTCGCCCCCTGGAGCTACCACCTCGCGAACGCCCTCCTCCACGCCCTCGCGGCGGCGCTCGTCGTCGCCCTGGCGGCCCGGCTCGGGCTCCCCGCGACCGCGGCCGGGGTCGCGGGGCTCCTCTTCGCGCTCCACCCGATCCACGTGGAGGCGGTCTCGAACGTGATCGGCCGGAAGGACGTCCTCGCGGCGGCCTTCCTCCTCGCCATGGTGCTCGCCTCGCGCCGGGCCCTCGCCCGGGGCGGCGCCTCCCTCGCCCTCCCCGTCCTCGCCTACGCCGGGGCGATGCTCTCGAAGGAGGTCGGGGCCGTCGGGATCGCCCTCGTGGCGCTCGACGCCGTCCTGTTCCGGCCCGCCCCGGATCGCGCACGGCGGCGGCGCCTCGCCGCCCTCCTCGCCCTCCTCGCGGCGGCCCTCGCCGGCTACCTCCTCCTCTACCGGGCGGTGACGGCCGGCGTCCCGGAGAGCCCCGTCCCCTTCGAGGACAACCCCGCCGCCCACGTCCCCGCCGCCGTCCGCTTCATGACGGCCGTCGCCGTGGTCGGGAAGGGGCTCCTGCTCCAGCTCCTGCCCGCCGGCCAGTCGCCCGACTGGTCCCACGCGGCCATCCCCCTCGTCACGACGCCCCTCGACCTCCGCTTCCTCGGGACGCTCGGGGCGCTCCTCCTCTGGCTCGGGGCCGGCCTCCGTCTCCGCCGGGCGAGCCCGGCCGTCCTCTTCGGCCTCGGCTGGTACCTCGCCGCCCTGCTCCCCGCCTCGAACCTCCTCTTCCCCGTCGGGACGATCTTCGGCGAGCGGCTCCTCTACCTCCCGAGCGTGGGGCTCGCCCTGGCGCTGGGCGCCGGCCTCGCCGCGCTCGGCGCCCGCCTCCCGCGGAGGGCGGCGATGGGGGGTGGGATCGCGCTCGCGGCCCTGCTCTCCCTCGCCACGCTCCGGTACTCGGAGGCCTGGGGCGACGAGGAGTCCCTCTTCCGCTGGGCCGCCGCGAACGCGCCGGACTCGACGAAGGTCCACCACAAGCTCGCGCTCCTCGCGCTCCGGGCCGGGCGGACGGAGGAGGCCCTCGCCGAGGTCCGGCGCTCCCTCGAGATCCACCCGGGCTACGCCCGGGCGCACGTCGTCCACGCCGAGGTCCTCCGCCGGATCGGCCGCCCGGCCGAGGAGGCCGCGGCCCTCGCCCGCGCGCTCGAGTCCGACCCCCGGGACGCGGACGCGCTCTACGGCCTAGGCCGGGTCGCCCGCGACGAGGGCAGGCTCGACGAGGCCGCCGCCCTCTGG
>JBBIPT010000251.1:0-5821 GCA_037442705.1 Anaeromyxobacter sp.
GAGGCGGGCGCCCGAGGAGGGAGCAGCGGAGGCGTAGCAGCGCTACGTCGAGCAGCGCACCGACGAGGCCGCCCGCCGCAGCGAGAGGATCGGCGCTCGCAGTAGGCATCATGCCTGGGGCGCGGCACCATGAGGAGCGCTCGATGACCGCCCTCCGCCTCCTCCGCCGCGCCCGCGGGACCGGCCTCGCCGCGTGCGTGGCCGCCACCCTCCTCGCCGCCCCGGCCGCCGCGCGCGCGGAGGAGGCCTGGCTCGAGGAGTTCGCCGCGGTCTGCTCGAAGACCCAGGACGCGATGACGCTCTCCGTGGAGGAGCTCCGGAGCCTCGTCGAGCGGTGCGACGCGCTCGTGCCCGCCATCGCTCGGCTCGAGGAGCCCCGGCGCAAGGTCTACACGCGCCGGCTCGAGGCCTGCCGGAACCTCTACCAGTTCGTCCTCGACTCCAGGGCTCCCCGGGTGGACCGGTGAGCGCGGCACGGCTCGCCGCGGCCGCGGCCCTGCTCGCCTGGGCCGCGCCGGCGTCCGCGGCGAAGCCGGTCCTCCCGCCCTTCCCTCCCCCCTACCGCTACGGGACGGTGGTCCTCGACGGCTTCTCGAGCCGGGCCGGGATGAAGCCCGTCCTCTTCGAGCACTGGCGCCACCGGCTCCTCTACACCTGCCGGCTCTGCCACGTGGACGTGGGGTTCGCGATGCAGGCGGGCGCGACGCAGATCTCCGCCGACACGAACCGGAGCCGCCTGCACTGCGGCGCCTGCCACGACGGCAGGGCGCGCGACGGCGGGAAGCCGCTCTTCGCGGCCTGCGCCCCGGCGGACGCAGGGCCCGGCGCCCCGGCGTGCGCCCGCTGCCACGGACGGGAGCCCGATCCCGAGGCGTACGAGGCGTTCGCGCGGAGCTTGCCCCAGGAGCCCTCCGGGCTCGTGGACTGGGAGCTGGCGGAGCGGACCGCGTTCACGAAGCCGGCCGACTTCGTCGAGGGGATCTCCCTGCGCCCCGACCGGCTCGGGATCGACCGGGACTTCTCCCTCTCCGTGGGTGGGACCTGGCTCGGGCAGGTCGCCTTCTCGCACCGGAAGCACGCGGCCTGGAGCGGGTGCGAGGGGTGCCACCCGGAGATCTTCCCGAGCACCTCGCGCGGCGCCCGGGAGTTCCGGATGAAGGAGGTCGCCGCGGGCGACTTCTGCGGGGCCTGCCACGGCAGGGTCGCGTTCCCCATCGCCTCCTGCCTGCGGTGCCACCAGACGCCGCGCTGACGGGGCGGTCCGCGCCGCCCCGGCCCCGGCCGAGCGCAGCCAATCTCGCCCGGCGGGACCGCGCTATGCTGTGAGCACCGCCTCCACGAAAGGGACCGGGATGACGGACGTCGAGAAGGCGATCGGCTGGCTCCGCGGCGAGCGCGCGGCGGCGGAGGCGCTCCTCCGCCGGCTCGTGGAGCGGAACTCCTTCACCGGGAACCCGGCGGGCGTCGCCGCCGTGGTCGAGATCGTGGAGGAGCGGCTCGCGGAGGCGGGCGTGCCGAGCCGCCGGATCGCGAGCGGCCGCTTCGGGCCGCACCTCGCCTTCGGGGCGGAGGGGGGCCCCGCGCCGGTCTTCCTCGTCGGGCACACCGACACCGTCTTCCCGCTCGGCACGTTCGAGGGCTTCCGGGTCGAGGGCGATCGCGGGGTGGGGCCGGGCTGCTTCGACATGAAGGGAGGGATCGCGGTGCTCCTCCTCGGGCTCGCGGCCGCCGTCCGGGCCGACCTCCTCCGCCGCGTCCCGATCGCCGGGCTCCTCGTCGCGGACGAGGAGGTGGGCTCGCCGGAGTCGCAGCCCATCCTCCGCGGCCTCGCGAAGGGGGCGTCCTGCGCGCTCGTCTTCGAGTCGGGCCGCCCGGGCGACCTCGTCGTCACGCTCCGCCGCGGCACCGGAGCGCTCCGGGCCGAGGCGCGCGGGGTCGCGGCCCACGCGGGGAACGAGCCGGAGAAGGGGCGGAGCGCGATCTGGTCGCTCGCCCGGTTCGTGGACCGGGTCCAGCCGCTCTCCGATCACCCGCGCCACCTCTCGGTGAACGTCGGCACCTTCCGGGGCGGCACGACGAAGAACACGATCCCCGAGCACGCCGTCTGCGAGGTGGACCTCCGCTTCGAGACGACCGCGGACGGCCGGGCGCTCGCCGCGCGGATCGAGGAGGCCGCCCGGGACGCCGCCCTCCCGGGCACGGCGATCGAGATCTCTCCCCTCTCCTGGCGCGAGCCCCTGGAGCGGACGGCGGCGTCCGCCGCGCTCGCGGCCGAGTACGGCGCCTGCCAGCGGGCGGCCGGCCTCGGGTCCGGGGAGGCACCCCCGACGGGGGGCGGATCCGACGCCTGCACCACGGGCGCCGCGGGGATCCCCTCGATCGACGGCCTCGGCGCACGCGGGAAGGGCTTCCACACGACCTCCGAGGAGGTGGATCTCTCGTCCGTCCTCCCGAAGGCCGAGGCGTTCGTGCGGTTCCTCGCGGGGCGCGCCCCGTGATCAACGCTCCCTCACCCACTCCCGCCCCCAGCAGCCGAGGATCGCGTCGCCCGCCGCGAGGCGCGCCCCCTCGTCTCCGGGATCCCAGGTCGCCACCGTGAACCTCGGCCCCCGCGCGGGGAGCTGCTCGAAGGACGGATCGACCGGGATCCACCCGCGCGTGGTCCGGACCTCCGCCCAGGCGTGCCACACGTACCGTCCCCCGTCCCAGGCGACGCCCACCGCCGTCCTGCCCCGAGCTCCGGCGCGAGCCGCGAGCGCGAGCCACGCCGCCGTCTTCTCGCGGCAGCTCTCGCCGGGCGCGGAGGGCGGCGGCAGGAAGGCGAGCCCGTCCGCCTCCGGATCGGGATCCCGCTCCACGCCGCAGAACATCCCGGCGCTCGCCGGGTTCGGGGGTCCGGGGACCTCGACCCCGTGGAGCCGCGGCGGGAGCCTCGGGACCGTCGCCTCCAGATCGCGGACGAAGCGCGCTCCGTGATCCGGGACGTGGACCGTCCCCGGGAAGCCGTCCCGCGCAGGCTCGATCCGCTCCGTCACGCCGCGCACGACGGCGGCGACGAGGTCGCCGTCGCGGTGGGCGCACGCCTCCCGCCGCGCGCCCCCCGCCTCCTCGAAGACGTCGAGGCAGTGGTCCGGCCCTCGCGGCGGCGGGCCCTGCCACTTCTTCCTCGGAGGCAGCGGCACGGCCCCGAGGAGGAGGATCTCGGCGAGCGAGGCGGGGACCGCGCCCCGGATCCCTCCGCTCCGCAACGCCTGGCCGTCCTCCGTCACGCGGAGCCTGCCCCCCTGCCAGCGCCCCTCCCGGTCCACCTGCACCTCGACCGTCCTGCGCGAGTGGCGCCCCCCCGCCTCCGCCGGGGACCGCAGGCCCGACTCCCAGACCGCGTCGCAGACCGGCCCGAGACAGGAGACGGCGAGGCTCACGACGCCCACGTGCTCGCCGCCGATCTCGAAGCGCCAGCGCGCCTTGCCCTCGGGGAGCGCGACCCCCGTGACGGCGATCCGGCCGTCCCCCTCCGCGGGACCGGGCTCGGCGGCCCGGCCGTGCCCGGCGAGGAGGGCCACGGCGAGGAGGAGTCGAGCGGGGGCGCGCGGGCTCACGACGGGCTCCCTCCCCGGCGGCGGCCCCAGGGGCGAAGCTTCAGGAGGAGCGCGAGGGCGGCGAGGGCGAGCCCCACCGCGACGGCGATCCAGGCGACGCGCGTGTACTGCGCGAAGATCGCGACGAGCTCGCCGGCGTTGTGCGCGAGGAGCGCGCCCGCCCCGAGGAGGACGCCGTTCCAGAGGGCGGCGGAGAGGGCGCCGAGGAGGAGCACGCGGCGGAGCGGGATGCCCGACGCGCCGGCGGCGAGGAAGAGGAAGGCGCGGACGCCGGGGAGGAACCGGTTCGCGAGGAGGAGGATCGCTCCCCACCGCCGGTAGGCCGCCTCGAACCGCTCGAGCCGCTCGCGGGAGAGCGGTCCCCGCCGCTCCGCGCGTCCCTCGAGCCTCCTCCCCACCGCCGCGCCGATCCGGTAGTCGACGAAGGCGCCCAGCGTCGCCCCCGCGGTGACCGACGCGAAGGCCGCGGGCCAGGAGATCGCCCCCTCCACCGCGTACCAGGCACCGAGCACGACGATGAGGTCTCCCGGGAAGGGCGGGAAGACGTACTCCACGAGGGTGGCGAGGAAGAGGACCGCCGGGGCGGCCTCGCCGGTCCGCGAGACCCCCTCCGCGCGGGCGTCGGCGAGCTCAGGGAGCGTCACGCCCCCGGCATGTTAGCCGATGGTGTCCTCCCGCGCCCCTGGTCCGCCGCCCGTCGCTCGCGCTCACCGCCGCCCTCGGGGACTGCCGCAGAGATCCGCTTCCCGAGGCCAGAGGCAGCCAGAGGCCTGCATCCCCGGGTGTTTCCCAATCGCGCTCGGGCGTTTCAGTAGTCCTTGGACCAGACGAGGCTCGCGCTCCCGGCCTGGGCGCCGTAGCGGGACTCGAAGGTCCAGCGCGGGGTGATCTGGTACTCCACCCGGACCTCGTCCACGTTCTCGCCCTTCTCCGGATCGGCCTCGAAGTTCCGGACGTAGGAGACGTAGATCTCGTCGGTCACGTACTTGCCGGCGCGGATCGCGGAGGCGTCGAGCGCGACGGTGTCGAGGGGGAGCTTGTCGGCGACGAGGTTCTTGAACGCCTGGGTGGCGAGCGCGCCGAGCGCCGCCCTCCCCGCCTCCTCCCCGGTGAGCGTCCCGACCCTTCCGGAGCCGCGCTTGAGCTCGGTCCGCCCGGTCGCGATGAGCATCGCGATCTGCCCCTCGTCCATGTGCGGCTGCGAGGTGAGCCGGATCTCCGGCTCGAGCGCGGGCCCCTGCACGGTGACGTTGACGACCGCGCTCGGATTGTCGTAGCGCGCCTGGAAGTCGAGGAGCGCCTGCTCCGGCGTGGCGCCCGTGAACTGGACGCGCCCCCGCTCCACGACGAACTTCCGGCCGCCGATCGGCTCGAACTCCCCGCGGACGATCTCGACGATCCCCTCCGCGTAGCCGACGCCCTGGATGAGATCGACCTTCACGTCCGCCTTGAGCTCGGCGTCCACCTCGGGATCGACTCCCTTCACGAGGAGGCCGCGCGGCACGACGAGGCGGGCCGCGAGCCGGTAGGGCTCCTCCGGCGGGCCGGCGACGGCCGCGGCGGGGGACGCCCTCCGCCGGCGGAGCTCCCGGCGCCCGACGGCGATGTCCTCCCGCCGCTCGAACGTCTGCAGGACGCGCGGCGTCTTCCGGGGGAGCCGGACGAGGCCGCGCGGGACCCGGGCCTCGAGGGCGAGCACCTTCCCCTCCTGCTTCCCCGTCGCCTCGACCTCGAGGTCGAACGTCGCGAAGTCGGAGCCCGCCCGGGTGATCGTGAGGGCCTCGGTCTTCAGGCGGGCCTGCAGCGTGCCGCGGCCCGAGGCGAGCCCCCGCAGCGAACCGCTCGCCGAGAGGGAGCCCTTCCCGCGCCGCACCTCGATCCGGGGGACCTTTACCCCGTCGTCCCCGACCTTCGCCTCCGCCTCGATCCCGGTCCAGTCGCCGAACTCCGAGACCGAGAGCCGTCCCTCCTTCAGGCGGAGCGTGCCGCGGGGGATCATCCGGGCGAGCGGACCCGCCGCGCGGACGTCCGCGGAGAGCTTCCCGGCCCCCGCGCGCACCACCCCGGGCGCGAGCGCGGGCAGGAAGCCGAGATCCAGCTCCTCGGCGACGAGCCTCGCCTCCGCCGCGGCCTCTTCGAGCGGCGGCCCCTCCGCGCCGAGGCCGAGGTCGGCCTCGAGCCCGAGCGTCGCCCGGAGGTCGCCGCCGGTCGCCGGGCGGAGC
>JBBIPT010000252.1:0-5806 GCA_037442705.1 Anaeromyxobacter sp.
CCCCTTCACCCCGCCGCCCCCCGCGAAGTGGGCGCTGAACGCCTGCCCCGACCCCGATGTGGGTGTGTGCCCCAAGGCGGCGCTGCCGTCGGGCTCGTGCGGGAGCCGCGGGCGTCGCCAAGCTTGCATCTGGTTCGACGAACCGGGAGGTCGCCCCGGGCACCCCTGACCGGGACCCTCAGGCCAGCGCGGGCTCCGCCTTCCTCCTGCTGACCCAGAAGCCGAACGCCGCGGCGGTGAAGAACATGATGAGGCTGTAGATGGCCGGGGGGATGGCCATGGTCGAGTTGTTCAGGATGAGCGGCGAGGAGGCGATGGCGATGGCCAGTGTCCCGTTGTGGATGCCGATCTCCATCCCGATGGCCACCGCCTGACGCCTCGGCAACCGCAGGAGGAGCGGCGCCAGGTAGCCCACCGCCATGCTCACCAGGTTGAAGACCAGGGCGGCGAGCCCCACCTGCCGGAAGAACTCGACGATGTTGGCCCGCTCCCTGTGCACCGTGGCCGCGACGACCGCCACGAGCAGCAGCGCCGACATGGTCCGGACCGGCCCGTTCAGCCGCGCCGCCAGCCCGGGCGCGCGGGCGTGGACCACCATGCCGATGGCGACCGGGACGAGCACGATGGCGAACACCTGCAGCACCTTGCCGACCTGCAGGGGGATGCTCTTCCCCTCGCCCACGAAGGCGATCAGCGCGAAGTTGACGATGAACGGCAAGGTGAAGAGCGAGAGGACGCTGTTCACGGCGGTGAGCGTGATGTTGAGGGCCACGTCGGCGCGGGCCAGGTGGCTGAAGAGGTTGGCGGTGGCGCCGCCCGGCGAGGCGGCGAGCAGCATCAGGCCGACCGCCAGCTCGGGGGGCAGCGCGAAGGCCCTGGCCAGGCCGAAGCAGACCGCCGGCAGGATCAGCATCTGGCAGGTCAGCCCGATGATCACGGCCTTGGGGTACAGGACGACCCGCTTGAAGTCCTCGAGGGTCAAGGAGAGCCCGAGGCCGAGCATGATGATGCCCAGGGCCGCGGGGAGGAACACCACCGTCATGATGCTCGATTGCATGAGATCTCCCTGGGGGTGACGGGCTCGCCGGACGGCTCTCGTACCACGGCTCGAGCCGCTCGCGGAACCTCGGCGCGAGCGGGCCCGCTATCGGATCCCGAGCTCGCTTCGCAGAGCGGAGACGTCCAGGCGCTGCGGCTCCGGCTGCCCCGCCTCGGCGTGCTCGATCTCCGCGAGGATGAGCTCGAGGCTCCTTCGCGGTGCGCCCTTGCGCTTCGCCGCCTCGCGTGGCGAGAGCCCGCCGAGCGCCGGGAGCTCCTCGTCGAGCCAGCGCCGGTAGTGCTCGGCCTGCATCCGCTTCACGACCTCGAGCACCTCGGGCGGCATGGCCTCGGGCGGCGCGGAGCGAGCGCCCGGCTTCGCTCCCCCGGCGAGATGGGCCACCGGATCGGCGTGCTCCCGGATCCGGAAGGACACGAGCGCGCCGAGCCGGTCGCCGGCGAGCCGGCGCAGGCGGTCGGCCCTCTCGCGCGAGTTGGTCTCGAGCCGGAGGACGCCGCCCTCGAGGATGGCGCGCCCGGTGAGGGTCGTGGGCAGGACCCCCTTCGCGTTCCCCTGCCGGACGAACGAGACGGTGACGGATCCGTCCTCCTCGCCCTCGTCTCGCTGGGCGTCGGGCAGGGCGAGGAGGCCGGCCACGACCTCGTTCGCCCTCCCCGCCGCGACGTCGAACCGATCGACCGTGAGGACGAGGTCCTCGCCGTCGGTGTTCTGCAGTCTCGGCGGTGGCCGGGCATCGGCCGCGTCCACGACCTCCTGCCAGACGCGGAAGACCGTCCCCTCGGCGGTCGCCTTCCGGAGCTTCTCCGCCGGGACCTTGGCGGCCCGGCTCCCGAGCGCCGAGCGGAGCCGTCGCCGCGCCGCGTCGCCTTCGCGCGGCGGCAGGAGCCGCAGGTGGCACCCGGCGAGGACGGCGCGGCTTCCCAGATCGAGGACGCGCGCGAGGAGCACGTCGCGCGGCCGGACCGTCCGCGACCCGCTCTTCTCCTCCACCGTCCGCTCGCCTCCCGCCAGGAGGTCGCGCAGCGTGATCGATCGGCCCGGCTCCGCCGAGACGACCTCGTGGTAGGAGAACCACGCGCCGCGCTGCGCCTCGACGAGCACGCGCCCCTCCCCGTCGAGGGTGCCGCCGCGCTCCTCGAGATAGAGGTCGAGCGCGGTCCTCCCGTCGGGCCCACGGTGGTGGCCGGACGACCAGCCGAGGACGGATTGCGCGGCCTGGAAGTCGAGGCCGAGCCTCGCCAGCGCCCCATCGGGATCGAACGCGCGTCCCCAGCGCCGCCGCGCGAGGGCGAGCGCGTCGGCGGTGATCCGCTCGTCGAGCGCGTGGATCGGGTCGCGCTCGGCGATCCGGCGCGCGTGGGCGCGCGCCGCGTCGGCCTCCGGTCCCGTGCCTCGCGCCGCCCGCTCGCGTTCCTCGTCCTCCGCGAGGTGGCATTTCTTGTACTTCCTGCCGGAGCCGCACGGACACGGCGCGTTGCGCGGCGTCCTCGAGCGCCCGGTCGCCCGGGCGGGCTCCGGAACGAGCATCGGCTCGGCGAGGTCCTCCGGGAGCTCGAGATCGTCCCCGTCGGGCAGGGCGACACCTGCGGTGATCGACCGCCCGCCCGCCTCGACCGTGGCCTCGGCGCGGTCGGCCTCGCCGGGACCGGACAGCTCGGCCACCGCCTCGAGGAGCGCCGCCGCGTCGAGCAGCTCCTCCGTCGTCGGGGCATCCACCTTCCCCTTCCGGACCCGCATCGGCACGGGAAGGCGCGGCAGCCCGAACTCGGCGTCGATCGCCGCCGCGGCCCAGGCCGGCCCCTCGTCGAACGTGACGGCCAGCGCGGGGATTCGCCGCACGTCCCTCATCCGCCCTTCGGAGACGAGCGTGGCCACGCGAAGGATCGATCCGGGCTCGTCGTAGAGCGCGGCGCCGAATTCCATCCCTCCCGCGCCCATCACCGAGGCCTCGGCCTGGCGCGTGCGTCCCCGCTCGGAGAGCGTGACCGGGAGCGGTTCCTCCGGCTCGAAGAGCTCCCAGGGTCGAGCGCTCCAGAAGACGGCGCACGCCTCCAGGAACCGGACGAGGGCACCCATCTCCGGGCTTCCGGCAAGGTCCCCGAGCGCGAGACCGTAGGCGAGGATCGCGCGGCGGAGGCGCGCCGCCTCCGGGAGTGGCGCGGGCTCGAAGCCGAAGGGCCGCGCCGCCTCGGCGAGGCCGGGCTCGCAGCGGAGGGGCTGGCCGGAGTAGCGCCTGGCGATGGCGCCGAGCCCCTCCGCGTCCGTGCGCGCGATCTCCGGCGCGAACAGCCGGCCATCGGTGTCCAGGCCGCCGTACGCGTAGGAGTTCCGGCCGCCGACGTCGAGCGGCCCCAGGCGGAAGACGTGGATCATCCGCAGCGTCTAGCAGGATGCGCGACCGGAGGCGAGGGGGTCGCCAGCACGGGGCCCCGGCCGCAAGGGGCCCTCGGGCGAGAGCAGGATCCGGCGCCGTCGGGCCGATACTCCCCCAGCGTGCGTGCCTCTACGCGACTTGCGTAGCTACGCAATCTGCGTATACTGAATCGGGTGAAGGCCCTCTTCGTGGAGCTCCCGGCGTTCGAGCGCCATCGGTCGGAGTACCTCGACGACGAGTCGTTCTCGGCGCTCCAGGCCGTCCTCATGGCCGACCCGGAGGCCGGGGACATGATCCGGGACACGGGTTGGACTCCGGAAGGTCCGCTTCTCCGACCGTCGACGAGGGAAGGGGAGGCGGGGCGGCCTGCGCGTCATCTACTTCTGGTGGGCGCAGGGTCGGCAGTTCTGGCTCTTCACGCTGTACGGAGAAGGCGAGGTCAGCGACCTCACCGCCGAGCAACGCAAGGTCGTTCGAGACGTCCTCAAGGCAGAGCTGAAAGCGAGAAGGTCCCCATGAAGCCCACCAGGAAGACCACCGCCACGAAGCGCGCTCCACGTCGTGACCTCTTCGCCGAGTTGAGCGAGGGCGTGGCGGCGCTGGCTGACACTCGCGAGGGCAAGCGCACGCTCCGCACACACGCGGTCACCTTCAAGCCTCCCCCGGATCTGTCTCCCGCGGAGTTGGTCCGGGTCCGGAAGCAACTGCACCTGTCCAGCGCGCTCTTCGCGACCTGCCTTCGCACGAACCCGCGCACCCTGGAGAACTGGGAGCAGGGGCGCGCCAAGCCCAACGCCCAGGCCGCGTTGCTGATCGGCCTCGTCCGCAAGTACCCCGACATGGTTGCGCGGCTGGCCGAGGTCTGATCCGGCTCGATCTCCGCCTGCTTCACTCTTCGTCACCGCGCGGGCCGGGAACGCTCGGTCGGGATCCCGCGGGACCCAGTCCGGGAGTTCCGCCGCTCGTCCGGTGCGGTCGCACGGCGGACCGTCGAATTCGACAGGCTCAGGGGGAGCGGATCTCCTTCCATCCGTTCGTGGTGACCTTGTCGAACCCCGAATGGGCATGGAATCGAACCAGCATCGCCCGATCGGGCGCCCTACCCCCTCGACGTCCGGATCGCGTCCTCGAGCTCGTTCGGCGCCTGCCGCGCCGACGGATCCCGCGGGAAGTGCTCGGCGAGCCGCGCCCCGCAGATCGCGACGGCGTCCACGAAGCCCTTCGCCGGATCGCCCGCCTTCATCCCCGCGACGAGGGCCTGGACGGTCCGCGGCCACTCCTCCCCCATCTTCTCGTGGATCCCGCGATCGCCGATCACGACCGCCTCCCGCTCGAAGAGCGAGGCAAAGAGGAGGACCCCCGTCCCCTCCGCGGTCCGGTGGAGCCCGTGCTCGTGGAAGGCGTGGGCCGCCCGCGCCCGGACCGCCTCGTCCATCGCCCTCGTCCCGGCGAGGAGCCGCTCCACGGGATCCCAGGCCGCGACGAGCGCGCCGGCGATCCCCGCGAGGAGCTGGAGGGCGACGACCTCCGCCGCGGAGGGCACTCCCCAGGCGAGCGCGGCGGCGGTGACGATCCCGGCCGCGAGGAGCGCGCCGCGGAAGCGGACCTCGGGGTAGGCGTCGCTCCTCTCCACGACGACCGGGACGATCTGGCCGCGCGAGAGCGCCTCGGCCTTCCGGACCGCCTCCGCGATCCGCGCCCGCGCCGCCTCGTCGAAGAACCGCTCGACCATCTTCGCCCTCCCCTACCAGCGCCCGGAGGCGCCGCCGCCCGAGAAGCCGCCGCCCCCGCCACCCCAGCTCCCCCCGCCGCCACCGCCGAACCGGCCGAAGCCGCCCCCGCCGCCCCCGATCCAGGGGCCGCCGCCCCACCAGAGCGAGCGCCGCCGCCTCCCGCCGAACCCGCGCAGCACGCTCCCCACGATCCAGAACACCACGAGGATCGGGAAGAGGGAGCCGAGCCCGATCGGGAGCCCCGTGACGCCGCGCCCGCCGCCGCCGCGCTCCCGGGCGCCGGACGGGAGCGCGCCCAGCGCCCCGAGGATCTGGACGCCCGCGTCGTGGAGCCCGTCGCCGAAGCGCCCGGCCCGGAAGGCCGGCGCGATCGTGTTCCGGATGATCCGCGAGGACTGCACGTCGGTGAGGCCGCCCTCGAGCCCGCCGCCCACCTCGATCCGCACCGTCCGGTCCTCCACCGCCACGGTGACGAGGACGCCGTCGTCCTTCCCCTTCGTCCCGATCTTCCAGGCCTCCGCGACGCGGATCGAGTAGTCCTCGATCGGCTCGCCCTCGAGCGACCGGACGACGAGGTACTGGAGCTGCACGCCCTGCCCGCCCACCGCCGCCCGCGCCGCGCGGGCGAGGGCGTCGAGG
>JBBIPT010000253.1:0-5806 GCA_037442705.1 Anaeromyxobacter sp.
GGATGGGCGCAGCCGCTCAGGTCCGCGCGAGGACGGGGCCGAGGGCGGCGGCGAGGACCCGGCTCACCCGCGCGTGGTTCGCGCGCCACTCCGCGTGCGCGTCCGGCCCCACGCGGTTCGCCACGGCGAGCGCCGCGGCGACGGGGACCCCGGCGTCGTGACAGGCGGCGAAGACCCCGGTGAGCTCGAGGTGCTCGGCCGCGGCGAGGGCGGCGAGCCGGCGCGCCCCCTCGGCGGTCCTCGTGATCGCCGGCGGCACCGCGACGGCGTGCAGGGGCAGGGGCGCCGGGAGGCGCCAGGTGGCCTCGAACCGGACCCGCTCCGCCTCGGGCCGGTAGGCCCTCCCCTCCACCTCGTCGAGCGACGTGGCGATCGCCGCCGAGGCGAGGAGGAGGTCTCCCACCGCGAGCCGCTCGTCGTAGGCGCCGCAGGTCCCGAGGAAGAGGACGCGCCCGGGCCGGAGGTCGCCGAGGAGACGCGCCGTCCCCGCGGCGGCGGCGACCGCGCCGATGCCCGCCGTCCCGACCCGCCAGCCCGCGGGCGGCGCCTCGTCGAGGCCGGCGAGCTCCGGCCGGAAGGCCGCGAGGAGGAGCGGGGATCCGCTCACCGCCGCCTCCTCCGCCGGTTCCCCGTCGCCATCGTCGTCTCTCCACGCGGCCGCGCCGCCTGCCCCCGGGCCATTCTAGACGGCCGCTCGCGATTCGTGATCGAACCCTGACCTCGGGCCTCGGGAAGACCCGATTCGCCGCCGCACGCCCGCGAGGCCGCCTCCCGTCACGCGAGCCCCAGCTCCCGCGCGATCTTCGGCCGCACGCCGGTGGCGGCGAGGAGCGCGTCGAGCCGGACCCTCGCCTCGCGCGCCGCCGCCCGGACCTTCCGGCCGAGGATGAGCTCGTTCTTGGCGGAGTGCTCCCAGCCCGTGAGCTCGGTCACCGTCACCCGGTAGCCGCTCGCCTCGAGCGCGAGGGCCCGGACGACGTTCGTGAGGTGCGACCCGAACTCGCGGCGGTGCCAGGGGTGCTCGAAGAGCGGCGCCATCGCGGGGGCGGGGTCCTTCGCGGCGGCGAGCTGCCGGGCGACCTCGGCCTGGCAGCAGGGCACGACCGCGACGTGGTCCGCGTTCCTCCTCACCGCCAGGAGGAGCGCGTCGTCGGTGGCCGTGTCGCAGGCGTGGAGGGCGGTGACGAGGTGGATCCGCTCGGGGACGGGCGCCTCCTCGATCGCCCCCTCGAGGAAGCGCAGCCGCTCGAACCCCAGGCGGCGGGCCCGCTCCCCGCCGCCCCTCGCGAGGTCGGGGCGGGACTCGAGCGCGAGGAGCGTCCCCTTCCCCGCGGGGCCGAGGAAGAGCTCGTAGAGGACGAAGCCGAGGGCGCTCTTCCCCGCCCCGCAGTCGGCGACGACCGGGTCCCCGAAGCGGGCGAGGACGTCGTCGAGGGCGGGTTGGAGGAGGCCCGCGAGGTGGTTCACCTGCTTCAGCTTCCGCAGGCTGTCCGCGTTGAGGTCGCCGGCGCGTGTGAGGAGGTGCAGCTCCTGGAGGAGCCGCGTGGAGGTCCCGGGGAGGAGCTCCCGGCGGACCCCCTCGCTCTTCACCTGCCTGCGCACGCCCCCTTCTACCCCTGGACGCCCCCGTTTTCGAGGCGGCGGGCGCCCGGGGCCCGCGCGCCCCCTGGCCTTCCCGCGCGCGTCGCGGTACGCCGTGGACATGGCGCGCCACCCGTACCTCGCGCTCCCCGGGCCCTGGCTCGTCGCCCACCGCGGCGGGAGCGCCCTCGCCCCGGAGAACACGCTCCCCGCCTTCGCGGGCGCCGCCGCCCTCGGGGCGGACGCGATCGAGACGGACGTCCGCCTCACGAAGGACGGGGTCGTCGTCGTCTTCCACGACGAGGAGACCTCCCGGATCACGGGCGAGCCGGGGACGATCGAGGAGCGGACGCTCGCGGAGGTCTCGCGCCTCGACGCGGCCCACGGGTTCTCGCAGGACGGCGGCGCGACCTTCCCGCTCCGGGGCACGGGCGTCGGGATCCCGCCGTTCGCGGAGGCGCTCCGCCGCCACCCGGGCCTGCGCTTCAACGTGGACGCGAAGAGCGACGACCCCGCCCTCGCGGAGGGGCTCGCCCGGACCCTCCGGGAGGAGGGGGCGGAGGGGCGCGTCTGCGTGGGCTCCTTCTCCGACGCCCAGGCCGCGCGCCTCGGCGCGCTCCTCCCCGGGGTCTGCCGGTTCCTCCCCCAGGAGGCCGCGACCTGCCACGTCCTCGCGGCGAAGTCCGGCGCGGACGGGGCCTGCTGCCCCAGCGGCTTCGACCTCGCCGACCTGCCCCACCGGATGGGCGGCCTCGTCGTCGTGGACGCCGCGGTCGTCGCCTACTTCCACGGCCGCGGCGTCCCCGTCCACGTCTGGACCGTGGACGCGGAGGAGGAGATGCGCGACCTCCTCGCCCTCGGGGTGGACGGGATCGTCACCGACCGCCCCGACCTGCTCGCGCGCGTGCTCGGGCGGTGACTCAGGCCTCCGGAACGGCCGCGGAGATGCATTTCCTCAGGCCAGAAGCTGCCAGAAGCCTGAGGCCTGAAGCCTCGTCGTGCTTCCGAATCGCGTTCGGCCGCTAGTGGTGGCTCGAGGCGAGGTCGGGGTGCTTGTCGACGAACTCGTCGAAGGTGCCGGGGAAGTCGAGCACCGGCCCGCCGTGGTGGAGGGACCAGATCCTCGAGCCGACCTCGCGGATGAGCTCCTGGTCGTGGGTGACCACGATCACCGTCCCCTCGTAGCGCTGGAGCCCGTCGGAGAGCGCCGCGATGGACTGGAGGTCGAGGTGGTTCGTCGGCTCGTCGAGGACGAGGACGTTGTCCTTGAAGAGCATGAGCTTCGAGAGGAGGAGCCGGACCGTCTCGCCGCCGGAGAGGGTCGCGGTCGGCTTCATCCGCTCCTCCCCCGAGAAGAGCATGCGCCCGAGGAGGCCGGAGATCTCCTCGTTCGTCATCTTGTCCTCCATCTCCCGGAGCCAGCCGAAGGCGGTCGTCCCCGGCCGGATCGCCCCCGCCTGGTCCTGGGGGAGATAGCCGACCTGGGCCTGGTGGCCCCACTTCACGTGGCCCCGGTCCGGCTGGATCGCGCCCGCGAGCATCTTCGCGAGGGTCGACTTCCCCACGCCGTTCTTCCCGATGATGCAGACCTTCTCGCCGCGGGTGACGAGCGCGTCGAAGGGCTGGATGACCTCGTTCCCTCCGTAGCTCTTCGCGATCCCCTCGATCGTGAGGGTCTGCTTCCCGGAGGGGGCCTTCTGCTCGAGCTTGATGAACGGGGCCTGGATGTTCGACCGCTTCAGGTCCTCGAGCCGGAGCTTCTGCATCGCCCGGATCCGGCTCTGCACCTGGGAGGCGCGGGTGCCCGCGTGGAAGCGGGCGACGAACTCCTGGAGCTGGGCGATCTTCTTCTTCTTCTCCGCGTTGTCCTGCTCGACCCGGGATCGGACCTGGCCCTTCTGCCGGACCATGTCGTCGTAGCCGCCGGGGTAGGTGATGATCGTCTCGTAGTCGATGTCGGCGATGTGCGTGCAGATGGCGTTCAGGAAGTGCCGATCGTGCGAGATCGTCACGAGCACGCCCTCGTAGGCACGCAGGGACCGCTCCAGCCAGCGGATGGACTCGATGTCGAGGTGGTTCGTCGGCTCGTCGAGGAGCAGCCCCTGCGGCTTGCCGAAGAGGGCCTGCGCGAGGAGGACGCGGAGCTTGTAGCCGCCCGCGAGGGCGCGCATCGGCTGGTCGTGCCAGGGCTGCTCGATCCCGAGCCCCTGCAGGAGCTCCGCCGCGTCCGCCTCGGCCGCGTAGCCGTCCTCCTCCGCGATCACCGCCTCGAGCTCGGCGAGCCGGACCCCGTCCTCCTCGCTCACCTCGTCCTTCGCGAGGAGCCGCTCCTTCTCGGTCATCGCCTCCCAGAGCGCGTCGTTCCCCATGAGCACGACGTCGAGGACCCGGTTGTCCTCGTACTTGAAGTGGTCCTGCCGGAGGATCCCGAGCTTGCGCGGGCGGAAGATCTTGCCGGTGTCCGCCTCCTCGTCCCCGGAGAGGATCTTCATGAAGGTCGTCTTCCCGGCGCCGTTCGGGCCGGTGAGGCCGTACCGGTTGCCCGGGGCGAAGCTCACGTCCACGTCCTCGAAGAGCTTCTTCGGGCCGAAGGCCTTGGTGACGTTCTGAACCGAGATCATGGGCCGGCCTTTGTAACGGAAGTCGCGGGGTTAGGCGAGGGTCGGGTTCCCGCTCCGCGGGGGGCCCCATGGGGGGCTTTTTAATCGGTTTCATCCGGATTAACTCGCTCAAATCATGACAATCGCCATCGTGGGAAGCGGGATCTCCGGGCTCGTCGCCGCCCATCACCTCCACGAGGAGCACGAGGTCGTCCTCTTCGAGGGGGGCGATCACCTGGGCGGGCACACGCACACGCAGGACGTGGAGGTCTCGGGCGTGCGGGTCGCGGTGGACACGGGCTTCATCGTCTACAACGAGGAGACCTATCCCGAGCTCACCCGGCTGTTCGCGCGGCTCGGCGTGGAGACCCGCGCCTCCGACATGAGCTTCTCGGTCCGCGACGAGCGGACGGGGCGGGAGTGGCGCGGGTCGAGCCTCGACACCCTCTTCGCCCAGCGGCTCAACGCCCTCCGCCCGTCCTTCCACCGCATGCTCCTCGACGTGGCCCGGTTCAACCGCGAGGCGAAGGAGCTCGCGGCGAACGGCCCGGACGGCCCGACCCTGGGGAGGCGACGGGGACCGCCCTCGCCTCCGCGCTCGTCCGCTTCCCCGCGATGACCGCGAAGGTGGTCCTCGCCATCTACTGGTCTTCCAGCGGGTCCGGCACCGCGCCCGGAGGAACACCGTGGAGGGGGCGCGGGAGAACATCGCCGCCCACTACGACCTCGGGAACGAGTTCTTCTCCCTCTTCCTCGATCCCTCGATGACCTACTCCTGCGCGATCTACGGGCGGGCGGACACGACGCTCGCCGACGCCCAGGAGGCGAAGATCGACCGGATCCTGCGCAAGCTCGACCTCCGCGCCGGGCAGAAGCTCCTCGAGATCGGCTCGGGATGGGGCGCGCTCGCGATCCGCGCCGCCCGGCGCCACGGCGTCCACGTGACCACGGCGACCCTGTCGAGGCAGCAGCACGCCTTCGTCCGCGACCTCGTGCGGAAGGAGGGGCTCGAAGAGCGCGTCGAGGTCCTCCTCGCGGACTACCGCGAGCTCCGGGGCCGCTTCGACCGGCTCGTCTCGGTGGAGATGATCGAGGCGGTCGGCTGGGAGCACTTCGAGGACTACTTCCGGGTGCTCGGGGAGCGGCTCCACGAGGACGGCCTCGCCCTCGTGCAGGCGATCACCATCCCGGACCACCGCTTCGAGCAGTCGAAGCGGGAGCCGAACCACGTGAACCGCCTCGTCTTCCCCGGCGCCTGCATCCCCTCGACCGCGGCGCTCCTCTCCGCCGCCTCCCGGGCGAGCGACCTGCGCCTCTTCCACCTCGAGGAGATCGGCCCCCACTACGCGCGGACGCTCCGCGACTGGCGGCACGGGCTCCTCGCGAGCTGGGACCAGGCCCGCGCGCAGGGCCGCTCCGAGCGGTTCCTCCGCAACTTCGAGTACTACCTCGCCTCCTGCGAGGCGGCCTACGCCGAGCGTCACCTCGGAGACGTCCAGATGCTCCTGGCGCGGCCTCGCTCGGCGCGGGAGCCCCTCCTCGGCGCCCTGCCCCCCGCCGCCTGACGGCCCCGCCCGCCGGCCCGCTCGCTCTCCCGGGCACCGGCGGGCGCTCGCCCGGCGGGG
>JBBIPT010000254.1:0-5799 GCA_037442705.1 Anaeromyxobacter sp.
GGGCGGCCCCGGAAGGAGCGGAGGGGGCGGCCCCGCCCTGGCGCATCGCGCCGGCTCCCGGCATGCCCCCGCCTCCGCCGGCCGCGGCGGCGGCGCCCACGGGGTCGAGGCTCACCTCGAACCGGGCGATGGCGACCCGCTGCGCGGCGGCGGCGGCGGCGAGGTAGGCCTCCTCGTCCGCGACGTAGCCCGCGATCGCCTCGAGGACCGTGGCGAAGGTCACGCGCCCCACCCGGAACTGGGCGAGCGCGGAGTCCACCGTGGCGGTGGACTGGACGAGCAGCCCCTCGCGGTAGAGGCGGAGCGTCGCGAGGAGGGAGTCGAGCGCGGTCCGGCGCTCCGCCACCCGGAGCCGGAGGATCTCGGCTACGGCGTCCGCGGAGGCCGACTCGGCCTCGCGGGAGGCGAGCCGCTCCGAGACGGCGCGGGACTGCTTCGATCCCGCCCAGACCGGGATGGGGATCGAGACGCTCGCCTGCCACATGGGATCGAAGGGGCCGCCCCGGGGCATCACCCCGAGGCTCACCGTGACGTCCGGGTAGTAGTCCCGCCGGGCGAGGGAGAGCTGCCGCTCGGCGCGCGCGATCCCGAGCTTCGCGGAGGCGAGCTCCGGGCTCCGCGCCTCGGCGTCGGCGAGGGCCTGGGCCGGCTCGGCGAGCACCGGCTCCGGGAGGTCGCGCAGCAGGGCGCGCGTCTCCACGGGCGCGTCGAGCGGCTTCCCGCGCATGCGGTTCAGGGCCTGGACCCGGGTCGCCTCCTCGGCGAGGAGGGCGATCCGGCGCTGGCGGAGCCGGGTGCGCTCGAGCTGGGCGCGGAGGAGATCGGACTGCGCGCCCTCCCCGGCCTCGTAGCGGACCCGCGCGATCCCCTCCGACTTCTGCCAGACGACCTCGAGCCGGGAGAGGAGGTCGAGGCGCCCGCGGGCGAGGAGGAGGTCCACCCAGGCCCGCCGGACGTCGGCCTCGACGGAGAGGCGCGTCCGCGCGAGGGCCGCGGCGGACTGGCCGGCGGCGAGCGAGGCCGCGCCGGCCCGGAGGCCCCGCTTCCCGGGCCAGGGGAAGGCCTGGGACGCCATCACGCTGTAGAAGCTCCCCTCCATCTCGCCGATCATGAGCTCGCCGAACCCGTCGTTCTGGAGGCCGAGCGAGAGCACGGGATCGGGCAGGGCGCCCTCGCGCGGCACGCGCTCGCGCTCCGCGCGGAGCCGCGCCTCCGCCTCGCGGAGCTCCGGGCGCGCGGCGAGCGCCTCCTCGACGAGCCGGGCGAGCTCCGGATCCACGGGCGGGCCGGGATCGGCGGCGTTCACGGGAGCTGCCGCGAGGAGGGCTCCCGCGGCGAGGGCGACGAAGGCGCGCGCGGGATCTCTCGGGCGAAGGTTCGCGTATGGGATGGGCACGCAGGCACGCATAGCATCGCGCATGCCACCGGGGCGCGGCTCGTCCGGGGGCGTGGCGAGCCCGAAGACGGCCGCGGCCTCGCCCTTCTGGGGCGAGGCCGCGGGTGGGCCGGGACCGCCGGCGTCACTCGACGACGAGGTTCCCCGAGATGTGGCCGTGCGCGCAGGCGAAGCGGTACTCCCCCTTCTTCTGCGGGCGCACCGTGACGACGACGGCCTTCTCGAGCGGCAAGGGCTCGTTCACGCCGAGATCCTTCATCACGATCTCCGTCGCGCAGGTCCGGTCCACCTTGCGGGTGACGACGAGCTTCACCTTCTCACCGGACTTCGCCCGGATCTCCGCCGGGGTGAAGCCTTCCTGGGTCACCGAGAGCTCGAAGGTGCGGACCCCCTTGTCGAGCTTGCCCGCGCTCGGGGGCGACGCGGCCTTCTCGCCGTGCGCGGCGTGATCGCCGCCGCACTTCCCGCAGTGGGCGTCGGCGGGGGTCGCCGCGAGGGCGAGGAGGGCGGCAGGGACGAGCTTCCAGAGGCGCATGTTCTCTCCTTGGCTTCGGGTTCGCATGGCCCCTTCAGCATGGGGCGTGCCGGGAGCGGAGAGGTGGATAAGGCCGGGGATTCCCGGGCGCCATCGAGGCGGTGCGTACCCGCTCCGGCTACACTGTGACGAGAGCGGTCACGCCCGGGCGGATCCCGGGAGGGACGATGAGACGGCAGGGTTTCGGGGGTTTCGGCACCGCACGGCGGCTCGCGCTCGGCTTCGGCGCGCTCGTCCTGCTCATCGCCACGGCCTCCGCCGTGGCGCTCGCGGGGTTCGCCCGCGTGCAGGAGGGGCTCGCCGAGACGGAGCGGCACGAGGACGGCGTCCGGCTCGCCCTGGAGCTCGCGAGCGCCGTCCGGGATCAGTACGCCCACCAGGCGCACACGATCATCATCGGCGACGCCTCCCACCTCGGTTTCTACGGGGAGGCGCGGGAGCAGGTCGCCCGGCTCACCCGCGCCCTCCGGCAGTCCGCGGAGTTCCCCGAGGAGCGGGTGCTCGTGGACTCCATCGAGGAGGAGAGCGTCCGGCTCGACGGGATCTTCCGCGACCGGATCGTCCCGGCCGTCCTGCGGGGCGAGCGGGGGGACGTGCAGGCGGAGCACGACCGGGCCCAGCTCGTCGTCACGCGGATCCAGGACCTCACGCAGGCCCTCGTGGAGCGGTTCGGGCTCCGGATCCGCGAGGTGCGGATCGAGGTGGCGGACATCGAGCGGCGCACCCGGATGATCCTCGTCGCGCTCCTCGCCACCGCGCCCGTCGTCGCGGTCGCCGTGAGCCTCCTCCTCGCCCGCTCCGTGGCGGCGCCGGTCGCGCGGCTCGAGGCGGGGGCGGCCCGGATCGCGGAGGGCGATCTCGACGCCCGCATCGAGGTGCGCGGAGCCCCGGAGCTCGAGGCCCTCGCGCAGCGGTGGAACGAGATGACCGCCTCGCTGAAGGAGCACCAGGCGAAGGTCCTCGAGGCGGAGAAGCTCGCGGGGATCGGGCGGCTCGCCGCCGGGGTCGCCCACGAGATCAACAACCCCCTCGGGGTGATCCTCGGATACGCGAAGCTGCTCCGGAAGAAGGCGGACGGCGCGGCGGCCGACGACCTCGGCGTGATCGAGGAGGAGACCCTGCGGGCGAAGGAGATCGTGGAGGGGCTCCTCGACCTCTCCCGGCCGCTCCCCGCCGGCTCCGCGGCGGTGGACCTCCGCGCCCTCTCCGAGGAGGTCGTCTCCCGGCTGCGGGAGGCGCGGCTCCTCGACGGCGTGGAGGTCCGCGTGGAAGGGACGGCGGCGGCGCCGGGCCACCCGGAGAAGCTCCGGCAGGTGCTCGTGAACCTCGTCCGGAACGCGGCCGAGGCGGCCGGGGCCGGAGGGCGGGTGGAGGTCCTCCTCTCGGAGCGCGACGGGGCGGTCGAGGTCGCGGTGGAGGACTCGGGGCCGGGGATCCCGCAGGAGGGGCGGGCGAAGCTCTTCGAGCCCTTCTACACGACGAAGCCCCGGGGCACCGGCCTCGGGCTCGCGGTCTCGCGCGCGATCGCCCGGGCGCACGGAGGAGAGCTGGCGGCGGACACCGCGCCGGGCGGGGGCGCGCGGTTCGCGCTCCGGATCCCGCAGGAGAGGAGGGAGCTGCCGTGACGGCCCGGCCCCGCGTCCTCGTCGTGGACGACAAGGAGAACATGCTGAAGCTGTTCGAGAAGATCCTCGAGGGCGGGCACGAGGTGGAGACCGCCGGCGACGGCGCCAGGGCCCTCTCCCTCGTCGCGACCCGGCCCTTCGACGTCGTCGTCACCGACATCCGGATGCCCGGCGCGGACGGGTTCGAGGTCCTCGCCGCCGTGAAGGCCCGCTCCCCGACCACCGAGGTCGTGATGATGACGGGGTACGCGACCGTCGCGGACGCGGTCCGGGCGATGAAGACGGGGGCCTTCGACTACCTCGAGAAGCCCTTCGATCCGGACGCGGCCCTCGGGGTCGTCGTGCGGGCGGCGGAGCAGAAGCGGGCCTCGGACGCGGCGCGGGAGGCCGCCCCGGCGGGCGAGGAGGACTCGTTCCACAACCTCGTGGGGCGGAGCCCGCCGATGCGGGAGGTCTACCGGCTCCTCGACAAGGCGGCGAGCGTCGATGCGACCGTCCTCCTCCTCGGCGAGACCGGCACCGGGAAGGAGCTCGCGGCGCGCGCGATCCACTACCACTCCGCCCGGCGGGAGCGCCGCTTCGTGCCCGTGAACTGCGGGGCGCTCCCGGGCGACCTCGTGGAGAGCGAGCTCTTCGGCCACGCGAAGGGGGCGTTCACGGGGGCGGCGGCCGCGAAGCCCGGGCTCTTCGAGGAGGCGGACGGGGGGACGATCTTCCTCGACGAGGTGGGCGAGCTCCCGCTCCCCACGCAGGTGAAGCTGAACCGGGTCCTCCAGGAGCGCGAGGTCCGCCGGGTGGGGGACAACACGCCGGTGAAGGTGGACGTCCGCGTCGTCGCAGCGACCCACCGCGACCTCCGCGAGGAGGCGAGGGCCGGCCGCTTCCGGGAGGACCTCTTCTACCGGCTCCACGTCTTCACGGTGACCCTGCCCCCGCTCCGGGAGCGGGCGGAGGACGTGCCGCTCCTCGCGGGCCACTTCCTCGCGAAGCACGCCCGGGCCCTCCGGCGGCCGCTCCGCGGCTTCTCGCCGGACGCCCTCCGGCGGCTCGCGGGGCACGCCTGGCCCGGGAACGTCCGCGAGCTCGAGAACGTCGTGGAGCGGGCGGTGGCGATCGCCGCCGGCGAGGCGGTGGAGGCGGAGGACCTGCCGCCGGAGCTCGCGGCGCCGGGCGGAGGGGCGCCCCCGCCCTCGGTCCTCGCCACGATGCCCTACAGGGACGCGGTCGCCGAGGCGCGGGACCGGATCTCCCGCGAGTACCTCGTCGCCCTCATGAAGGAGTTCGAGGGGAACGTGACCCACGCGGCGGAGCGGGCCGGGATGGAGCGGGAGAGCCTCCACCGGCTCCTCCGGAAGTACGGGCTGCGGTCCGACGACTTCAAGGAGTGACGGGCGTCAGGTCAGGCTCGTCAGGCCAGGCTTCAGGCCGCAGGAAATGCATCTCTGCCGTCGTTCCCGAGGCCCGAGGCCAGGGGCCGATCACGGATCGGGAGGGGCCGTCCAGCAGGCTGTTGGAATCCCCCCCCTCCCCCGCCGCGGAGCGGTGGGGGAGAGGGCCGGGGAGAGGGGATCGCAGGATCGACACGGATCCTCGTCGCGCCGGAGCCGAACGGCCGAGCGCGCGGAACCCAAGGCCTCGGGAACTGCACCTCGGCGGCCGTTCCCGACCCGCGAGACCGATCACGGTGGCGGATGCGTCCGGCCCCCCATGCTGCTACGCTCGGGGGTCCCCCGGCTCCGGAGGTCCCCATGCACGCGAGGCTCGTCGGCTTCGGACTCCTCTCCGCGGCGCTCGCCGCGACGGGTTGTGGTGGTGGCGGTGGTGGCGGAGACACGACGCCGCCCACGCTCGCCGGGGCGCCCACGGACGCGGGGGCCTTCACCGGCCCGTCGGTCCTCTTCTCCTGGACCGGGGTCACCGCCACGGACGACTCGGGCTCCATCGCCGGCTGGCGCGTCCAGGTCGCGACGGCGCCGCAGGAGGCGGCCGCGATCGGGACCTTCGACGCGGCGGCCGCGGCGAGGACCTGGGCCTTCGCCGCTTCCTCGCGCCCGGACGGGACGGCCTTCCACGCGAGGGTCGCGGCGGTGGACGGGGCGGGGAACGCGAGCGGCTGGTCCGCCTGGACCGACGGGATCGTCCTCGACACGACCCCCCCCGTCCTCGCGGGAGGCGCTCGCGACGCCGGGGACTGGGACGACGCGACGGTGGCCTTCGACTGGGACGCCGCCACCGACGCCGGG
>JBBIPT010000255.1:0-5784 GCA_037442705.1 Anaeromyxobacter sp.
GGGAGGGTGGAGGAGTAGGGGGGCGCCGTGTCGTCCGGGCGGCGGGCCGGTCGCGATGCCGGGGCGGGGTCGAGCGCGCGGGGATCGGGGCAATGAGAGGGAGGGGGGAGCGGGTTCGCGCGGGGAGGGGCGTGTGCCTGTGCCGGGACGGGCAGGATCCCGTTCGCCCTGAGCCTGTCGAAGGGCGGGCGGGAGCGGAGGCGGTGCGCGTGACGGACGGTGTACCCAACAGAGACGACCGGCGCGCTTGACGGGGTACTTGCGCAACTCACGCTTCGGAACTTGGACAGCGGGAGAAGGCCTCCGTCGCGCGTTCCGGTGAACGTGGACGGGCGCGAGCCGTCCCCGGACCCCGCCGACGACTCCGCGCACGACTTCTCGCAGCAGCGCTCGAATACGCGCGTTCCCGGAGCACCCGAAATCGCATGAGACGATGCGTGCATGACCTCCGCACGCGACCTCACCGTCCGCCTTGCCTCCCTCCTCCGCGACGAGCAGGCCGCGCTGCCCCGGGCACCCGTCGGCGAGCCCCGCCCCGTCACCGTCCCCCTCACCGCCGACCTCCGCCGGCTCCACGTCACCGTCTCCAAGGCGTTCCTGGAGAAGCTCGAGGAAGCCCGCGCCTCCCTCTCCCACTCTCACCCCGGCGCCTCGGCCGAGGCGATCCTCGAGGCCGGGCTCGACCTCCTCCTCGCGAAGGACGCGAAGCAGAAGGCCCAGACCACCCGACCGAAGGCCGAGCCGCGCCCCTGCAAGCCGGACACGGTTCCTGCCCACGTCCGCCGCGAGGTCTGGAAGCGGGACGGCGGCCGGTGCCAGTGGCCCCTCCATTCCGGAGGGATCTGCGGATCCACGCTCCGTTGCGAGCTCGACCACGCCGTCCCGGCGGCGTGCGGTGGACCCGCCACGGTCGACAACCTCCGGGTGCTCTGCCGGATCCACAACCAGCACGCCGCGCGCGAGTGGTTCGGCGACGACTGGATGGATCGGTTCGCGCGCCGGCCCGGCGCCGGCGTGGGTCCAGCGGAGTCAGATCCGTGACGCGCCCTCGTCCCGCGAGTGGACGCCGAACTCGCCCTTCGACAGGCTCAGGGCGAACGGTGAGCGCCTGACTACGACAGGTGCCGCGAAGGCGGCGGGACCGGCAGGAGGATCCCCGCCTCGACGAGCCGGCCGACGCCCGCCCGGACCTCTTCCGGCGAGAACCCGGCGTGCTCGAGCGCCTCGCAGAGCGCCGGGACGCCGAGGCACTTCCCGGAGAGCTCCTGGAGGAGCACGCCGTCGCCGGGAGCGACCCCGCGCGGCGCCGCCCAGGCGGCGAGCGCGGAGTCGAGGGCCGTCCGGCCGCTCGCCCGCGCGCCGAGGACGGCGGCGCGGTAGGCCTCCTCCGCCGCCGTGCCGGCCGGGGAGAGCGTGAACCGGTGGCCTCGCGGCCAGCGCTTCGTTCCAGAGGGGGTCGCGGGAGCCATCCGGGCGACCGTATCCGCCAGATGGGGCGGCCGTGTCAACGGGGCCGGATGCCGCGAGGAGACTTCCTCTCGGCCGTTCAGCAGCCGCCCGGCTCGAAGTGCCCGTTGTACGCGACGAGCCCCTGGCGTCCGAAGACCTCCTGCACCTCGATCCGGAGCCCCTCCACGAGGTGGCGCTGCCCGGCCTCCGCCACGAAGGAGAGCCCCTGCTCCTCGATCACCACGTCGCGCTGCGGGTCGGCCGTCTCGTCCAGAGACAGGTGGTAGCTCCACCCGCCTCAGCCGCGGCCGACGTGAATCCGGAGGTAGCGGGCCTTGCCGCCCGGCGCGTCCACGTGGGCGAGGAGCGCCTCGCGCGCGCGGGCGGTGATCTCGATCGTGGGACGGACGGCCTCGGGAGCGCTCATGCGGGGTCGGAGCCTGCCAGGGCCCCGAGGGTTCGCGCAAGGGGGCAACTAAACGACCGAGCGCGATTCGGAAACACCCAAGGCTTCAGGCCTCAGGCCTCAGGAAATGCATCTCTGCCGCCTTTCCCGAGGCCTGAGGTCCGAGGCCCGAGGCCAGGGGCCGATCACGAGTCGCGAGCGGCCGTTTAGGTCCCGATCCGGACGAGGTCGAGCACGGGCCGGTCCGGTTCGTGCGCACCGGAGAGGTCGATCTCGCAGAGGATCATCCAGTCCGCCTCGCCCGCCTCGTCCGCGATCCGCTGCACCGCCTCCCAGCGGCGCGGCGCCGTCTCCTTCAGGAAGGTGTTGTGCGGGCGGCGGGCGGCGGGGGTCACGTCGATCCGGGTGTGGGCCTCGAAGTAGGGCGCGAGCTCCGCGCCGATCCGCTCCGCCGTCCACTCCGATCCGGGCGCGAGCGCCGCCCGCGCCGCCTCGAGGTCCTTGCGGGCGAGGGCGACGACGAGCGCGTGGAGCTCGTTCCGGACGCGCGCCGCGAAGGCGCGGGGGTCGGCCCAGATGGGCGGCGGGCCGAGCGCCTCGCGCGGGTCGGCGCGCGGGGCGGCCTGGTAGGCGGGATCCCGCATCCGCTCCCACTCGTCGAGGAGGGAGGAGTCCACGCCGCGGACGGTGGCGCGGAGGAAGGCGAGGACGTCGAGGAGCTCGTCGTTCCGCCAGGTCTCGGGGACGGTCTGGAAGAGGGTCTTGTAGGTCTCGGAGAGGTAGCGCAGGAGCACGCCCTCCGAGCGCTGGAGCTCGTACTCGCGGACGTAGTCGGCGAAGGTCATGTACTTCTCGACCATCTCGCGCGCGATCGACTTCGGCCGGATGTTCTCGTGCCCCACCCAGGGGTGCTTCGCGGCGAACTCGTCGAAGGTGGCGTAGACGAACTCCCGGTTCGGCTTCGGGTACTCCACCTTCTCGAGCTCCGCCATCCGCTCGTCGTACTCCATCCCCTTCGCCTTCATCTCCGCGACCGCCTCGCCGCGGGCCCGGTCGAGCTGCTTCCAGAGGACGACGTCGGGGTCCTCGAGGATCGACTCCACGAGGGAGAGGACGTCGAGCGCCCAGGTCTCCCGCTCGGGCGAGACCCGGGGGAGGGTGTCGAGGAGGTAGAGGGAGAGGGTGTGGAAGAGGGAGAAGTCGCGCTGGAGCCCCGCCGCCGGCCGGAGGTAGCCGCCCCGGTAGCCGTCCACCTGCCGCAGCTCGACGAGCCCCGCGGCGCGCAGGGTGCGCAGCCGCTGGGCGGCCGAGCGCCGGTGCCGCGACCGGACCCGATCGTTCCCGTGCGACCGGCCGATCATCTCCACGAGCCGGCCGTAGCCGCCGCCGGCCCGCGCCGTCTCGCTCTGGAGCAGGTTCACGAGGAGCCCGAAGGTCGGCTCGAACCGGCTCTCCAGCGGCTCGGGCTCCTTCTCGCGGAGCTTCTCAAAGGTGTTCCGGTCGAAGTGGACGTAGCCCTTCTGCGGCGGCTGCCGCTTCACGACCTTCTTCCCCTGCGCGGCCTTCTCCGCGAGCTTCCTGTTCTCGACGACGTGCTCCGGGGCCTGGGCCACGACGAAGCCGCGCTCGTCGAAGCCCTTGCGCCCGGCGCGGCCGGAGATCTGGTGGAAGTCTCGGGCGGAGAGGACCGCCGTCTTCTCCCCGTCGTACTTGCAGAGCTGGGTGAAGAGGACCGTCCGGATGGGGACGTTCACGCCCATGCCGAGGGTGTCCGTCCCGGAGACCACCTTGAGGAGCCCGCCCTGCGCGAGCTTCTCCACGAGGAGCCGGTACTTCGGGAGGAGGCCGGCGTGGTGGAGACCGATCCCGTGGCGGAGGAAGCGCTGGATCTCCTTGCCGAAGGGGGAGTCGAAGCGGGCGTCGCGGAGCGCCTCGGCGATCCTCGCCTTCTCCTCCTTCGAGGAGAAGTTCGCGGACATGAGGTTCTGCGCCTGCTCGGCCGCCGACCGCTGCGTGAAGTTCACGAGGTAGATCGGCGCCTTCCCGGCGGAGACGAGCTCCTCGATCGTCTCGTGGAGCGGCGTCTCCCGGTACTCGTGCTCGAGCGGTACCGGACGGGCGGCGCTCCGGACCGCCGCGACCTCCCGGCCCGTGACCTCCCGCAGCGAGGCCTCGATCGCCCGGGTGTCGCCGAGGGTCGCGGACATGAGGAGGAAGCGGGACCGCTCGAGGACGAGGAGCGGGACCTGCCAGGCGACGCCGCGGTCGCGGTCGCCGTAGTAGTGGAACTCGTCCATCACGATCGCGCCGGCGCGGGGATCGTCCTCGCGCACCGCGACGTTCATGAGGATCTCGGCGGTGCAGCAGACGATCGGGGCGTCCCGGTTCACCGCCCCGTCCCCCGTCATCATCCCGACCCGGCCCGGCCCGAAGATGCGGCAGAGGTCGAAGAACTTCTCGTTCACGAGCGCCTTGATGGGGCACGTGTAGAAGGAGCGCTTCCCCTCCGCCATCGCCTGGAAGTGGAGGAAGGTCGCGACGAGCGACTTCCCGGAGCCGGTCGGCGTGGCGAGGACGACGTGGCGGCCGTCGAGGAGCTGGAGGATCGCCTCCTCCTGGTGCGGGTAGAGCGAGAGCCCGGTCCCCGCGACCCATCCGACGAACCGGTCGAGGATCGCGTCGGGGGCGAGGGTCTCGCCCTCCGGCGGCAGGAGGGCGGCGAGCGGGGCCTCGCCGTCGGCAGCGCGCGGTTCCATCGGCCGACGGGTGTACCGCGGCGGGACGCCTTGCGGAAGAGCCGTCGCGCCGCGAGGAGGCGCTACGCCGCCGCGCCGAGGTCCACCTTCACGCCCGCGCGCTCGAGGAGCCCGCGGAACTCCGACTTCTGGACGGCCTTCATGTAGGCCTCCTTCGGCTCGACCACCTTCTTCTTCACGAGCTCGAAGAGCGCGTCGTTCAGGGTGACCATTCCCTGGCCGCGCCCCGTCTGCATGATCGACGGGATCTGGAAGGTCTTCCCCTCGCGGATGAGGTTCGAGACGCCGCTGTTGCAGAGGAGCACCTCGAGGGCGGCGGCCCTGCCCCCTCCGATCTTCTTGCAGAGGGTCTGGGAGAGGACCCCCTTCAGCGACTCGGAGAGCATCATCCGGATCTGCGCCTGCCGGTCCGCGGGGAACTGGTCGATGATCCGGTCCACCGTCGAGGCGGCGGTGTTCGTGTGGAGCGTTCCGAAGACGAGGTGGCCGGTCTCCGCGGTCTCGATCGCGATCGCGATCGTCTCGAGATCGCGGAGCTCGCCGACGAGGACGATGTCCGGATCCTCGCGGAGCGCCGCGCGCAGCGCGTTCTTGAACGAGCCGGTGTGGATCCCCACCTCGCGCTGGTTCACGAGGCAGCGCTTGTTCGGGTGCACGAACTCGATGGGGTCCTCGATCGTGATGATGTGGTCGTCCCGGTTCCGGTTGATGAAGTCGATGAGCGCGGCGAGCGTCGTGGACTTCCCGGAGCCGGTCGGGCCGGTGACGAGGACGAGCCCCTTCGTGAGGTAGCAGAGGTCGAGGATCGGCTGGGCGAGCCACATCTTCTCGGCGGTGAGGATGTCGTTCGGGATCTGCCGGAGGACGGCGCCGATGCCCTTGCGGTCCGTGAACACGTTCACCCGGAAGCGGGCCTTCGGCGTCTCGTGCGCGAAGTCGGTGTCCTTCCGGGAGTGCCACTCCTCCCGGTTCTTCTCCGGGGCCACCGACCAGAGCAGGGCCTTCAGCCGCTCGGGGCCGATCGGGCCGTAGTCCCGGTCCGGGACCATGTCCCCGTCGATCCGGAAGGTGGGAGCGCACTCCGAGCTGAGGTGGAGGTCGGAGGCGCGCCGGGCCAGCATCGCCTCGAGGAGCGCGTCGAGCGCGGCGCGCGGGTCGGCCGGGGAGGCGATC